>JAGPWA010000093.1 GCA_018066715.1 Porticoccus sp. | reverse complement strand
CCCCGAATGGCGGGAGCAGAAGAAGCTATTTGTCGAGCGAGTAAAAGTCGATGAGCCATTTGCTGCTCAATACGGTGAGTTGGGGCCAGTCTATGGACACCAGTGGCGTAATTTTGAGGGCGTTGACCAGCTTGCCCAGCTGGTTTCGGATATTAAAAATAACCCGGACTCCCGTCGTCTCATTGTCTCCGCATGGAACCCCAAAGATATTCCAGTCATGGCGAAATCGGGCTTGCCCCCCTGTCATACATTGTTTCAGTTTTATGTGAGTGAGGGGCGGCTATCCTGTCAGCTCTACCAACGCAGTGCCGATGTGCTTTTAGGTGTGCCCTTTAATATTGCCTCCTATGCGCTGTTGACGTTGATGATTGCTCAGGTTGCCGGTCTTCAGCCCGGCGATTTTGTCCATACCTTTGGCGATGCACACCTTTACTCAAACCACCTAGAGCAGGTGGAAGAGCAGCTCAGCCGGGAGCCGCATTCGCTTCCTGTGATGGCCATTAACCCATCGGTGAAGGATCTGTTCAGCTTTCAATTTGACGACTTTGAGTTGCAGGGCTACGACCCCCACCCGCCCATATCTGCGCCAGTAGCGGTTTAAGTCAATGACTGACGTTAAGCTCTCACTCATCGTCGCCATGGCCAAAAACCGTGCTATTGGTTTGAACAATACGTTGCCCTGGCATTTGCCCGAAGACCTTAAGTATTTCAAGTCCGTGACCATGGGTAAACCCATTGTGATGGGACGAAAAACCTTCGACTCTATTGGTCGGCCACTGCCTGGGCGCTTGAACGTTGTGATTACTCGCAACAGTGAATGGCAGCATCCTGGTGTTAAAACAGCCTCTTCTTTGCAGCAGGCTATGTCTATTGCTGAAGAACAGAGGGCGGCTGATCAGGACGAGAGTGAAGGGATAGGTATAAAAGGGGTAGGTACAAAAGGGATAAGTACAGAAGCACTGGAGGTTATGGTGATTGGGGGTGAAGAAATTTACCGTACGGCGATTGATTTAGCCGATCGGTTATATATCACCCGGGTTCAGGCGACAGTTCAGGGCGATGCTTTTTTCCCTGAATACAACGAAGCTGATTGGCAGGAAGCCAGCCGTCAGGAACCAGAAGTGCAGGGTGAAACACCTTATTTCTTTCAGGTGTTGGAGCGAACGGCCTGAAGGGCAGAAGCACACGTATCTAGACGACAAGGAACATGGCTGAGAAACACATGAAGAACCACCGATATAAAATTAGGGCTTATTTTTCGACCGTGTTGGCCGTGGCCTTCTCGGCACTGATGAGCGTTAGCGCCAGCGGGGCTGATGTGGATAAAGCACTGGATGCCAGTGCGAATAAAACGGCAGCAGCAAAAGCTTCCCAGCAGCGTATAGATAGCGTGTCCGATCAAACCAGTGACCTATTCCAGGACTTTAAACAGGTCAATAAACAGGTTGAAGGTCTGCAAGTGTATAACGCTCAGCTTGAGGCACAGATAGCCCACCAACAGCAGACAATGGCAGATCTTGAGGCATCTATTGAAAATGCCGCTGTCATGGAGCGACAAATCACACCGCTCACCTTGAAAATGATTCATTCCCTGGAACAATTCATCAGTCTTGATATTCCCTTTTTATTGGATGAGCGCCATCAGCGTGTGGCCCATTTGCGTGAAAACTTAAGCCGCGCTGATTTGAGTGCCGCAGAGAAATTTAGGCAGGTTTTGGAAGCGTACAAAATTGAAAGTGAGTACGGCACGCGAATTGATAGCTACACCGATATGGTCACCGTAGGCTCTCAGGATCGGGAGGTGAACATCCTCCGCGTGGGTCGTATTGCTCTGATGTATCAAACCTCCGATCAGAAAGTGACTGGAGCTTGGGATCAGAAAACAAAACAGTGGGTAGTGCTCGAAGATAGCGACTATCGCAGCGCCGTGGCCAAGGGTATTCGAATGGCCAAGAAGCAGGTGGCCGTGGATATATTGTCACTGCCTATTCAGGCTCCGGAGGTGGCGCGATGAACAATAAGCTACCGGTGAATACAAAATTAAGGCGTCCTTTTACGATCTGTTTGATGATGATTGGTTTGACGTTGATTTGCTTAAGTGCGGGCATGTTCAGTTCAGCGACTGTTCATGCGGGCGATGTTCAAGCCACTGGGGACGCCGCAACGCTGGACGAACTGCTGAAGATGATCAAAAACGCAACGTTCAGTGAATCCAAGGAACATGCGGCGAGAGAGTCTGACTTTAAGCGTGCTAAAGCAGAGCAGGCTCAGCAGCTGAAGAAAATACAGGCCATTAAAGTTGTTGAAGAGAATCGTTCAGAGCAGCTGGAGAAAGCCTATACCGAGAACGAATTGAAGGTAGCAGCATTGCAGGAGCAGCTTCAAAAACGTCTTGGTACGTTGGGCGAAATGTTTGGCCACATGACTTCCGCCGCTGGTGATGCTCGCGCAACATTTAATCAGTCCATTGTGAGTGCTCAATTTCCTGGCCGTACAGCGTTTCTTGATGAACTAATTATCAAAATGAACAGCCAAACCCAGTTGCCTTCAATGGAAGAAATTGAAGCGCTTTGGTACGAAATTAATCATGAAATGGTCGAAGGCGGGAAGGTGGTTAAATTTCCAGCCACCGTGATCAAGGTAGGTGGTGAACAGGTTCAACAGGAGGTTGTTCGCATTGGGGCCTTTAACTTGTTGTCCAATGGGTCTTATTTGACGTTCAGGCCCGGAGCCAGTGTGATCACTGAACTGGCACGTCAGCCGAAGCGACAATATACGCGAGCTGCCACTGAGTTACAGGCAGCGGATGGTGGGTTTACCCGTGTTGGTGTCGACCCCACTGGGCCGAGTGGTGGTTCTCTATTGGCCGCGTTAATTAATAGCCCTAGCCGTGTGGAGCGTTGGCATCAAGGCGGTCTGGTGGGTTACTTCATTAGTGGTGTGGGTGGGTTTGCGCTACTTCTAGCTCTTTGGCGTCTTGTGGTTCTGATGGGCGTTTCTCGTAAGGTGAGTGATCAGTTGAAAAGTGACGTGGCTGACACGGGCAATCCTCTTGGAAGAGTTTTGAAAGTGGGTGAAGATCACTCTGGAATGGATGCCGAGTCTTTAGAGTTGAAATTACATGAGCAGGTATTAAAGGAGCGCCCGGCCATTGAAGGGGGGCTAAACCTGCTGAAAATTATTGCCATGGTTGCGCCTCTGATGGGTTTGTTGGGCACAGTGATCGGTATGATTATTACCTTTCAGGCCATCACTATATTTGGTGCGGGTGACCCTAAGGCCATGGCGGGTGGTATTTCCGCCGCACTGGTTACCACGGTATTGGGTTTGTTCGTGGCCATTCCCACGGTATTGTTCCATACCCTGTTGAATAGCAAGGCACAGCGTGTGTTGCATATTTTGGAGGAACAGAGCGCGGGTATTATTGCTGAGAAGGCCGAGGGTTAACCATGTACCCGTTGGCGGCAGCATTTGAGGGAGTCCAAGCATTTTTTGATATGGGCGGCCCGGTACTGTTCATGATTGCGGGCTTACTTCTGGTGATGTGGTCCTTGCTGTTCGAGCGTTTGTGGTTTTTTAAAACAGCGTTGAAAACAGAATGCAGCGATGCGCTGTCTACCTGGGAAGCCCGTTCTGATCGAACATCCGTTCGAGCCCATCAGGTGAGAGAGGCGATTATTTCACGGGTAACATTGAACATTGACGCTGGCCTTCCGATGATCAAAGCGCTGGTAGCACTGGCGCCACTCTTGGGTTTGCTCGGCACGGTCACAGGGATGATCGGCGTTTTTGAGGTGCTGGCAATGACCGGTGGTGGCGACGCAAAATCCATGGCGGCCGGTGTTTCTAAAGCCACCATTCCTACCATGGCCGGTATGGTCGCAGCGCTTTCAGGGGTGTTTGGTAATACCTATATCAGCCGAATCGCCAATCGAGAAAAGCAGTTGTTGGCCGATCACCTGATACTTGATCGCTAAGTATGAATGATCAGGTATGGATCGCCAGCCATGAGCAGCCAGATATGAGCCATCAGGGAGCTAAGTGTGCGTCGCATACGTGAAAGGTTTGTTAGCTCTCAGGAGCAAGTTCAGGCCATTGACCTGACACCCATGCTCGATGTGGTGTTCATTATGCTGATCTTCTTTATTGTGACCGCCACCTTTATCAAAGAGACCGGTGTTGATGTACAGCGCACCGAGGCGGTAACAGCCGATAAGCGAAACGTCAGCGTTCTGGTGGCCATTAATGAACATAATGAAATCTGGATCGACAAGAAAAAAGTAGACCCACGTGCGATCAAGTTACATATCCTCCGGTTACATGCTGAAAACCCCAATGGCGGGTTGGTGATTCAGGCCGATAAAAAGGCAAATATTGAAATGCTGGCACTGACTGCTGATGCGGCAAAGGCTGCGGGTATCGAGGATGTTTCTGTGGCAACTCTGGTGAAATAACTGAGTGGAGATGAAATCAGTGGTTTCCATGAAGTTTGCCCGCCTGGGATTGTCCATAGCACTTGCGGCTGCCATGACCTTTGGGTTATTTGTGGTGATGTCGGTACTGATTGCATCGGGTGATGGCGCGGCAACGGACAGCAAGATTCACAAAATTGCCGACATCTGGCAATCGGACCGCTCCATTGATGATCAAATCAAAGCACTTACGCCAGAGAAACCTGACGCACTCATAGAGCCACCCCCGGATTTGCCCGATCTTCAAATGGACGTTGCCGCCCCTGTGGGTGCGGTGAGCATGGCGGCACCCAATATGGATGCGTTGAAAATAGGTTTGGGTGGCAGCTTTGCCCGTGACTCGGATTATATCCCCATCTATGTTCCCCAGCCGGATTACCCGCCCATGGCGCGCAGGCGAGGCATCAGTGGTTATGCGGTGATTGAGGTCACTATTACTGAGACCGGTGGAGTGCGTGATCCCAAGCTGATTGAGGAGTACCCGGAGAATAAGGGGTTTGGTAAATACGCATTGAGAGCGGCTAAAAAATTGAAGTACAAACCGAGGGTGGTTGATGGTGTGGCGGAAGAAGTCCCCGGCGTGTTTTATAAATTCAGCTTTCAGATGGCAAACTAGAGATCTTTTTGATTAAGCTCATGACAGGAAAGGTGACGGACAAGATGCGGCTGAGCGGGAGGCCTTTACGGTGGCTGCTGCTGTGTTCTGTGGTGACACTTTTGCCCTTTGTCGGTGTTAGCGTTGCCTATGGTGAAGAAGGCAATGCTGCGTCAGATAATGCTGATAAGAGAAAATACCAGAATGCCAAAACCCGCAAGCGGCAGTCCGTTGGGCAGAAATGTGCCACCAAGCTGGAAGCGGTACAAAATATTCTTGGGGGGCAGGGTGAGGGCGGCGAAGGCGAGCCCACTAATCAGCAACTGTCAGGTCTTACCGCCCAGTTGAACGGGTTTATGGCGAAGAGCTGTAGCAGTAGCTACGAAAAATCTCAGGTCTACAACTTGCTGGGTTTTGTGTACTACTCACTGGATAGCTATCAAAAAGCCACTGCCAGCTACAGGGCAATGGTGGCTGAACCTGACGTGGATGAGCGTCAAAAGGTCGATACGTTTTATACGCTGGCCCAACTCTATTTGATGCTTGAAGACTATCGCAGTGCGGCACAACAGCTCGAAGCTTGGATGGCGGCATCGGCCATTGTCAGCCCCGATGGCAAAGTCCTATTGGCTCAGGCCTATTATCAGCTAGACCGAAAAGCAGAAGCATTGAAGCTGGTCAGTGCTGCCATTGAATCGGTTGAGGCCAAAGGCGGGATACCAAAAGAACATTGGTGGTCGCTTCAGAAAGTCCTTTATTTTGAAAAAACCGGCTCTCTAGGAAAGACGGAAGACTCTCAAGGTAAGCAAAAAGACTATCAAAAAGTCGTTTCTATTCTGAAGAAGCTTATCACCTATTATCCAAGCCACAGTTATTGGCATCAGCTGGGTGGTATGTATGGTCAGATGGAAGAAGAAGGGCATCGTTTGGCCTCTCTGGATATTCTCTATTTAGATAAAGCACTGACCAAGAGTCGGGACTTAATGTCTCTCGCTTACCTGTATTTGGGTGCCGGTGTTCCCAATCGTGCCGCCCAGATTATAGAAGAGGGTATGAAACAAGGTGTGATTAAGCGTTCGGGCAAAAATATGGAAACACTCGGCGGTGCTTGGCAGCAGGCCAGAGAAACCAAAAAGGCATTGGTTGCCCTAGAGGAAGCCGCAAAATTATCGGATAAAGGGGCCATTTGGTCTCGCCTTGCGATGGTCTATTTGGACCTGAATGAGCATGCCAAAGCCGTGCATGCGGCACGTAATGCCTTAAAAAAAGGTAACTTGAAAAAGCCGTCCTACACGAAAATGACACTGGGTAATGCACTGGTGAATTTGCACTGCTATGAAAAAGCCGTCGAGGTGTTTCGTGATGCCGCTAAGGCTCAGAAAGGCCGAGTGACTGCCGAGAAGTGGGTGGAGTATGTGTCGGGTGAAGCGACACGTCGAGATCATTTGATTGAGAGTGGTGCGAATATTTCTGGTTGTCAGCTACTTTAGTCGCTACTAACTAGTAGAGCTGTAGTTAAGATTAATGGGCTTTGACCCCTTTAATTTCGTAAACATTAGACTACTATCCTATATATGTTATTCTTTTAATGCCGCATCAAGGGTTTTAATGAATATTTTATATAGGGTTGTGATATGTCTAAAATCGCAGGTATTGGCAAAATAGGAAGGGAGCGACTGAGTCGCATCTTAGAGTCAAACCCGCCAATTGTCACCTCTGAATTGGTAGCATCAATCCTAAATATAAGCAGAAAAGAAGCTAGTAGATCTTTGTATCGCTGGAACAAAAATGGCTGGGTTCAGAGAGTGAAAAGGGGGGTTTATATACCCGTACCGCTGGGTTCTACATCTGATAGTCCCGTCATTGAAAATCCTTACTTCGTAGCAGACTCTATATATAGCCCAGGCTATATTGGCGGTTTTAGCGCGGTTAAGCACTGGGATTTGACGGAACAAATTATAGAAACTACGTATTACTTTACTTCCAAACAAGTCAAAGACAGGAGTCCGTCATACAACTCAACAACGTTTAAAATAAAGACTATAAAACCTAACAAAATATTTGGACTGAAAAGCATTTGGATGGGATCTAAAAAAGTATTTATTAGCGACCCTACGAAAACATTAATTGACATAATTGAAGACCCAAAACTAGTTGGTGGAATGCGAATCGTTGAAGATATATACCGGGAATATTTAGATTCAGATTATTTCAACCTGGAAAAAATAATTGAATACGCCATGTTAATAAATAACCGCACTGTAATGAAAAGGCTGGGGTTTTTAACCGAAGCAACACATACAGACAAAATACCATATGATACCTTATGCCTATTCCAATCAGAGATATCATCTGGTTATTCGTTCTTTGATACGACGACAAAAGGCAATCTGACAAATGACAAATGGAAACTGAAAATAACAAAGTCATGGAAGAAACAATATGATAGAAAAAAATGAAGTATTAAATATTTCAAGAAACTTAGGATTGCGTCCCGACACTATTGAAAAGGACTACATCCTGGGATGGATGTTAGATGGAATAAACCAAAATTCAACCACTACAAACTGGGCATTCAAAGGCGGCACAAGCTTAAAGAAATGTTTTTTTGATACGTTTCGATTTTCTGAAGACCTCGACTTTACGCTAACGGATAATACTCACCTCGATGAGAATTTCCTTTTAGATTTGTTTAAGGATATATGTGCTAACTTAAGTGATAAGACAGGCATTATATTCTACCCAGAAAGGTTTAAATTCAAAATAATAGAAAAAAATAATGGCCTTCTATCTGCGCAGGGGAAAATACATTTCAACGGACCATTAAGCAGGACGCAAGGTGTTGCAACGATAAAGCTAGATCTAACTACTGATGAGGTGTTGGTTATGGGGTTAGATAGAAGGAGAGTTCAGCACCCTTATACCGATGAGCCTGAAGAATTTATTCATATTAACTGCTACTCATTTGAGGAGGTTGTTGCCGAAAAAATCAGAGCTTTAGCTCAACGTATCAGACCTCGGGATTTATACGACGTGGTTCATTTCTTTAGAAATAGAGAGATGATTACAAACCCTATGGGCGTTGTAGATGTTTTAAGAAAAAAATGCGAATACAAAGAAATGGGCGTCCCAACATTTGCAGATATTGAAACACATGAAAAGCTTAACGAATTAGAGCCTCAGTGGGAGAATATGCTAGCCCACCAGTTACCTAGCCTACCCCCTATGGACACATTCTGGGATGACTTATGCCCATTTTTTGACTGGCTCAATGGTATTCTTGATGTTGAAGAGTTGCCGCAATCTCCAATGTTATCAGGAGACGTATTTAATGTAGGTAGAAATGATCTATATCAGTCTGACTTGGTTGGTCTGAATAAAGTTCAGTTTGCCGCTGCAAATAGACTTTGTATTCTGATGATATACAGCAATAAGCAAAGGACAATAGAACCAATTTCATTCAGGACAGCTAACAACGGAAATCGGTTGTTTTATGGATATGAGCGTGAAGCAGGGCACGTTAAAGTATTTTCCATTGATAAAATACAATCAATAGAATTGACCGATATGCCGTATGTTGAGAAATATCCTGTTGAAATATCAGCAACTGGATCTATTTCCATGCCTCCCATCCGTAGGACTTTGCAGCATCCTCGTACTGGGGTAGTACCACGTCTTAAAACCAGCAGGTTAGCTAACCGCCAAGCATCAATCTATCCAAAGTATCGAATTCAATGTCCTGTGTGCCAGAAAACATTCACACGCTCTAAACTAGGTGATACGAAGCTGAATAGACATAAAAATAACTTTGGATCTATCTGCTCTGGAAGGAGTGGTAATCGTATAAATTAAAGGGGTCGTAACGATTATTTTATGAGCAGATATTGGATGATAAAATCTATTAGACAAGAATGTAAATGTAACGAATTCTTTTGAATAAAAACCCCGACAGATGATTCTGTCGGGGTTTTTTGTTTAATGGAGAGAGGTTTGTCAGTCAGTAGGTATTAGCTTTATTTCAATTGATCCAAATCCCTAACCGCACCTTTATCTGCACTTGTCGTCAGCAAGGCGTAAGCTTTTAGTGCCGCTGAAATTTGGCGAGGACGTTTCTCTTCGGGCTGCCAGCCTTTCTTGTCACGAGCTTCCCGGCGACTCTCCATGACGTCATTAGAAATAGCCACGTTAATGG
This sequence comes from Porticoccus sp., assembly GCA_018066715.1. GTDB lineage: Bacteria > Pseudomonadota > Gammaproteobacteria > Pseudomonadales > Porticoccaceae > Porticoccus. Next base: position 43,740 of record JAGPWA010000093.1, on the reverse strand, counting down.
ACCGTTCCGAAATATCGATTTCAATAGTATCGCCTTGCTCGATTAAACCAATGGCACCGCCAGCTGCAGCTTCGGGTGAAACATGGCCAATGGATAAACCGGAAGTCCCTCCCGAGAAGCGACCATCGGTAATCAGTGCGCAAGCTTTACCGAGACCTTTAGATTTTATGTAGCTAGTGGGGTAGAGCATTTCCTGCATGCCGGGGCCGCCGCGTGGGCCTTCGTAGCGGATAATCACCACATCACCTTCTTTGACTCGATCATTAATAATGTCATCGACGGCTTGATCTTGGCTTTCGCAGATATAAGCGGGGCCGGAGAACTTGTGAATAGATTCATCAACACCGGAGGTTTTGACCACGCAGCCGTCTAAGGCGATGTTGCCATAAAGCACGGCGAGTCCACCTTCCAGGCTGTAGGCATTTTCTAAGCTGCGAATACAGCCATTGGCTCTATCGGCATCCAGTGAATTCCAGCGAGTATCTTGGCTAAAGGCTTGTTGTGTAGGGATTCCTGCTGGGCCTGCTTTAAAGAATTTGGCGGTCGCCTCATCAATGTCTTTATTCACTGGGCGCATAATATCCCAGCGATCCAATGCTTCAGCCAGTGTCGGCATATGCACGGTAGAGCCATCGGTATGGAGTAACCCGGCTCTATCCAGTTCGCCGAGAATACCGAAAACACCGCCGGCACGGTGAACATCTTCAACATGGTATTCAGGGGTGTTGGGGGCCACCTTGCACAGCTGAGGCACTTTGCGAGACAGTCGATCGATATCCGCCATGGTGAAGTCAACATCTGCTTCCTGAGCTGCGGCCAGCAGGTGAAGAATGGTGTTGGTGGAACCGCCCATGGCGATATCCATGGTCATGGCGTTTTCAAAAGAATTAAAGCTGGCAATGGAGCGGGGCAATACAGAGAGGTCGTCTTCTTCGTAATACTGCTTGCTCATTTTCACAATTAAGTGGCCGGCGTCTTCAAACAGCATGCGTCGATCGGCATGGGTAGCCAGCGTGGTGCCGTTGCCGGGCAGTGACAGCCCTAAGGCCTCGGTAAGGCAGTTCATGGAGTTGGCGGTAAACATGCCTGAACAGGAACCACAGGTGGGGCAGGCCGAACGCTCGTATTCCTCTGCCATTTCATCGGAGACTGAAGGGTCAGCAGCAATGACCATGGCATCGACCAAGTCCAGCTTGTGTTCGGATAGTTTGGTTTTTCCCGCTTCCATCGGGCCACCAGAAACAAAAATGGCGGGGATGTTCAGCCGTAACGCGGCCATCAACATGCCGGGGGTGATTTTGTCGCAGTTGGAAATACAGACCAAGGCATCAGCGCAGTGTGCATTGACCATATATTCCACCGAATCCGCAATAATGTCGCGGGAAGGCAGTGAGTAGAGCATGCCGTCATGGCCCATGGCGATGCCATCATCCACAGCGATGGTGTTGAACTCTTTGCCCACACCGCCAGCCTTGGCAATTTCTGCCGCTACGAGCTGACCCATGTCTTTTAGGTGTACATGGCCGGGAACAAATTGGGTAAACGAGTTAGCGATAGCGATAATGGGTTTGTTGAAATCATCATCTTTCATGCCCGTGGCTCGCCACAGGGCGCGCGCCCCCGCCATGTTTCTACCTTTGGTGGTGGTGTGTGAGCGATATACGGGCATGGCTAAAACCTTTCAGTCAGTGTGGCTAATAGTGAGCAAGTTAGGGCGTAAGGATACCAAACTGCGGTTCAGATGATTAGCGGCTATTAAAGATTCTTGCAGTAAATCTGCGAATTTCTTTGAAGGTTGTAGAGCGGTTGACGCTCTTCTGGCAAGTCATCCAAGGTGGCGTCGACAAAGCCTTTTTCTTTGAACCAGTGGCCCGCTTGTACCGTCAGTACAAATAATTGTTTGATACCCTGCTGAGCCGCCTGAAATTCAATGTGTTCGAGCAAGCGGCTGGCAAAACCCTGATTAAGAAAATCCGGGTGCGTGACTACACAGGCTAATTCTGCGGCGTTATCGCCATTGAACGGATAAAGTGCGGCACAGCCCACCAGCATACCTTCGGCATGCAGCATGACAGAGAACCGATAAATCTCGGTTTCCAATAGCTCCCGAGAGCGTTTGACCAGTACACCGTCTTCTTCCAGTGGTTCAAGCAGTTCCAGCAAGCCGCCCACATCATCGATGGTTGCCTGCCGCATTATTTCCTTGCCATTCTTCAAGACCAGCGTCCCCCTTCCGTCTCGAGAAAAGAGTTCTGTCAGAAGTGCGCCATTGTCGGCATAGCTGATAATATGGCCTCGAGCTACACCATTCTCACAGGCTTGATAGCAAGCCATCAGTGCGTGTTGTAGTGCAAGATTGCTGACGAGTTCATCGAGACAACGGGGTACTTCGTTCAGAGAAATCATTTTTAATAGATTCCCTGCATTATCAGAAATACCTTCGCTGGCGCTGAACATAATCAGCTTTTCAGCGCCCATGCTAACCGCGGCCTGAGTGGCGATGTCTTCATAGTTCAGGTTGAATGCTTCGCCCGTGGGCGAATAGCCAATGGGCGAGAGCAGTACAATCGCGCCATCTTCCAGTTGCCGATGAAGACTTTTTTGGTCGATGCGGCGGACTTCGCCGGTGTGGTGAAAGTCGATGCCCTCTCTGACGCCCAGCGGTTTTGCTGTGATCAGATTGCCGCCCACCACCTGAATGCGGGCGCCGTGCATGGGTGAATTCGCGGCACCGGTTGAAAGTTGTGCTTCGATATTGATTCGGGTGCTGCCCACGGCATCTTTCACGCAAGCCATCGTGGCGCTATCAGTGATCCGGGTGTTTTGGTCGAATTGCGCGGTGATGGCGCAGTTTTTCAGCCGCTCATCGATTTGTTGACGGGCACCGTGAACTAGAATCAGCTTAATGCCCAAGCTGTGTAGCAAGGCAATATCGTGAACAATGTTAGTGAAGTTGGCATGAGCAATCGCCTCGCCACTGAGGGCAAGGACAAAAGTTTTTCCCCGGTGTGTATTGATGTAGGGGGATGTCTCACGAAGGAACTTTACGTAGTCAGTCACAGTATGTACCTGATTTTTATTAGAAAAACATTATAAACAACAGCGGCCAATAAGTTGAGTTAAAAAATCAATGGTTGGCCGAATACGATCAAGTGCCAAATATTCATCCGGTTGATGTGCCTGGTCAATGTTGCCGGGGCCAAGTACGACCACATCCATACCTAGCTGTTGCAGATACGGGGCCTCCGTGGCAAAGGACACCGATTCACTGGTGTGATTCGTCAGTGACTCACAGAGCGCGACCATGGCTGAGTCTGGGTCTGCGGAATAGGCGGGGACATGGCAGTGATTAATGGAAATAGACACCTGATCCTGTTGTTCGAAGGGCAGAATACGTTCCCGGATAGTCTTTTGTAGTACATTCATATCCATCCCGGGCAGCGGGCGGATTTCAAAGTCCAGCTCACACTGGCCACAAATCCGGTTCGGGTTGTTTCCTCCATGGATACAGCCCAGATTCATGGTGGGGTAATCAACCCTGAATAACGGGTTGTGATGGTTATCTCTCAGCTCATTGCGGAGTGTCAGTAATTCACCCAGCACTTTGTGCATGGTCTCCATGGCATTCACGCCCAGAGAGGGGTCGCTGGAGTGGCCGGATCGTCCTTCAATAACGAGTTTCTCGACCATAATCCCCTTATGCATATTGATGGGTTTCATGCCGGTGGGTTCGCCGATTAATGCATAGCGTGCCTTGGGCTTTCCTGCCTCTGCCAGAGCCTGAGCACCCATCATCGAAGATTCTTCATCTGCGGTGGCGAGAATAATGAGCGGTTGTTGCAGTGGTTGGTTAAGAAATGTCTTGGCGGCCTCGATGGCTAAGGGAAAAAACCCTTTCATATCGCAGGTGCCTAACCCGTAGAGGCGCTGATCTTTCTCAATTAACTCAAACGGATTGTTGTTCCATAGTATTTCATCACAAGGAACTGTGTCGGTATGCCCTGCCAGCACCAGTCCACCGGGGCCGGTTCCTAGGGTGGCGATCAGGTTGGCTTTTCGTGGGTCGGCAAGGGGCATGATTTCAGTGGTGAACCCCAAGTCATTGAGCCAGCCAGCGAGAAGCTCAATCACCTCACGATTGCCTTGGTCCAGTGTCGGGTTAACACTGCTAATAGAGTTGCTGGCGATGAGCCTTTGGAGCATAGGGAGAAATTGCATATTTTTGAGTGTACGGTGCGTGGGTAAAAATGCAATTGGAAGAAAAAATGTTGGTGGAAATAATAAGGCCGTCAGCGGCAGGCGATATCCCCTTTATAGAGACGACTCTGCTGGATTACTCTCAGTTAGTCGCTCTCGTGTGAGGGTGTTGGGGTTCAGTTTTAGGCTATTTTGGCGAAAAGGCCTTGAAAAGATATTGATCTGACAAAGAGCCAACAGGTGACCGGCCTTCAAGAATATCTTTGGCATACGCATTAGCGGCTTGCTGGGCTCGTTCTTTGGTTTCAAATGGACCCATAGGCTTTTCTTCCTCTCGGATCTCAACAAACCATCTACCATTTACGCACTCGAAACGCTCAGATCGAAAATGAACGCATTCTTTTTCACCCAGCCTGGTCGACATACCAACACCCTCCGTATGGGCCCAAATTTAGACCTCACACACTAAAGCTAGTACATATTTTGTGTAGGAAAAGGCCGTTTGTCGGAGAAAGCGACCAGATGTTATTTCAATGATTTGATGTGAATGCTAATACGTGCCGCTGGTTTGTGGAAAATATAAGGTGTAGATGTTGGCTGGCCATTGTCGCTACAATCCATTGGGTACAGATATAAACAGATAGTCCATTAATCATACTGGGTGGTGGTTATGTCAGGGGAAGTGGTAGTAGAGCGTCAACTGGATTTGAGCAATGTGCTCAATGATCTTGTAGCAGGTGGTCTGCTGGATCGCATGGAAGCCAATGGTATTGCCGGTACCCAGCGAAACAGGGAGCAGGCATTACTACACCCATTTGCCTACATTGCCGGGCAGCATCCCCAAAACCTCCTTGAACCGGGCAAGCAGCTCACACTTGAGGCGTTGACCGCATGGTTGGCGGATAAGGCAGGTCTTGAGGTGGCCCATATTGATCCGCTGAGTATTAATGTAACGGCCGTGACCGATGTGATGTCGTTCCAGTTTGCCCGCCGCCATAATATTCTCTGTATAGATGCCGAGGGTGATGAGTTGGTGATTGCGACCACTCAGCCATTCATGACGTCCTGGATTGCCGATCTAAAGCAGACGACTCGTAAGCCAATACGACGGGTCATAGCGAATCCTCTGGATGTGGCCAAATACACGGTTGAGTTTTATTCATTGGCCAAGTCTGTCTTTGGTGCAAAGGGGCAGACAGGTGACAGTCGGGCGGGAGTCTCCAACTTTGAGCAGCTTTTACAGATAGGCTCTCTGAAAGACCCGGATGCCCAAGATCAGCATATTATTAATATTGTGGACTGGTTGTTGCAGTATGCCTTTGATCAACGAGCCAGTGATATTCATCTCGAGCCGCGGCGGGAGAAAGGAAAAATTCGCTTTCGTATTGATGGGGTGTTGCATCAGGTTTATGAGCTGCCCGATCAGGTGATGACTGCGGTGACTAGCCGCCTAAAAATTCTCGGTCGCATGAATGTGGCTGAAAAGCGCAGGCCACAGGATGGCCGGGTGAAAACGGTCACCCCAGAGGGCAATGAGGTGGAATTGCGACTCTCTACGCTACCTACAGCTTTTGGTGAAAAATTGGTGATGCGTATTTTTGACCCTGATGTGTTGCTACGCAGTTTTACTGATTTGGGTCTGAGTGGTGATGATCTGAAGCACTGGGAGGAAATGACTAGTCGTCCTCACGGCATTGTTCTGGTCACCGGTCCTACGGGTTCAGGTAAAACCACAACGCTCTATTCCACTCTCAAACGGCTTGCGACGGAAGACGTTAATGTCAGCACCGTTGAAGACCCCATTGAGATGGTGGAGCCCAGTTTTAATCAGAGTCAGGTGCAGCCAAAAATTGATTTTGACTTTGCTGCTGGCATTCGTACTCTGATGCGTCAAGACCCAGATATTATTATGGTGGGTGAGATTCGTGATCTTGAGACGGCCGAAATGGCCATCCAGGCGGCACTTACCGGGCACTTGGTGTTGTCCTCTCTGCACACTAACGATGCACCTTCGGCGATAACCCGGTTGCTTGACCTCGGTGTTCCCGCCCACCTAATCAAGGTGACTCTCAATGGCGTGATGGCTCAACGATTAGTGCGCACACTGTGTCCCCACTGCAAGGAGGCCGTGCCCACAGAAAAAGGTGCTTGGGATTCTCTGGTGCGGCCGTGGAAGGTTAAATCACCTGAAAAGTTATATCGGCCGGTCGGTTGTTTGGAATGCCGGAATACGGGTTATCTGGGTAGGCAGGGGCTCTATGAAATATTGCCTATTAATGAGTCTGTCAGACCGTTGATTAGTGCCGATGCTGATATTTCAGCGCTTCGTATCCAGGCCATGAAAGAGGGGATGCGAACCCTTCGTCTCAGTGGGGCGCAGAAGGTGGGCGCGGGCTTAACTTCGGTAGAAGAGGTGATGAGAGTCGCGCCTGAGACAGGGAAATAAATAGTCAGGAATATAAATATTAGGGGCCCCAGAGCCAGCCTTTCGACGACTAGGATGTTCCCGTGAATCGACAGCCCGTGAATCAGCAACCAGTGAACCGACAACCATTACCTCCCGCGCTGAAAGAGCAGTGGCTCTTGCATCGGGCGCATTTCAATCACTGTGCGTCCCCCGATCTGATTGAGTGGTTGGATCATGCGCTGAGCACGCGTGCTGAAAGCGGTAACACCTTTGCCGATCAGCTGGCGCTGGTGTGGAGTTGCAGTGAGTTTGTGGCCTCGTCCTGTAGTACCAATGCTGAAATGTTTAGGGCGTTGGTGGAATCTGGCGACTTGGCCACAAGTTATAGCTCTGAGGTGATGCAAGATCGGCTGACAGCTATTCTTGTGGAAGTTGATACAGAGGAAGGCCTGGCGCAGCAGCTTCGTCGATTTCGCAATCGAGAAATGGTGCGCATCGTCTGGCGAGATTTTACCCGCATAGCTCATCTTGAAGAAACAACGGCAGACATGACTCAGCTTGCGGAAGCTTGTCTGGAATGTTCTCTGAATTTTCTCTATCCCCAGGCCTGTGAGGCTTTGGGTACACCAGTAAATTCTCTGGGCGAGCCTCAACACATGGTTGTGTTAGGTATGGGGAAAATGGGTGCTTGGGAGCTCAATGTCTCCTCCGATATTGATTTGATTTTTGCTTACCCTGAGAGTGGTGAGACTCGGGATGGACGCCGTAGCCTCAGCAATCAGGAGTTCTTCATTCGGTTGGGGCAGAAGTTGATTAAGGCCCTTGATGTTCGCACGGCTGATGGGTTTGTGTTTCGGGTCGACATGAGGTTGCGCCCCTACGGTCAGAGTGGTGCGCTGGTACTGAATTTTGATGCCATGGAGGAGTACTACCAGACACAGGGTCGGGATTGGGAGCGTTACGCCATGATCAAAGCCCGGGTAGTGGCAGGTGATCATCAGGCAGGCGCCGAGTTAATGGCTATGTTGCGGCCATTCACCTATCGAAAATATATCGATTTTAGTGCCATCGAATCGTTGAGAAACATGAAGACGTTGATTAACCGTGAGGTGCAGCGCAAGGGGATGTCCGGGGATGTGAAGCGCGGTGCTGGTGGGATTCGAGAGGTGGAGTTTGTGGCTCAGACCTTCCAGCTTATCCGTGGGGGTCGCGATACACGCTTTCAGACCACAGCACTGAAAGATGTACTTGCACTGCTGGGCTCTGAGGAGATGCTGCCTGCTGACGATACTGTCGCGCTCTACCAGAGTTATACCTTTTTGCGTGACGTGGAGCATGCTCTGCAAGGTTGGCAGGATAAGCAAACTCAGATGTTGCCTGAGGGTCAGCTGGAGCAACTTCGGCTGGCATACCTGATGGGTTTTGGCGAATGGGGTGGATTTCTCTCAGCCCTTGATGGTCATCGGGCGCTGGTGCGCCAGTTATTTGAGGCGGTTGTTGCCGATGAGCGCCGGGAAGAAGCTGCTGAGGATGTCGGTGAGAAGTACCAGTTAGCACTCCAGATTTGGCAAGATGACAGGGCTGAAGATGCGATGTCCCAAGAGATTGAGGCGCTTGGCTATAAAGATGTTGAGCAGGCTGTCGGGTTTATCAATACGCTTAAGGAGAGCCGATCAGTCTTGACCATGGCGGCAGATACCCGGGGTCGTCTCGATAGCTTGATGCCTGCATTAATTGCCGCCTGCGCATTAGTTGATAATGCCGCTGAAGCTTTGGGGCGAGTGTTAAAACTGGTGGAGGCCGTTGCCCGCCGGAGTGCCTATCTGGTGCTACTGAAAGAAAACCCCGTTGCACTGCAGAGCATGATTAATCTCTGTGCGGCGAGCCCCTGGATTGCAGAGCAGCTTTGTCGGTATCCTGCATTGCTTGATGAGCTGCTCGATAGCCGGACACTGTATTCTCTGCCGAATAGACAGGAGTTGGAAGATGAGCTTCGTCAACAGCTGTTGCGTGTGCCAGGTGAGGACCTGGAAGCTCAAATGGAGGTGTTGCGTTACTTTCAGCGCTCCCACAGCCTGCATGTGGCTGCCTGTGAGGTAGAAGAAATACTGCCGCTGATGAAGGTCAGTGATTATCTGACCTGGTTGGCGGAGGCGATCTTGAGCCATGTGTTAGAGATAGCTTGGGATCAGATGGTCGATCGTTATGGACATCCCAGTAGTGATAATGGTTGTGAGCCCGGGTTTTTAATAGTGGGTTACGGCAAGCTCGGCGGGATTGAGTTGGGCCACAGTTCCGACCTTGATCTGGTGTTCCTCCACGATGCCAACCCCAACAAGTCTACGGATGGTGATCGTAGTATCGACAATGCCACGTTCTTCATGCGTTTAGGGCAGCGCATTATTCATATCATGACGACTCAGATGACATCAGGTGATCTCTATGAGGTAGATATGCGCCTGAGACCTTCGGGAAACTCTGGCATGCTGGTTTCATCCCTTAAGGGGTTTGAAAAATACGAGCTGCAAGATGCGTGGACTTGGGAGCACCAAGCATTGGTTCGAGCACGACCCGTTGCTGGTTCCAGAGCGTTGTCGAAAGCTTTTGCCGAGACCCGCCATCGAGTGCTCAGTCAGCTGCGAGAGCGTGAACAATTAACCGCTGAAGTCATAGAGATGCGTAATAAGATGAGAGCGCAATTGGGTAGCGGTAAAGCAGCTGAAGCTGAGATTTTCAACCTCAAGCAGGATGCTGGAGGTATCGTTGACATCGAATTTATGGTTCAATTTGCAGTCTTGGCTTGGTCCCATGAAATTCCTGATTTAACCCGCTGGAGCGATAATGTTCGCATCCTCGAATGTTTAGAGGAGGCAGGGGTTATATCATCTGAAGATGCAGAATTTCTGACGAGAGCCTATAAAAATTATCGCTCCGTTGGTCATCGACTACAGCTGCAGCAGTTGCCGGTTGTTGTTAATACCGCAGAGCTTGCTATTGAGCGGGAACAGGTCTTGGCGGTTTGGCAGCGATTGCTAGGCAGTAGCTGAATATCAGGCCATCCCGCACTTATTATTTTAGGAGACAGTAGATGTCATTTGCCGATCGTGATGGTTTCATCTGGTTTGATGGCGAGATGGTGCCCTGGCGTGATGCGAAGATTCATGTCCTGACCCACACCCTACATTATGGTATGGGCGTATTTGAAGGTGTTCGCGCCTACGAAACCCCTGATCAAGGGGCGGCTATTTTCCGGCTGCAAGACCACACGGACAGGCTGTTTCGCTCCGCTAAAATCATGGGGATGAATATGCCCTACAGTAAGGAGCAGTTGAACGAAGCTCAGAGACAGGTGGTTCGTGACAATGATTTGCATGAAGCCTATTTGCGCCCCATGGCATTTCTTGGTTCTGAGGGGATGGGCTTGCGCGCTGATGGGTTGCAGACACATGTAATTGTCGCTGCTTGGGAGTGGCCGTCTTATATGAGCCCTGAAGCTTTGGAGCAGGGTATTAAGGTTCGCACCTCTTCTTATACTCGCCATCATGTGAACATCTCCATGACCAAGGCCAAGGCTAATGGTAATTACATTAACTCCATGCTGGCATTGCGTGAGGCGTTGGATTCCGGTTGTGAGGAAGCGCTAATGCTCGACCCAGAAGGGTATGTGGCTGAAGGCAGTGGCGAAAATGTTTTTGTGGTTCGCGATGGCGTGCTCTACACCCCCGAACTTACCTCCTGTTTGGATGGTATTACTCGAAAAACGGTGATGCAGCTGGCCGAACAAAGCGGTTACAAGGTCGTCGAGAAGCGTATTACCCGTGATGAGGTTTATGTGGCAGACGAAGCCTTCTTTACAGGTACCGCGGCAGAAGTATTGCCCATCAGAGAGTTAGATGGTCGAGTCCTAGGTGACGGTAAGCGCGGCCCTGTTACTGAGCAGTTGCAGTCTCAGTATTTTGATCTAGTGCGTGGCCTCAGGGCAGAGCATTTAGAGTGGTTGGCCCCTGTGGGGCAATAAGTCCTGGGTTCTTAGTATGGGCTCTCCGTATGAGTTCTCCGCATGAGCTCTTCAGGAGGTGTCATGGCAGCTGACAAAAAAATTCTGATCATCGGTCCCTCCTGGGTGGGGGACATGGTGATGGCTCAGTCGCTTTTTATTCTTCTCAAACAGCAATACCCCGATGGCATTATTGATGTGTTGGCTCCAGCCTGGAGTCGACCTATTCTCGCGAGGATGCCAGAAATTCGCCGAGCCATTGATATGCCGGTGGGTCATGGCAGCCTGATGTGGTCAGCTCGGCGCCGTGTGGGTCGAGAGTTGCGCGCGGAGGGCTATGATCAAGCGATCGTCCTGCCGAACTCCCTAAAGTCAGCACTGATTCCCTGGTTCGCAAGAATACCCCAGCGCACTGGCTGGAAAGGGGAGATGCGTTATGGGTTGCTCAACGATCTTCGTCTCTTAGACAAGCAGCGTTATCCATTAATGGTTCAACGTTTTGATGCGCTGGCGCTGCCCAAAGGCAGCGATCTTTCCGAGAAATTACCTGCTCCAGACCTACATGCAGATATTGAGCGGGTACCCGATCTGCGTCAGCGGCTTGGCTTGAGCAGTGAGCGAAAAGTTCTGGCTTTGTGTCCGGGGGCAGAATTTGGGCCTGCCAAGCGGTGGCCTGAGCAGCATTACGCGGCGGTGGCCGCCCAAAAAATTTCAGAGGGTTGGACGGTGTGGTTATTGGGGTCGGCAAAAGATCAGCCAGTAGCCCAATCCATTATTGGTGCATTGCCAACGGAGCAGCAGGGTCATTGCCACAATCTGGCTGGCGTAACGGAGCTTGAGGATGCCATAGACTTACTGGCCGTTGCCGATGCGGTGGTGAGCAATGATTCCGGGCTAATGCATATTTCCGCCGCGTTAAGTCGCCCCCTAGTAGTAATTTATGGTTCGACTTCTCCGGGGTTCACGCCGCCATTGAATGAGCAGGTGGCTATTCTCACAATACCTGTTGATTGCGGCCCCTGCTTCAAGCGGGAGTGTCCACTGTCAGACCCTTTGGTGCAGATGAAGTGCCTTAATGACTTGTTGCCCGGCCGGGTGACAAGTGCGTTGAATACTCTATTGGAAGGGGGCGCTGGGTGAGGCTGGCCTTTTGTCTCTACAAATATTTCCCCTATGGGGGGTTGCAGCGGGATTTTCTCCGCATAGCGGAAGAGTGCGCTGGTCGAGGCCATCAAATCACCGTTTATACGCTCAGCTGGGAGGGTGATTGCCCGGATTGGTTGGAGGTGGTGATTGCGCCGGTGAAGGCGCTAAGCGGACCAAGAAAGTATAGAAAATTTTCAGATTGGTTGGCGCAGCAATTAAGGCAGAGCCCTGCGGATACGGTGGTGGGTTTCAACAAAATGCCTGGGCTGGATGTGTACTATTGTGCAGACCCTTGTTTTGAACATAAATCCCGGCATTTACGCCGTTGGTGGTATCGGCTCTCTTCCCGCTATCGACATTTCTCTGGTTACGAGCAGGCCATTTTTAATCCAGGGCAGTCGGCTGAAATCTTGATGATTTCGAGTGTGCAGCAGGGGCTGTTTCAGGGGTATTACGGTACCGAGGCATCTCGTATGACCATGTTGCCTCCAGGTATCAGCCGGAGCCGCTGTGCCCCTGAAAATGCCGCTGAAGTCAGGTCGGAATTTCGTCGTGAATTTGGCCTTGGTAGCGATGACTTACTGCTATTGCAGATTGGTTCCGGGTTCCGCACCAAGGGATTAGACCGGAGTCTACGTGGGCTAGCTTCGCTTCCGGATTCGCTGAAAAGCCGTACCCGTTTGTTTGTTATTGGCCAGGATGATCCCAGTGAATTCAAATCTTTGGCCAAAAGTGTGGGGGTGACGGGTCAAGTCACCTTTTTCTCTGGCCGTGATGACGTGCCTCGGTTTTTACAGGGGGCAGACATTTTGATTCACCCTGCCTATGCAGAAAACACCGGTACGGTATTACTGGAAGCCGTGGCTGCTGGATTGCCGGTATTGGTGACCGATGTTTGCGGCTATGCACATTATGTTGAAGAGGCGGATGCGGGGCAGGTTTTGCCTTCTCCCTTCTCTCAGGATGCGCTTAATGCACAGTTGGTTGAAATGTTGCTGGCAGATAAACAGAAATGGCGTGAAAATGGTCCTATCTTTGCCCAAAAGGCAGATATTTACGATATGCCGATCAGGGCTGCTGATGTGATAGACCGAGTGCTGGAGAGATCGGATGCTGGAGAGAAAGTGTGAAATTGTTTCTGGCTGAACCCTTTGCATCCTGTTGGGCTGATAACGATCCTTTTGAGGCGGCATTTTCGCTGACCGGGGAGGTTTATCGGGATATGGGTGATCGATGCACCACCCGTTTTGAATTTGATGCCAGCGCCTATTTTGTGAAAACCCATGCTGGTGTGGGTTTTGGTGAAATTCTCAAAAATTTGCTTTATCTGCGTATTCCCGTGCTGGGTGCAGAAAACGAATATCGTGCCATTGGTAAGCTGCAAGAGCTGGGTGTGGATACCATGACGCCGGTCGCATTTGGTCGGCAAGGTGCTAATCCTGCAAGTGAGAAATCCTTTCTGATTACTGAGGCGTTAGAGCCCACCGAACCCTTGGATGAATATTGTAATCCACAGGTGTTGGCCTCGATGGGGGTGACAGAGAGGCGTGCATTGGTCAGGCGGCTAGCAAAAGTTTCTCGGACGTTACATGACAATGGTGTTAATCATCGGGATTACTACCTTTGCCATTTTCTGCTGGATACGTCTGATCGTTATACCAGTGTGCCAGTATCTCAGCGGCCGATTTATGTGATTGATCTTCACCGGATGCAAATGCGCCACCGCACTCCCCGTCGTTGGCGAGAAAAAGATTTGTCAGCATTGTATTACTCAGCAAAGCGGGTGGGGTTTGATCGGCGTGATGCACTTTGTTTTATCCGTGAATATAAGCAGCAGCCGTTACAGCAGGCCCTCGACGAGGGAAAAGATATTTGGTCTTCAGTTAGGCTTGAGGCCGGCAAGCTTCATGAAAAGGGTGTCCGGAAGGGATACCACAGTTAAAGCAGCGTGTTGATGGTATTTTTTACCGGAAGGCACCATTTATCGTAAGGCACACTTTATTGCTAGGTACGTTTTATCGTAAGGCGCAATGTACATGAGTGAGAGTTAGAGTAATGGAAAGACAATTTTTTCATCTAGATGATAGCTGTGCTGAATTATTTCGTGCCCATGGCTTGGATAGTTTTGAGGCATTGTGGAATGCCGAGGTCAAGATTGTCGATGACCCCAATGTGGGCCGGGGAGGACATAGTGAGGTGGGCATCTTTTCTCTCACTGATTCTGAAACACAGGTTGAGAAGCAGTTTTATCTGAAGCGACAGGAAAACCATAATTGCCGCACCTTAAAGAGTCCTTTGCAAGGTATTCCGCTGGCAATGAGAGAACGTCTAAATATTCGTCAGTTAGAAAAAGGCGGTATTTTGACGATGGATGTTGCTTGCTATGGTCGGGATAAGAAGCGTGCCGATCGGGCGGTACTGGTTACTTGTGCGCTGGAGGGCTATCAGCCGATGTCTTCATGGTTGGAGCAGGCAGTTTCCCCAGTTGAAAGAAAGCATGGTTTACAGGTGTTGGGGCGGCTGATTGGACGTTTGCATGCTATGGGGTTAAGGCATGGTTGTTTGTATACCAAGCACATTTACTTTTCCTGTTCTGAGCCGGATGACATAAGACTTATCGACCTTGAAAAGTGCAAGCGCATGATATCAAAGGAGCGTGCTCCGAAAGAGCTGGCGACCCTGTTTCGTAGCACCGGTGAGCTAACGCTTGAAGACCGCCAGCAGTTTCTAGAAGCATATATTGAAACCTCTCCCGTTCGTTGGTCTTTACCCGCTTTAGAGAAAAAAGTGGCCGATAAAATAATGGCAAAAAGGTAAGTTCAGAGTGGCTGAGCTGCAAACACTTCAGCAATTACAGCAGGCGGGTCAAGGGCTGTCAGCGCCATTCCAGTTGGCGGTGCCCGGTCATGAAACACTAGTCTGTGAGGAGGTGTATCGTCATTTGCCGGGTAAACGTCTGGCATTCCGCGCCCACTGGGGTGGTGCGATGGTGTTGGTTAAGCTGTTCTTCCAGAGAAAATATTTCGACCGTGAACGAGCTGGATTGAAAGCTATGGCTGAGGCCGGAGTGCCTTGCCCAAAGGAAGTATGGAGTCTGGTTGATAATGAAGGCGGTTATTTTCTTGCCACTGAGTTTCTTGATGATGCCGTCAGTTTGCAGGCCTGCTATCAGGGGTTGTCTCCGGGCCAGTTAAAGCAGTTGTTACGGGATGCGCTGGGCCTAATTAGCCAGTTGCATCGTGCCGGCTGGATGCAGGCAGACATTCACCTAGATAATTTTCTGCTTAGCCAGGGGGTGCTTCATGTGATTGATGGTGGTGGCATCGAACCGTTGCGCAGCCCTTTAGAGAATCTAGGGCTGTTTTTTGCCCAGATGACGCCCGATTACGATGATTTGGTGTCAGAGGTTATTGATGCCTATGGTGAGGCGGTGTTTTCACTGGAAGATTTTCTCTCTACGGTTGTCCGCATGCGAGAGAAGCGGATTAAACATTATCTGGCAAAGACTACTCGCTCATGTTCTCAGTTTGAGGTGAATCGATCATCGGGTGCTTTTGTGACAATGGTACGTTCCCAGATAAACGACAAGTTGTGCCGGTTAATGGAGGAGCCAGAGGTTGCCGTTGGGCATGCTCAGTTTCTCAAACGTGGTAATACGGCAACAGTAGTGAAGGTCTCTGTGGCGGGTAGCGACTGGGTTTTGAAACGCTACAATATTAAGAGTTTTTGGCATGGGTTGAGTCGTTGTTTTAGACCCAGCCGGGCTTGGATTTCCTGGGAGAGTGCCCATCGGTTAGAATTGCTCGGTATTGCTACACCTACACCCTTGGCGATGCGGGAAAACCGCGCCGGACCATTTCGCAGGGAGGCATACTTGGTGACGGAGTGTGCGGTAGGCGACAATTTACAGGCTTGGTTGTTGAAGCAGAGCGATGCTCAGCTGCCGGAGTGGCTTAATCTTGAGGTGTATCGCTTATTTGATACGCTGTGGCGTAGTGCAGTGAGCCACGGGGATATGAAGGCCACTAACCTGATTGTGTCGGGTGAGCAGCTTCAGGTGATTGACCTAGATGCGGTGCGGTGGCACCGTTACAAGAGATCATTTGTAAGGGCTTACAGTCGAGATTTACAACGATTTATGGATAACTGGCAAGGCAATACTTGGCAGCATTTCGAACAATTACTACGCCCCTTTGCCCAGCGGGCGGGTATTACACTTATGAATAAAAAGGTTTAACTGTGTCTACAATTGTTCTCGGTATTTCTGGTGCGTTGAATCATGATCCCTCAGCCGCGCTCTATGTTGATGAAAAGCTGGTGGCTGCAGCGGAAGAAGAGCGCTTTATTCGCGATAAGCACGCCAAGGGAAAAATGCCCTTTGAGGCAGCAAAATTCTGCTTGGAATACGCGGGCATCAAGCCCGAAGCGGTTGATGTGGTGGCCGTACCATTCGCACCTATTTCTATTTTCTCCAAAGCCCGCTGGCATTTTGCCAAACGCTACTGGTATGCCCCCGATCGTGCCTTAGATGCTTTGTTGAATGGCAATCGTCGTTACCGTCGATATCGCGACAGAGTGTTTGCCCTGTTACGTGATTTGGGTATCGATCCCAATAAAGTCGAATTTGAGTCCGTTGAGCATCACCTGGCCCACGCTTCTAGTGCCTACCATCTGAGTGGTTTTAAAGAGAAAACAGCCATCATGGGTGTGGATGGCAAGGGTGAATATGCCACCACATTCTTTGGTTATGGAGAAAATGGAAAAATTCACAAAATTAAGGAATTTTACGATCCTGATTCTTTGGGCGGCCTTTATGGGGCGATTACAGAATACCTCGGTTTTGAGATGCTTGATGGTGAATACAAAGTCATGGGCATGGCGCCCTATGGCGATCCTACCAAGTACGATTTTTCACGGTTAATTGACTTTGATGGCAAGGATTTTAAAGTTAATACCAAGCTGGTAAACACCGTTGGCCTAAGGCGGCATAAGCAGGATGGTGCTGCGTTCTATTTCAGTCCCAAGCTCATTGAGTGGCTTGGCCCCAAGCGTGATGGGGATATCGCCGATGAGCCTTACATTGACTACGCTGCGACTATTCAGGCGTTATTTGAAGAAGTTGTTCTGAAGCTGATGGATCATTACCTGGGTGACATTTTGCGTGAGACCGGCAAGATGGCTTTTTCGGGAGGCGGCGCACTCAACGTTAAATTAAACCAGAAAATTATTGCCCGGGATGAAGTAAAAGAGCTCTATGTGCAGCCTGCGTCAGGCGATGCCGGGACTGCCGTTGGTGCGGCGTCCTATGCGCTGATGAAGCGAGGAATTCAGCCAGAGAAAATGGAGCATGTTTACCTTGGGCCAGAATACACTAACGAAGAGTGTATAAAAGCCTGTGAAGAGCACCCAGAAGCGCCTGCTTATGAAGTGATCGATCAGGTGCCACAACGTATTGCCAAGGTGCTCGTTGAAGGTAACCCCGTTGCCTGGTTTCAGGGGCGTATGGAATTTGGGCCTAGGGCCTTAGGTGCCCGTTCTATCGTTGGCTGTCCCAGTTCAAAGGGCGTAGCAGCTCGCATTAATGAGCAAATCAAATTTCGTGAACGCTGGCGTCCGTTTTGCCCTAGTATGCTTGATCGGGTGGCCCCTGAAATGTTTAAAAGTGATCATCCGGCACCTTTTATGACCTTTACATTTGAGGTGAATGAGGAATGGAAAACCCGGGTGCCAGAAGTGGTTCATGAGGATGGCACTGCACGTGCTCAGGCGCTCAAGAAGGAATTTAACCCTCGTTACTATGAATTGATGGAGGAGATGGAAAAACTCACCGGCAATGGTGTGGTGTTGAATACCTCTCTGAATCGTAGAGGTGAACCGATGATTTGTTCGCCTACCGATGCACTTAATATGTTCTTCGGGTCGGATTTGCAATATCTGATTATGGAAGATGTGTTGGTGATGAAGGTGTGAGTTGATGAGGGTAGATTTGGATCAACAAGGATTGTCTTAGAACTGAAGTTTAAAACTTAGAATATATATTTAATTTAGGGCTTTTCAATGGCAATCGTAGATAAAGAGCTTATTAAAAACTACCAAGAAATACATGCGTCTAAAGATTATGGATTTACTTCATCTCAGTACAAATCGCATATTCAAGCTTGTATTAACGAGATAAAGCCTAAAAGTATTTTAGAGTTTGGTTGTGGGCAAAGCACCTTGGTTGATGGCCTAGTCTATGAAGCAGAATATTATCGATATGACCCGGCTGTACCTCAGTTTGCTAATATACCCATTGATAAAGCCGATTTTATTATTAACACAGATGTTTTGGAGCATATACCAGCCAAGGATGTGGGCGAGGTTGTTGCTAAGATGAAAAGTATTTCTGACCATGTTTTTTATAATATAGCGACTGATTATGCCAATGAGATTCTGCCGAATGGAGAGAATGCACATTGCACTGTTTGGCCTGGAGATAAATGGCTTGAGCTAATTAGGCAGTATTACCCCGATGCAGAAATTGCTTATTATGTTGAGAAAAAGTCCTGCCTGATTATTACTTGGAAGTCTCCAGGTACAAAACAGCTTATTCATGATATTGAACGAGTAAGAGTGAAGTCGAATAATAAGGTTGACCATATGTTTAAAAAAATTGAGCGACGATTAAGACAAATAAGGAACTACGTCATCGGTAAAAACCGCCCCAGAAAACCCCTCTGAAGCAGAGAGTTATTTTGTGTGACTAGCTATCATTTGTAATTAGTATGAAGAAAAATATTTTACAAATTTGTCATGGGTATTCTGCTCCCTTTGGGGATGTTGCTAGGCAGTGGGCGCGGCTATTTGACGGCAGTGACTATGAATTAACCACCATCTTTCTGACAGGAAATAAAGACGAGGTTCTAGCTAGAGAGGTGGGCGGCAAGGTATTATTTTTTGAATATACCTCAAGAGACCTGAGTGGTTTAAAGAGGGGGCTAGTGAAGCGCATAAAGGCTCTTCATTTACAAGAACACTATGAGTTTTGCGTGGCACACCGGTACAAATCAATATATTCGGCTTTGTCTGTCAAAGGGTTGAAGGTGGTTGGCGTTAATCATGCCTACGGCGTCTATGATAAGTGGCTACGTAGAGTGCTTGTTATGAGTCAAAAAAGTCGGCTGATATTGGTGGGTGTTTCCAGCGCAATAAGAGATGATATTCGGAAGGCGTTACCATCATTTCCTGCAGAACAAGTACAAACTGTATATAACCGTATCAATGTTAAAGCGATACAAGAGACACAGGTTGATAGGTCTTCTGCGAGAGAGTTTTTAGGGGTTTCCAACAACGGCTATGTTTTTGGTGCTGTTGGGAGGCTTCACCCAGATAAAGATTACAAGACATTACTTTCTGGTTTTGCACGAGTTTCAGAAGATATGCCCGATGCTTGTTTGGTAATCATTGGTCAGGGTGGTTTGGAATTACGGCTCAAGTCTCAGGCGGAAGCTCTGGGTATCAGTGGTAAAGTACACTTTCTAGGCTTCGTTAAAGATGCCTATTGTTACTTTAAGGCTTTTGATAGCTTTGTACTAAGTTCAGACTATGAGCCATTTGGTATGGTGTTACTTGAGGCAATGGTGGCAGGACTGCCCATTGCCTATAGTAACTGTGGTGGAAGCCCTGAAGTCGTTGGTTCGCTGGGCATCCCTTTCTCAGTGAACAATCCAGAAGAATTATCTAGAGCACTATTGCGACTCTACACGGGGCAGCACAGTATTAGCTGTGATCAATTGATCCAGCGTGTAAGTCGCTATTTTTCGGACGAGGTTGTTCGTGAAGAGTTTTGGAATCTGCCGGCGCTAAAGAAATTGTTAGCTGGGACCTAACGATACTTACATGTGGTTAAAATGGATTATGTGAAAACACAAAAGTTATTATCTTATTGTAAGAAGCGATATGCCAAAAATCGAATTTTTTTTTGGTGTTTCTGGTGTTTGAGAAGCTACTTTCGCGGGATTCTCTGTGGCGATAACTTCAGCGATACGAGTGAGAGTTGTGACATTCTTATCCTACACCCATCAAGAAAATCATTTGAGCTTAAACGAAAGCAAAAGTTAATTGATAAACTGCGGTCATCGGGCATTAATGTCAAAGAGGCTATTGCGTTAAGTGAGAGGGAGATTGTTAAACAAAAATCCTGTTGCGGGCCATTCGAATCTAATATTTTCTTTCATTGCTATGAGGGGTATGCCAACTGGTTGCGTAGAAGATTTAACCCAAAAATTATTATTACTGACCGTAACGGCTCTCTTTTATCCCCATTCCTGAAATCACGCACTCTGGGTGACCCTATAACCTTTCATCTGGCACACGCAGTGCTAACAGCGCAGTCTAGTCGTTTTAGCATGTTGGACTACGACTACTATTGTGTATATGGACAAAGTTCCGCTGAGTATTTACAAGCACTGCCTTACTCCTTTGGTTCATGCCATCTAGTCTTGGGCGGTAGCGTCCTTTTTGATGAAGATTTTCAATTGCCACCACCCACCCCAAGCGCTCCTCTACTCTTTTTGGGTATGGGGCCAGAATTAGAATCAACCACACTGGGGCAGAAAATATATGAGCTTGTGCTCAGTTGGCAGAAAACGAGTGGAAGAAAACTTTATGTGCGCTTGCATCAGCGCAGTAACAGTAAGTTTTGGACAGCAGTTTCTCAAGAAGGTGTTGAGGTACTACAAGAAGAGCCTTTCAAGGAGAGCGCGGCTAGGGCTTCTTTGATTTTGGCGCCGTATACCAATGCCGTAGTTGATGCGGCATTGCTTGGAAGACCTGTGCAGCTGATAGCGTTTCCTGAGGAGCAGGATTTTCTTCAGGTTGAGGCGTATTTTGGTTCTAGGGTTTTTAATTCAGTGGGTCTAGAAAAAGCAGTTAATCGGCATCTAGATGATTATAGAAAAAGTATTGACGCGTGTACTAGTTTCTCCGAGTTCCATTTGGAGCAGGGTGTACATTCTGTTAATTATATAAATGATGTTCTTTTAGAATTGTTGGAAGCGAGAGCTACCTCTAAGGCTATACCAGTCGGTCAGTCTGTAGCGAGTAGCAGTTAAAAAATAAATTCTACTCTGACCGTATATTCTTCTTGTTGCGAGACCTTGCTGTAAGTGATAGTCGTTGATCGAGTGATATTTTTAATGCTTTCCCAATAGGAAATAGGAGAAGTAACCAGTAAGGGCGGGTAGAGGAGAAGAATTTTTCGTCATCGAATGAAGTGGTTATAATTCCGCAGATTAAAAGAGTTAATAATGCCCAAGACTTTTGGGTAACTAATGTATACAAACATGAAGTAAGTAGCCCGAGATAAATAATCAATGCAATGGCTCCGCCAAAAAATGTTGCGCCTAAAAAAAAGTTATGGCTGTCATTTACATAGTGATCTCGAAAAGGAATAGGTAAGTTTTGTGAAAAACCGTGACCAAAAAAAGGTTTTTCTAGGCAGTGCTTTATACGCTCGGCCCAAATTTCTGTGCGATACCCAAAGCTTAGGTCAAATTGAAGGGCTCTGGGGGGGGTAAGGTTTTCTTTAAGCTTGAAAGAC
Organism: Porticoccus sp.; assembly: GCA_018066715.1. Taxonomy (GTDB): domain Bacteria; phylum Pseudomonadota; class Gammaproteobacteria; order Pseudomonadales; family Porticoccaceae; genus Porticoccus. The sequence continues at coordinate 22,413 of JAGPWA010000093.1, read as the reverse complement.
GCATTATCTTTTTTTGTAGATAGCTTGATAAACCTCCATGGATTTATAGTTTTTTTAGGCAGCGTGATTTTAAGGTGAAAAGTATCACTTTTCTTTGCTGTAAATAAATATTTTTTAGGGTTTGACCCTTCTGGAAGTGAAGTTGTTAAGCCGTTAGATGAACTGATTTCTGGAGGTTTTTCAGGTACATTAGAGCCCATAAATGTTACAAGTAATGTTTCTTCGGGGGCAAGGTTAACTGAGTAATCAAATTTATGGTTTGGCAATGTAACCCATTGGTTGCCAAAAGTTATCCCCGTTAATATTGTAGCAAAAATCAGTGCCAATATAAGGACAATTTTCTTTTGGTGTTTGAGAGAGTTTTTTTGAATTAAGAACATGAATATTAAGATAGGAAGGCAAATGATAGCAGATCGACTTTGGGTTAAATAGCATGCTCCAGCACTCATCAGAAACCCGCTCCACCGTATAGCTGTTGAGAGAGTTGGCTTTGAGTGGAATTTTTCGTAATTAAGGAAAAGCCAGGAAAAAAATACATAAAAATGCCCCGCATAAAGTGGGTTTTCCATTGGCCCAAATCCAGAAAGGCGTTGACCGCCCCCTACCTTAGAAAAAAATAACTGTATTCCAATAGCTATTGGAATGAGAATGCCCCATTTCTCGATAGCTTTTTTGTCATCTGTCAGGGCCATTCCAGTGATAAAAATTATCACATAAAAAATAGATTTTAAGTCACTATAATCTGGCTCGATGGCCCAGGTAGATGATAGCGCCATCCATCCAGCAAAGGCCAAAATCCATAAATAAATAGGTGTTCTTATAAAGTGAGAAAAATAGTCTCTTACAGTAAATAGTGTTAGAGGAAGAATGGTGAGATAAAAAATATTATTTAGTTCTTTAAACCTTGGGCTGACACAAGCACCTAATAAAAATAGCAGCCATGCGTATGGCAAAAGGTCAATGCTGGAGATTTTTTTTATCATTTTATTAGTGTTGTGTGGGAATCTTTAATTTTTTATGAGCACTATCTATTACATCATGTGAGGGGGAGAAGTTATGTCCATTCTGTATTTGTTGCACTATCGATTATCTTTGTTTTTGGACTTGGTTCTGCTCCTCAAAACGTGATTATACGTGGGGTGTCTATGGTAAGATACCCGCAAATTATAGAAGGACAGTATCCATGAAATTGGCAGTGCCTCGATTCGATAAAGCCCAAGTTCTCGTAGCAGGAGATTTGATGCTGGACCGCTATTGGCATGGCGCTACCTCGCGTATTTCGCCAGAGGCTCCAGTGCCGGTGGTGAAAGTGGGGCAGTCGGAAGATCGTATCGGCGGTGCTGGCAATGTGGCATTAAATATATCCGCTTTGGGTGCAGGTGCCTCTTTGGTGGGTATTGTGGGGAAGGATGAAGCGGCAGAGTCGCTCTCCACACGCCTTCAATCTGCGGGTATTCATGCTGACTTTCAGGTTTCTGAAACTAGGCCCACCATCACAAAGCTGCGAGTTATTAGTCGCCATCAGCAGCTGTTGAGGCTTGATTTTGAGGACATATTTGAGGCGGAAGATGCTGATCAGTTGCCTCAAAAAGTCGAGCAGTTGCTCGGGAATGTAGGGGCGCTAATTCTATCGGACTATGCCAAGGGAGCTTTGCAAAATGCTCAGGCACTGATTGCTTCGGCTCGCCAGGCAGGCGTGCCTGTATTAGTAGATCCTAAAGGGAGTGATTTCGATGCCTATCGAGGGGCCACTTTATTAACTCCAAATCTGTCCGAGTTTGAGGCAGTAGTAGGGGCTTGCCCAAATGAGCAGGCCTTGGTGGAGAAAGGTGCCGAGCTTCTGGATAAGTTGGACTTGGACGCACTCTTGATTACCCGCAGTGAACACGGCATGACGTTGCTGCGAAAGGATATGCCAGAGTTGCATTTACCTGCAAGAGCACGTGAGGTGTTTGATGTTACTGGTGCTGGCGATACAGTGATCTCGGTACTTGCTACCGCAATTGCTGCGGGTGCTGAGCTTCCCGATGCTGTGGCAATGGCTAATATTGCTGCAGGGCTAGTGGTAGGAAAACTAGGTACCGCCACCATTAGCATGCCGGAATTGCGGCGTGCAATTTCTGAGGAACAAGGTTCAGAAAGAGGTGTGGTCAACGAGGAGCAGTTGCTGGTTGATGTGGCCGATGCCCGTGCCCATGGCGAGCGCATCGTTTTTACCAACGGCTGCTTTGATATTCTCCATGCCGGGCATGTGGGTTATCTGGAGCAAGCGCGCAAGCAGGGTGACCGACTGATCTTAGCAGTTAATTCCGATGCGTCTGTAAAACGCTTGAAAGGTGAAGGTCGTCCGATCAACCCCGTTGAGCGTCGTATGGCCGTGTTGGCTGGCCTCGAGGCAGTTGATTGGGTGGTGTCTTTTGAAGACGATACACCTGAGCGACTACTTGAGTTGATCAAGCCGGATATTTTGGTGAAAGGCGGTGATTACAGTCGTACCGAGGTAGTTGGCTGGGAAATAGTCGAAGGTTACGGTGGCGAAATCAAAGCGCTGGATTTTCTGGACGATTGTTCAACCACCGCGATTGTCGAAAAGATTCAGGAAAAGTAGGGGCTCAGAGAAGTAAGTCCCTTTCAGTTACTTTATGAACCAGTTTTTTGAATGAGCTTTATGACCGGGTATTACGAACGGACTTTATCAATGTTGTCCGCTAGGTGCTGGGGGTTGATTGTTCCCACAATGGCACTGCTCACACCAGTATGACCAAAAATCATATCAAAGCTCTTCTTAACGGGGTCTTCATCTGACGGCAGTGTGGCATGACCACTTGCCAGTGCTTTTTTGATAAATACCCCTTTGTTGTGATCGCGGCAGTAGTCTATAACGGGAATTTCAGAATCACACTGGAGGTTCCAGGTGACCATCACGCCGTCAGATTGCTCAGCAGCTAATAAGCCGCCAGCAATGGTCTTGGTCGACATACCAAAAGCCCGAATTTTTCCTTCTGTTTTGAGCTCAGCCAAGGCTTCCAGCGTATTGTATTCCTGAATGATCGTTTCATCATTGCCATCCGAGTGCACCAAGACAATATCGATCACATCTGTTCTCAGGCGCTTGAGACTTCGTTCCACACTGAAACGAGTGTGTTCGGGGGAAAAGTCAAAATGCGATTGACCGCCTTCGAACTCTTCACCCACCTTGCTACAAATAACCCACTGATCTCGTTGACCTGAAAGCAGTGAGCCCAAGCGCTCTTCACTGTTGCCGTAGGAAGGGGCTGTATCGATGAGATTAATACCAAGGCTGCGAGCCAGGCTAATGAGATTAGCCGCTTCTCGATCATCAGGGATGATAAAACCTTCAGGGTATTTCACGCCTTGGTTACGGCCAAGTTTTACCGTGCCGAGGCCTAGAATGCTGACATCAATACCGGTGCTGCCAAAGGAACGCTTAGGTAGCAAAACTAATCTCCAAAAGCCGCATCCCAAGGCGTTGGTGCCAAGGGTGGTCGGTCCAAAAATGCTAGTTCAGGTGCGTCCCCTCGGGAGGGGAGCTGTGAATGCTGGTGAAGTAGCTCAATCACTTCGTCAGCCAAGTTGGGTGATAGTGTTAACTTGGTGGGCCAAGCGACAATCATATTCGGACATTCTTCAGCAACACTGGCAAAGGCCTTGTCGGGACGAGCAAAATTACGTTGCTTGGGTTCAGCCCGGTCTACGGGTAATGTAGCCCATCGAGCCTTGGATAAATCCACCCAGGGCATCAACTCTTCAAGCTCTTTTTTGGCGTTAGTGATCACTTCCTCTGGTGAGAGGTCGGCACCCTTTTCTGCCAAGGAGCCCCCTAGGTACCAGACCTGGGTGCCATCGTCACAGGGGTGGCTGGAAATGGTCAGGCGAGGCGTCGTTTCTGCGCCGAGACAATGACCGTAAAAACGGTGGGGGTAGGTATGTTTGACCATGACTTGTTGCAATGGCCGACGTTGCATTTGGGGAGACTCAATGCCTAGTTCTTTAAGTAGGCTCTCGTTTCCTTGACCTGCCGTTAAAACAAATTGTCCTGCTTTCAGGCGGTGGACATGGCCATCGTAGGTGAAGTCCAGAGTTACTTTTTTATCAGGAAGGTGATGCCATTGAGCTTTGTTCCAGTCGATATGAAATAGTCGTTCCCGGCAGTTATCGGCCAATGTTTTTACGACGCTGGGCACGTCCAGCACCATGTCTACCAGCTTATAGAGGCTGCCATTAAACGCACCGTGTTGAAAAACAGAGGGGCGATCCTTACGGCTAACTTTGGTCACACGGCCACGGGTCGCTTTGCTGGCTAGGAAGGTGGTCATTCTGGATAGTGCGCTGGCGCTTGACCACATATAAAAATGGTCACTGAGTGTTGTAGCACCCGTTAAATCTACGTTGCCTTTTCCTTCCATGCAGGCTTGCCAGTGAGCAGGCATATCCGCAATAGCTTCTGAGGCACCAGATAATGTGCCACTTAGTGTGTACTTTATCCCACCATGAATCATTCCTTGGCTGGCGACTGTTTGCTCACCACCGAGTGCGGTTTGTTCAAACAGCAGGGCATTGTATCCATCGTTAACCAGTCTATTCAGCAGCCATAATCCCGCAATACCCCCGCCGATAATGGCGACATCGCAGGTTATTGTTTGGCGGACAGTGTTGGACATAAAGATAGAGTTCCGGCGCGCTGTGTTAGACCGATCGTTGCATCATTGCCAGGAGCTGGTTGTGGCCTGCTCAAATTTTTAGCTTTGTACTATTAGCTTTGTACATGGCGCACTAGTATACCCTGACCATTGGCTTTATGCTTTCGGCAAAACAGGGGAAAAACCTCCATTGGCACGTATAGCTCTCGCAATTTATTCATTGTTATTTTATCTGCTGACACCGCTGGTTTTGTTGCGGTTGTTATGGCGTGGAAAAAAAGCACCAGAATACCGTCAACGCTGGGCTGAACGATTTGGTTTTGTACCGGCCATAGAATCTGGTCGCCAGGTTATCTGGGTTCATTCCGTGTCTGTGGGTGAAACACTGGCAGCGGTGCCAATGATCAAACAATTGCAGGTGCGCCACCCCGATGCCTTGCTGGTGGTGACCACGATGACACCCACCGGTTCGGCGCGAGTGAAAGCCGTATTCGGGAGCAGTGTTTATCATGTATATGCTCCCTACGATCTGCCCGATGTGTTGCACCGGTTCCTGAGCCGTATTCACCCTGACGTGCTCGTTATTATGGAAACAGAGTTATGGCCTAATTTGATACATCGTTGCCGTGACCGGGATATTCCCATTGTGTTGGCTAATGCGAGGTTGTCGGAAAAATCAGCCAGAGGGTATCAAAAATTTTCGGTGCTGACGTTACCGATGTTACAGCGTATTAATTGTATTGCCGCCCAGCATGAAGAGGATGGTGAGCGGTTTTTGGGGCTGGGCTTGAACGAGCATCAGCTAGTGGTAACCGGGAATATCAAATTCGATCTCAGCCTCGATGATGAAATAAAAACCAGGGCACAGAGCTTAAAAGCTCAATGGCAGGGTGACGCCAAACGCCCGGTGTTGTTGGTTGCCAGTACTCATAGGGGAGAAGATGAGATTATCCTCGATAGCTTTGAGCAGATCAGGTTGAGTTTTCCTGAGCTGTTACTGGTATTGGTTCCTCGTCATCCGGAGCGGTTTGATGAGGTCTTCCAGTGCTGCTCCAATCGTGGTCTTCAGGTGATTCGTCGCAGCAGTGGAGAATCGCCTTCACTAGAGGATCAGGTATTGCTCGGCGATACGATGGGTGAGTTGCTGTTGTTCTTTGGTGCTTGTGATATCGCTTTTGTGGGAGGAAGCCTTGTGCCTGTGGGTGGTCATAACTTGATTGAGCCCGCCGCTTGGAAGGTGCCGGTACTCAGTGGACCACACGTGTTTAATTTTTCAGAGGCCTCCCGATTATTGTTGGAGGCAAAGGGAATGGCTATTTGTGAGGGCGCGGACGTCATTGCTCAGCAAGTAACAGAGCTTTTGCAAAACCCAGTTTCAGCCGCTCAAATGGGAGCAGCAGCAAAATTGGTGGCTGACAATAATCGTGGCGCGCTGGATCAGTTGCTAGATATTATCGAACGCCAGCTTTTAGGACACTGAGCTCAGGGTCCAGCCAGGCATTTAGCTGGTAAATATCATCGGGGCTCAATTGGCCCGCGACATCCTTAAGTTTCAACAGGCTGGCGATGTAATCATAGCGGGAGTTGGCATAGTTGCGACGTGCTTGATAGAGGTTTCGTTGTACCACCAAGACATCCACGATATTACGAGTGCCTACCTCATAGCCGGCCTGAGTTGCCTCCAATGCGCTTTTTGCCGAGATAATAGCTTGGTTTCTCGCTTTCACCCGTGCGGTATTCGTGAGTACCAGCAAGTGCAGTGACCGGGCATTTTGTACGGTGTTGCGCTGGATGCCAATATAGTTTTCTTTTGCTTGTATAGACTGCTGGAAAGCTTGACGTCGCTCGGCGCTGACTAATCCGCCGGTAAATATTGGCACGTTGAGCCTTATTGCCACTGAGTGACCATCCTGATCCGTTTTTGAAGGGCTGCTAAAGTTTTGTTTGGCATTGATATCCCTGCCTTTAAAGTCACTCTCAGAGTAATCATCGTAGTAAGAGAGCGCGCCGGTTACGGTGGGCATGTGCTCATATTTTTTTGATTGAGCATGATTATCGGCAGCATCCTGGTCATGTTTGGCCGCTTGTAGGGAAAAGTTATTTTGCAGTGAAAACCTCACCCATTCTTCACGGTCAGTAGGCTCTGGGTTTACGACGGGGAAGTCGGGCATCAGCCCTGACAGCTGTTCATGAGGTTGACCTGTTAGTACGGTGAGCCGTTCAAAGGCAATGTCCAGTAGCCCTCTTATTTCCAGTGTGGTGACGGTAGCTTCATCGAATGCAGCTTGCGCTTCAAGTACATCAGTGACGGGTAGTAGGCCAACTTCAAAACGTTCTCGGGTCTGTTCAAGTTGGCGCTTAATTGCCTTTTCCTCAGCAAGAGCCGTTTCAAGATTTTCCCGTGCTCGTAGAACATCAAAGTAGGTTTCGGCGGATCGCAAAATAAGCGCTTGTTGGTCAGCCGAAAATTGCAGCATGGCCTGTTGGCTTAGCTCTTTTCCCTGTTGAAAGGTAAACCAGGCAGGCAAGTCAAAAATGGGTTGAGTTAGGGTGATGGAGTAGTTTCGGGAGTCTGTGTCGGTGTCTCCATCCCGCCCAAATTGGGAGTCTGCGCCTTGGCCCAAAACAGTAGTAGAAGAACCCTTTGTTTCAGCCTCAGAGTATTCACCAACAGCACTGATTTGAGGCAGTAACCCTGCCCGACTGATGTTTTCTGATTCTGATCCCGCGAGATAGGCCGCACGGGCGGCCCTCAATTGGGGGTCATTTTGCAAGGCCAGCTCATAAATGTCTGACAGGGAGTCTCCCCAGCAGGTGGTGGTCAGCAGTATAGATATTAAGCCAATGGTGGCAGACGCGAGGCGCATGCAGATTCCTTCTGGAAGTTTTGTCTGATGGGGAGTTTATCAGATTTGTCAATACTGGACAGTGAGATAACTGCTGTGTAGTGTGGTTTTATCAAGATTTAAGGGGCCATTGAGTGACGCTGCCTGATAAGAGATATACCGCAACAGATTATGAGCTGCTAAAGCGTGAAGAGGTCTTTAGTGGCTTCTTTAAAATGGTTCGCCTCACGTTACGCCACAAACTTTTTTCTGGTGGTTGGAGCAAGCCAATAGCGCGAGAGTTGTTCGAACGTGGCCACTGTGTGGGTGTTTTACTTTACGACCCGGTTAACCAATTGGTGGGTTTGGCTGAACAGTTTAGAATTGGCGCGCTTGAACAGACGGGTAGCCCCTGGCTATTTGAGGTGGTGGCCGGAATGGTTGAAGCTGGTGAATCACTGGAAGAGGTGGCGAGAAGAGAGGTTCAGGAAGAGGCGGGTATTAAAGATATTCAGCTCGTCCCTATTTGTGACTACTGGGTAAGCCCCGGCGGAACCAGTGAAAGAATGCATCTTTACTGTGCGTTAACAGACCTGGTTGATAGTGCAGGTGTCTTTGGTTTAGATCATGAATCGGAAGACATTCAGCTTCATGTTTTGCCCGAAAATCAAGCATTTGAGTGGCTTGATCAGGGCGTGTGTGACAATGCGGCAACGACAATTTGTCTGATGTGGCTGCGCATGAATCATGATTCCCTGCCGAGGTAAAAGGTGGTGATTGTCATTCCTGTAGATATAAAACTGATGAGAATGTGACGGAGTACCGTGATTAGTCAATCGAAAATGCGTTACAAAGTAGATCTCAGGCGATACATGGCAGATTGCGATGCGAACTACGTTCGTTTGATGAAGTTGTTTCCAGATATGACGCAGTGTGATGAACGAAAAATCGGGTTTCATCACGATGGAGACCATGTTTTAACATTGACTGTGTTGGAGCAAACTCGCTATACCACATTGGTTGAGTTTGGTCTGGAGGCGGAGGTTGCTGGTGCAAGCCCTTGGCTTAGGTTGCCGGTATTAATATTGAGGATGTACCATGATGCCCAAGCAGCAGAGGTAATGTCATGTGAGGGTGTGCGGCATATCCAGCCTCGCTATGACTACCCCAATAAGGACATGCATCATCAGGATGAGAAGGCACAGTGGAATCTTTTTTTAGCCGAATGGTTGTCCGGCTGTCTTGAGCAAGGTTATGACGCAGAGTTGTTGTTTGAGACTGTGCCTTAGGTCGATAGGTCAGCGGGTTGGCCCAAGTGGTTAAATGTTAACGGCCTGTAGAACTTACTCGAGGGAAAAAGAGTCACAGTGATGTTTTAATCACCCGTCAATAATTTTGGAAGGGAATGGATGGAATCCTCCTTACAGCAAAATGAACCGTTTTCTCATAACGTGACACGCGTTGTGCAGCTTTCAGATTGTCACCTTGGTGCTGACCAGAGCTTTATGTTGGCTGGCATCAATACATTCCATAGTTTCACGCAGTCTTTGGCTGAGATAGAGGGTAACCTGAAAAAGCCTGCCCTCATTGCTGTCACTGGAGACATTGCCAGTGCAGGCGATCCACAAACCTATCAATTGTTTTCCAATGCCATGTCATCAAGTCAGTTGCCCTATGCCTGGCTGCCGGGAAACCATGATGACTTTTCTTTGATGAAGAAGTCAGCGTTACAGCCGTTTACTCGGCTCGTAGAGCTAGGGAGCTGGGTGGCGATCTTTTTGGTTAGCGCAGTACCCGGTGAGGTCTACGGCGAGATTTCAGACACAGAATTGAATGAGTTGGATGAGTTGTTAGCGCAATATGAGGACAAAAATATTGTGTTGTTTGTCCATCATCCAGCGGCGCCCATTGGTTGTAAATGGCTTGATCAGCAGCGTATAGCCAACAGTGAACAGTTTGGTGACCTTATTGCTCAGCATGAAAATGTCAGAGCACTATTTTCAGGTCATGTTCATCAGGAGAATGAATCTATGTGGCGGGGATTGCCCGTTTACAGTGTGCCATCGACCTGTTTTCAGTTTGCCAGTGGCTCCGATACCTTTGAACTCAGTGACCTGCCACCGGGTTATCGTTGGATTGATTTACATCCTGATGGCCGAATGGAAACTGGGGTCGAGCGCATAAACTATGATATGGGGAAGATGGATCATAGTTGTTTAGGATACTGAGTTGTTTTGGGGTGCTGATGTTAGGCGCATTTTGTTGACACTCGTTGCTTAAAAATAATTCTCTAGTTACCTGTTATCCCAACCGAATTAATCTCGCTATAATGCCAGCGCACCCTAATAGTAGTACGCTAAAAGCACAGCCATAAGCGGTATTGTTCAGCGGAGTTCTGGTTCAGCATGGCATTAATTTACATCCATGGATTCAATAGCTCGCCTGCATCATTGAAAGCCCAACAAACGGCTGACTGGTTGTCAGTCAATGCCCCCGATATTCCTTATATTTGCCCAGCACTGAGTAGCAAGCCAGATCTGGCCATAGAGCAGTTAAATACCCTTATTGAGAGTACTATTGAGAGCTCTCCTGATCCTGTTGGATTAATTGGGAGTTCTATGGGGGGCTATTACGCCACTTGGCTGGGTGAAAAATATGGTTTGAAAGCAGTCTTAGTTAATCCGGCAGTTCGTCCCTATGAGTTTATGTTGGAGTACCTAGGTGAGAATGCTAATTACCATACGGGTGAGCGCTATATACTTGAGCCAAAGCATGTGGATGTCGCCAAGAGCCTCGAGGTGGATTCATTAAAAAATCCTAAAAATTATTGGGTACTATTGCAAACGGGTGACGATGTGCTGGACTACCGTCAAGCGGAGACCCGGTACGCTGATTGCGAGCTGACTATTGAGCCGGGTGGTGACCACAGTTTTCAGCACTTTGAGCGGCATATGCCAGCCATCGTCGACTTTTTACAGCTATCACCCAAGCTATTGCGAGAGCTGTCACCCAAACTATCACGAAAATAAGCACCCAAACTATCACGGAAATAAGTGCCGACAATTTTATGAGCAATTACACAGCAGAAGATATTGAAGTTCTTACAGGTTTGGACCCGGTCAGAAAAAGACCGGGAATGTATACAGACACAACTCGGCCCAATCACCTGGCACAGGAGGTCGTCGATAATAGTGTCGATGAAGCTCTGGCCGGTCACGCTACCAAGGTAGATGTTGTGCTGAATAAGGATGGTTCATTGTCAGTGGCAGACAATGGCCGCGGTATGCCGGTAGATATCCATCCTGAGCAGGGTTTGCCGGGTGTTGAGGTTATCCTTTGCACCCTCCATGCGGGAGGTAAGTTCTCCAATAATAACTATCAGTTTTCCGGTGGCCTGCACGGTGTTGGTGTTTCGGTAGTTAATGCGCTTTCATCAAAACTGGAAGTGACGATTAGGCGTGATGGCAAAGTCTATCGAATGGGGTTTGCTGGTGGAGAAAAAGTCACTGAGCTGACAGTGGTGGACACTTGTGGCAAGCGCAACACTGGTACGCTGGTACGCTTTCAGCCTGATGCTCAGTATTTTGATTCTATAAAATACTCAGTTCCCCGATTAAAACATGTGTTACGTGCCAAGGCTGTACTTTGTGCTGGGCTTGAGGTGACATTTAAAGATGAAGCCAGTGGCGAAACTGATGTCTGGTGTTATGAGGATGGTCTGGAGGATTATCTGAGAGGTGCTACAACCGGTTGGGAAACAGTGCCCGCTGAACCCTTTATCGGTACCTTTGCATCTGAAAGTGAGGCGGTGGATTGGGCGGTGCAATGGCTGCCACAAGGTGGTGAGTTAACCCAAGAAAGTTACGTCAATTTAATTCCCACCACCCAGGGCGGAACACATGTAAACGGTTTTCGTACCGGGTTATTGGACGCCATGCGAGAATTCTGTGAATTTCGCAATCTACTTCCCCGTGGTGTGAAACTGACCCCAGATGATGTTTGGGATAAATGTGCTTATGTGCTGTCTTCTAAATTGGTAGACCCACAATTTTCAGGGCAAACCAAAGAGCGGTTGTCATCCCGCCAGGCAGCAGCATTTGTTTCCGGTATTGTGAAAGATGCCTTTAGTCTTTGGGTTAACCAGCATACTGAAGATGCAGAACAGTTGGCTGAACTATTCATTAGCAATGCCCAGCGTCGTCTGAAGGCCAGTAAAAAAGTAGCACGTAAGCGTATTACAGCTGGTCCTGCGCTACCTGGAAAGTTGGCAGATTGTTCTTCGGATAGTCCGGAAATCTGCGAATTGTTCTTGGTGGAGGGCGATTCTGCGGGCGGGTCCGCCAAGCAAGCACGAAGCCGAGAATTTCAGGCGATCATGCCCTTGAGAGGAAAAATTCTGAATACTTGGGAGGTGGATAGTCAGGAAATTCTGGCGTCACAGGAGGTTCATGATATCTCTGTTGCCTTGGGGATTGATCCTGCCTCAGACGATCTCAGTAACCTGCGTTATCACAAGTTGTGTATTTTGGCCGATGCCGATTCTGATGGCCTTCATATTGCCACATTGCTGTGTGCGTTATTTGTTCGCCATTTTCCTGCCATGGTCTCCGCCGGGCATGTTTATGTGGCTATGCCGCCACTGTACCGAATTGATGTTGGAAAAGAGGTCTTTTACGCCCTGGATGAAAGTGAGAAGCAAGGGGTACTGGATCGTATTGCCGCAGAAAAAAAGACCGGAAAAATTAACGTGCAACGGTTTAAAGGGTTGGGAGAGATGAACCCCATACAGTTGCGTGAGACCACGATGGACCCTGATACTCGGCGACTGGTTCAGTTGACGATTGAAGCAGGTGACAATACCCACCAGATGCTTGATATGTTGCTGTCCAAGAAGCGGGCCAGTGACAGAAAAGAGTGGTTGGAAGTTCGGGGAAATCTGGCGAATGTTTAATTAGGTTCTCTCTCTAGACCATCATACTTAAAACTCTCGGAGCAGGGTTCATATGACTGAAAAAACTCGATACATGGCAAAGGTTGGAGCAGTCACAGTAAAAGTCCTCAAAGTAGTCATTATCACGGTGGCAGTATTTACAGTGATCGTTATGTCCCTGCTTCCGTTTGTGTTGCGGTGGGAAATTGTGAGCTTGTTCGAGCAGAAAGGTATGGCGGCTGAGATTGGCTATATCGATATACGGCCAATCATGGGTTCTCTTCAGATCAATGATGTGCATATTACGGCGCCTGATGGCAAACGCCTCTATGTTGATGAAATACAGATGAAGATTACCTGGAGTTCTTTGACTAATCGTTGGCTTAATATTAAGCATGTGATTATTGAAGGTGCGACGCTTGATATTGTTGCGGGGGAAAATGGGGTACTTGTGGCTGGCTTTGAGTTCCTGGCTGATGATGAGTCTCCATCCTCTGAGCCAGATGTTGAATCTGAGCCGGTGGGACAAGTTATCACTCGTCTAGTGTTAGAAAAGCTTGAGCTGGATAAACTGGAGGTCTGCTTTGCCAAGTTAAACAAGCAGAATGAAGAAGCTTTTCATCATTGTGCCCGTATCAAACACCTCTCTTTAATTGACAATATTGATCTTCACTTGGGTGAAAACCCGTCAGCAGTAATTCCCGGTATTGTCTTAAATAGTTTTCGTTGGTCTGACCAGCAAACTCACACAGAGCTGGTTTCTGTCGAGAGCTTAAATGTCACGAATGTGACAAGTGGTGATATGAAGGACTGGCAATTGGAAGCGCTTTCCTTAGAGGCACTGCGGGTATTACCTATCTCCGTCGAGGGTGAAATGACGGCAGGTGACTTGTGGTTAAACGCCCTGACCTTAACTGACTTGAAGATCGGAGAAGCGAATAACATTGGCACTTTAGCCCTAACAAACCTGAATGTAGATCTTCGGTCTGATAATGAGGGCATGCTGGCATTTGCGCCTGCATTGATGGCGAGGATTAACCAGTTAGCCCCTGAAGATAAAGAAGATGCACCTGAACCAACCGAGCAAGCAGGTAGTTTTTCGATGGGCCGCCTGGATGTGGATAAAATTGTTGTTCGGGATGCAGGTGAAAACACAGAGTCAGTGCCGATACCATTAGCATTTATCGATAGTTTCAATATTGCGAGCCTAAGTAGTAGTGACATGGTGGATTGGCAGTTGGGCGAGCTGTCTGTGGAGATGCTTAGAATTTTGCCTGTCCCTGTCAAGGGAGAAATGACCGCAGGCGATGTGCAGCTGAAGGCCTTATCTCTCTCCAGCCTAGAGGTTGGCCAGGCCAACAAAATAGATGCGCTGTCTCTCGGGAGTGTAAAAGTAGACCTACAGTCTGCTGATGATGGAAGGCTAGTGTTTGCGCCTGAATTAATGGAGAGATTGGGGGTCTCTGATGACAATAATTCAGAGGCAGGGGTATCTGAAACACCGGAAGAAAGTAGTTCCTTTGTACTGGGTAGCTTGTTAGTGGGTGATGCGATTGTTCGTGATGTCGGTCGAGACAGAGACCTGTTGTCTATGAATAACTTTTCTCTGAAGCAGCTCGTTGCAAATGGTGACGCCTTGAAACTGGGGCTTTTTCAGGTGTCTGATCTCAAGTTATTGGAGCCTCAATCGGGTGATAGAAAAAACGCTGATTACTACTTTACGACACCTAACATTGAGTTAGCCGATATCGCAAAAGATGCTGGCCAGCTCAGTGTGTCCAATATCTTGGTTGTTGATCCTGTGGTATTTCTGCATCGAGGGGCTGATGGTGGATTGGTCGCTCTCAATGAGGTTGAGCGAATGACAGGCAGCGAGGGTAATGAACCTGAGCCGTCTGAGGAAAGTGGTCAGTCGCCGCCGGTAAAACTGTCGATTAATAAAATTAAAATTGGTGGTAAGGGGCAGTTATTCGTATTGGATGAAAGTGTTTCGCCGGTTTTTGAGCAAGCCTTTACTGATTTCGACCTGATGCTTAATAATATTGATGCCAATGCACCGAAAACAAAAACTAACATTAAGTTTAATGTAGGTATCAATAAGTTTGGCCACTTCCGGTTCGAAGGAAGCCTTGTTCCCTTTGGTGACAAATTGGATGGTGCCATTACCGGTGAGCTGCGTGGCCTGGACGTACGTCATGTGTCTGCCTATGGCTCGGAATATGTTGGTCATCACCTTGATCAAGGTGTAGGTGAAGCAGATATTACTTTTGATGTGAATCAGGACGAGATTGATGCCACCATCACCACACGTTTCCACAAGCTGGAAGTCTCCCCGTTAAGTGAAGACGAAATTCCTGAAGGCAGTGAGGCTCTGGGTATTCCTCTCGGTTTTGCTCTGGGATTGTTGCGTGATAATGACGGTATGATTGAGCTGAAATTACCGATAAGTGGTGATATTCACTCCCCCGATTTTTCATTAAGCCACATTATTGGCAAAGTGATGTTTAAGGTGATTAGCGAGGCAATTGTTAATTACTACATGCCCTTTGGATTGATTATGTCGGCAACGATGCAAGATACCCTGTCTAGCCTGAGCTTTGAGCCAGTGTCCTTCGCGCCGGGTGAGACTGCGTTGGATACAGTGGCAATAGCCAGCCTTGATAAATTGTCAGGGATGTTAAGCAACAGGCAGCAATTGCATCTGTCATTCTGTGCGCCCTCTACATTACAAGACTGGTCAGCAATGTTTGCCCGCCCAGTAGTTTCTGAGGCCAAAAATCAGGATGAGAAAAAACAAGAAGATGCGCCAAATACAGTAAAAGAGCCCGTAGTTGTGATTGATCCCGAGCAAGTTGCATCTCTTAAAGCATTGGCAAACCAGCGTGGTGAGGTTGTTAAGGGACACATGATCAATATGGGTGTTCAGGGCGGCCAGGTGATTCTATGTACTGGTGCGTTTGACAAAAACAATAAAGAACTGCCGCAGATGGATATTGCCATCTAGCAAACTTAAAGACGTGAAGGACTGACGGTTCCCGAAATGACAGAAATAACGATACCCAACGAAGCTATTGAGCAGACACCTCTGCGTATCTATGCCGAAAAAGCTTACCTGGATTATTCCATGTATGTGATTCTTGACCGTGCATTGCCAAACATTGGTGATGGTCTGAAGCCTGTGCAGCGGCGGATTATTTACGCCATGAGTGAGCTTGGGCTTAAGTCCACAGCAAAATATAAAAAGTCTGCCCGAACCGTGGGTGATGTGATTGGTAAATTCCACCCCCATGGTGATAGTGCAGCCTATGAGGCGATGGTGTTGATGGCTCAGCCATTTTCATATCGTTACCCACTGGTAGATGGTCAGGGAAACTGGGGTGCACCGGATGACCCTAAATCATTTGCGGCCATGCGTTATACCGAATCAAAGCTGTCCCGATTTTCCGATGTCCTGCTCTCAGAGTTAGGTCAGGGGACCGCTGACTGGAAGCCTAATTTCGATGGCACGCTCAATGAGCCAGAAATTTTACCGGCTCGTGCGCCACATGTGCTACTTAATGGCACCACTGGGATTGCAGTGGGGATGGCGACAGATATTCCGCCGCATAATTTGAGAGAGATAGTGAGCGCGTGCATCCGTTTATTGGAAGCACCAAAAACGACCCTCAGGGAATTGTGTGAGCATATTCAGGGGCCGGACTATCCCACCGAGGCGGAAATCATTACGCCCCGTGAAGATATCATCAAAACCTATGAGACCGGTCGCGGTAGCCTGAAGATGCGGGGCGTGTGGCAGAAAGAAAATGGCGATATTGTTGTAACAGCATTGCCCCACCAAGCTTCCGGAGCCAAGGTGCTTGAGCAGATAGCCGCACAAATGAATGCCAAAAAGTTACCGATGGTGGCGGACCTGCGCGATGAGTCTGATCATGAAAACCCCACTAGACTGGTGATTGTACCCCGCTCAAATCGGGTCGACCTTGAAGGTTTGATGAACCATTTGTACGTCACCACAGACCTGGAAAAGAGCTACCGTATTAATCTCAATATGATTGGTATTGACGGTAGCCCCGAAGTAAAGCCTCTCAATAAAATTCTCACCGAATGGCTCGGGTTTCGTCTGGCGACAGTACGCCGTCGTTTACAGTTCCGCCTTGATCGAGTTGATAAGCGGCTGCACCTTTTGGAAGGCCTGCTGATAGCCTTTCTTAATATCGATGAAGTGATTCAGATTGTTCGCAGTGAGGATGAGCCAAAGCCGGTACTGATACAGCGCTTTAAGCTCAGTGATCTGCAGGCAGAATATATTCTCGATACCAAGTTGCGACAGTTGGCACGGCTTGAAGAAGTGAAAATTCGAGCTGAGCAAGATGAGTTGGCTTTAGAAAAGGAAAAACTGGAGAAAATACTTGGCTCAGACAAACGATTGAAAACCCTGGTGCGTAATGAGTTGTTGGAGGTCGCAGAGGAGTTTGGTGATGACCGAATGTCGCCACTTAGAGAAAGAGGGGAGGTGAAAGCCTTTAGTGATACAGACCTTTTAACCTCTGAGCCGGTGACGGTGGTGTTGTCAGAAAAAGGCTGGATTCGCTCAGCAAAAGGTCATGACATTGACCCGACATCCATCAGTTATAAGTCTGGCGATCACTTTCTTTGTTCGGCGAAGGGGAAGAGTAATCAAAACGTCATTCTGTTGGACTCCACTGGTCGTACTTATTCCCTGGCTGCACATACGCTGCCTTCGGCAAGGGGGCAGGGTGACCCTGTCACGGGGCGACTTAATGCCCCTTCAGGTGCGACCTTTAATGGCGTGATTATGGGCGATGATACTCAGCAGTTACTGATGGCTACGGATGCTGGTTATGGTTTTGTGGCAAAGCTATCAGATTTGCATACTAAGAATCGGTCGGGTAAAACCTCGATTTCAATTCCCAAGGGGGGACGTGTCCTTTCGCCTATCCCGATTGCTGATGTTGACGTCAGTTTAGTGGTGTCAGTGAGCAATGAAGGGCGGATGCTGGTATTTCCTTTGGCCGAGCTCCCTCAGCTGGCAAAGGGTAAAGGGAACAAGCTAATCAACATTCCCTCTTCTAGGTTGCAGTCCAGGGATGAATTTATGGTGGCTGTATCGGTGATTTCTCCAGGGCAGCAGTTGTTGGTGCACTCCGGAAAACGTTACCTCAACCTAAAGTTAGCAGACCTTGAACACTATCGAGGAGAGCGGGGGCGTCGTGGCAATAAATTGCCTAGGGGCTTCCAAAAGGTAGATAGGGTTGAGGTGGCGGGAGCTGAAGAGCCTTAGTGTTGGCTCTTGATAATGTTTTTAATGACCAGATATTTACCCTGGCGCCTGTTTTCACTATATTGGGTGCTCAATTGGGCGCACTGCCCATAATAATAAACTACTAATGAGGATCCCTAGATGGACAACAAAATTCTTTTAATTATTGCTTCTATACTGCTGCCGCCACTGGCCGTGTTCTTGAAAGTTGGGGCTGGCAAGGATCTAGTGATCAACATTGTGCTGTGTCTGTTTTTCTGGGTGCCCGGTATTGTTCATGCACTCTGGGTGTCGTTGAAGTAAGTCTATGCCGGTTCTCTGCCAGATGGGGTCCGTCCCATCCGGTAGTTTTACTGTTGAGTAAAGAGCAGTTAAGTAAAGAACGGTTGAGTGAAGAGTGGCAGCACTTATTATCAATACAAGATGTCGGAAGTCAGTGAAAGGACTGTAGTTTCGGTCTTTTTAGACGTATCTGGATTTCCCCCTGAAGTAACTTGAAACCGTGTTGAGTAAAGGTGATGAGTCAAAGGGTTGAATAAATAGGCCCCAGTTAGCGGGCAGGTTGTTACTCACATCGTTAGATAAACGTCGTTTTATATTGTTCTGGACACCCTTTTGTTGAGAAGATCCATCACTTCTATGTAGGCCGATGGGTTTGAGGTGGTTTTAACCCGATTGTTTTCATGGTCGGTCTTTTTGGCAGCCTTTCTGGAAATTGGCGGCTATGGTTTGGTTTAATAGGCTATGAATCTGACAAATAACATTTTTTAAGGAGCAAACTGATGGAAGATATGATGGAAACTGCCGGAAATTTTATTCTGTACTTTGGTTTTAAGGTGCTAATTGCACTGGTTATTTTTGTTGTTGGTAAAATGATTGCCAAATGGCTCCGTGGGGTGGTGGAGAAAGCTTTACAGAAAAAAGATATGGATGTGGCCATCCAGCATTTCGTTTCCGCACTGGTGTACTACGCGTTACTTGTTTTTGTCATTATCGCAGCGCTGGGTCAGCTGGGTATTCATACGGCATCTTTTGTGGCGGTTATCGGTGCCGCAGGTCTTGCTGTTGGTTTGGCACTACAGGGGTCACTGGCCAATTTCGCTGCAGGTGTGCTGATTCTGATCTTTAAGCCCTATCGAGTGGGAGACTTTGTTGAGGTGGCCGGTGTGTCTGGAACGGTAGTTAGTGTTCTAGTGTTTACCACGGAGCTCAATACGGGTGACAACAAGCGAGTGATCATTCCCAATGGACAGACAATGGGTGGCACTATCACTAATTACTCGGTCAACGATACTCGCCGTGTGGATCTAGTCATGGGCATTGGTTATGGTGATGACATTGATAAAGCCAAAAAAGTGCTTGAAGAGATTGTTACTGCAGACGAGCGTGTTTTACAGGATCCAGCACCCACAATAGCAGTGGTAGAGCTGGCGGATAGCAGCGTCAACTTTGTTGTTCGTCCTTGGGTAAACAAGGCAGATTACTGGGGCGCTTACTTTGGCTTGACCGAAGCGGTTAAGAAGCGGTTTGATGAAGAAGGTATTTCTATCCCATTCCCACAAAGCGATGTACATATGCATCAGATTGCCAGTAACGACTAAAGGGCACACCTAAAAATGCACTTTTTCCGCGATTGCAGCGTCAGCTCCGTGCTCAAATACCCAAAGCACTCGCTTCGCTCATGGGGCAGACTCTCCTCATGTACCTATTGTACACTGCGGTTTTCCGCGCGGCGCTTTCTAACTCTCACGAAAAAATCACTATTTTTAGAGGTGCCCTAAAAGAAAAAAACCCCACATTGTTGGGGTTTTTTTTATCATCAATAAAGGAGAAAAGTGATGGGTATAATTTCTTGGATTGTATTAGGGCTGATTGCTGGAATTCTGGCCAAGTTAGTGATGCCAGGCAAAGACGGCGGTGGTTTTATTGTCACAGTACTGCTGGGTATTGCTGGCGCGTTTGTCGGTGGGTGGGCCGGTTCTTTCTTCGGGTTGGGCTCTACCGGTGGCTTCAGCCTCGGTAGTATTGCTACGGCAACCGTGGGTGCTTTATTGTTGCTGATTATTTATCGTCAAATTAAAAAATAAAACCGGTTTATATGTTTATGGGTAAGGATATGGAGACACTATGATGAAAAAGTTACTGATAATTGTTACATCTCTAGTATTAGGTTTGGGCTCTGCTCAGTTGGCCTTGGCGAAAAAGCCAGACGATGCTGGTAGTAAGGGGGCTATGAAAGAGCATAAGCCCGAGATGAAAGAACATAAGTCTGGCATGAAAGACAAGCAAAAGGATGATCATGACGATAGATCCGACGATAGATCCGACGATAAGTCTGATGACAAGTCCAAGTCGGATAAGAAAAGAACAAAAGACAAATCACGAGACGACAGGTCAGATGCTAGATCTGATGATAGGTCTTCGGGTCAGGACAAACATCTAGGAAAAAAAGCGGACCAGGAGCGTAAAGAGCTGGGCAAAGGTTCTGACCAGGGCCAAGCCTCTCGTGAAGAGCATAGCCGAAAATGGTGGAATTTTTGGGAATAAACTAGGCCGTTGAGCGGGTTTTATTGCGGCCCTAGGCCACAGTAAACTGGCACACCTTTATTCAGGGGCGTTTTTACCGGGCCCATAAAAATGCAGCCATATGGCTGCATTTTTTAATCTAGGTCTAATTGGCTTTTTAGTTGTGTTAACCGTGCTAGAGACTCTTCTTTACTGAGGGCAGGTTTTTCTTCCTTTGTTAATTGAGGATCAACAGGGGAGGTGAGTTGCCGTCCTTGAGCTATGTCGCGGCAAAGGCTGCGATAGCTTTCCTGAAAAGCAGGGTAACTGCTTGATTCGGATTCATGGGACAGGCGGTACCAGCCCGTTTCCAAACCTGCATAGTAAACTGCTAAGTGAGACCAGTTGAAGGCAGTTTTGGGTGAGGGTGCATTGCAGGCTTCATGGTATGCATTCTGTGGGCTGGGTAGTCCCTCGCTACTGGCTGAGTCCTCACAGCATTGCAGCATACGGTTGAGTGTGGGTAGGTAGTCGGATGTTTCAATAACCCGTTTAGCACCGAGCAAGATTTGTTCTTCCGTAAAATACGATAGTGTTTCTAGCCAGAGACGTTTCGCCTGATTCAGTAATGACGTATCCGCATATGCGCTATAAAACTGATTGTGGTAGTTCAGTCGAAACAGTGCGAAAACCTGATTGATGGCATCAATCAGGTGAGTAGTGTGTTCAGGTGCTGGCCCAGCTACGGTCGCTGAGTTCGTCGATGAGGTTGCTACTTCTTGTACTGTTTGATCGATGAGGTCGTTGCTGTTGTCCATTGGTTATTACCTGAGAAGAGGCAGATTGCTGACGAGACCATTCCCGCTTCACCTGTTGAAGAAATTTAGTATTCCAAGAGCTATGTATTTGGCCGCTGTCTCGCCAGTAAAGTATAAATTCCGGCACTAACCGTTCGGCAAAAGTGCGTGAAATATTTGCCAGTATTAGCACTTCATAGAGCTCTTCACTGGGCTGCCAATCGGCAGGCAGTAAACGTGGTTCCGAGTCATGCTCCATGGCGGTAGTGAATCGTGCCCACTGCCGTTTCACATGCATGATAAAACGGCTATTCCAGGTATTGGATGCATCGCCTCTCTCCATCCAGTAAAGAACGAATTCGGGAATAGCATCTTCCACAAAATTCCCATTGATACCTGCTTGGCGAGTAAGAATTTCCATGGCGTCCTGTGAGGGCTGCCAGTTATTGTTCATGGCTGCTTGCTGACCACGCTTTGCAGATTCAGTTTGCTGTGTACGCCAGAGGCGAAGTATATGTTTGATGAATTTAGAGCCCCAACTAAATTGTGGCTCGTTACGCTCAGTCCAGTAAGTGATAAATTCGGGTAGCTGACCGGTGATAAATTCAGTAGGGATATTGTATTGATCTAGCTGACGCAGTATCTCTGATTCAGGTTTCCAGCGTGGAGCAATGGTTCTTGCTCCCTGTTTTTGGGTCGTCGATGGTGCCTGGATATCCCTTGAGATCGCCTGTTCGTTGAAGGCGAAGCGAAGCTCTTCACTCTCGGTAAACGGCGCAGAGGCAATCAGTAAAACACCTTTGTCACGCAGACTGACCGAAATACGTTGAATTTCCTCCGGGCCCCAGAAGGGTGTGATTTTTTGTAGTTGGTGCCAGGTGGTGCTGAGCCACTGAAAGCCCTTGCTGGATTCCGGTTCACCATGACACACCATCTCACTGAGCGCCTGAAGAAGCACTGCTTCTTCGAGGCCGATGGTGGCGGCCAGCGAAGGGGAAATGGCTAGGGGTTTTTCTGGAATCAGGGACATCTCGCCACTTTATCAGAAATTGATTGCCAAGTTTAAAGAAAGCTTAGCGTGAGATGTTGTTTTCTATTGTGACTTTTGATCGGTAGTATGCGTCAAAAATAATAAAAAAATGGAAAGTATATGTTGCCTTGGAATAGAAATGCCTCTGGGAGCGAGCTTCCACGAGTAGAGCTATGGGTGATCTGCCTGCTGTCCGGGCTAAGCTTCTTCTCTGATAGCCTACTGGCGAAAGACAGTATGACTGAAGAGGACTTGCTGGCCGAGATACCTATGGTGGTGGCTGCAACCCGGTTGCCGCAGCCCGTGACCGACACCCCGGTAGCCATTACCGTGATTGATCGCCAGATGATTGATGCCTCCGGTTTTCTGGAAATCCCGGACTTG
>JAGPWA010000060.1 GCA_018066715.1 Porticoccus sp. | reverse complement strand
TCACCCGCAGGGTATAAGCCTCTAGTATTGATATTTTGGAAATCTTTTCCACGTTTGATACAAATAGGTGCTGATGTTCTGGTTTCTACACCCGTTAACACGGCATCCGCCATAGAAAACCCTTTGATTTTCTTCTCAAACTCCGGAATCGCTTCACGGATGGCATCAATGGCAAACTCGGGCAATGCGAGACTTAAATCGCCCAAGGTGACGCCGGGTGTATACGATGGGCTGACCGTTCCTAACGTGGTAGATGGCCTACCCGCTAGAAAGTCGCCCACTAGCTGTGCAGGGGCATAGTAGTTCTCACCACCCAGTTGATAGGCCAATGCTTCCAATTCACGCTGCAGGTCAATTCCGGCCAAGGGGTGTTCGGGGTAATCTTTCTCAGGCTCGATACCAACAACAATAGCTGAGTTGGCATTACGCTCGTTACGCGAGTATTGCGACATACCATTGGTCACCACACCACCCTCTTCTGAAGCGGCTGCAACCACTGTGCCGCCGGGGCACATACAAAAGCTGTACACGCTACGACCGTTCTTACAATGATGGACAAACTTGTAGTCTGCCGCCCCAAGAATGGGGTGGCCCGCACTCTCACCAAACCGAGCTTTGTCGATGATGGACTGTGGGTGCTCAATACGAAAACCAATGGAGAAGGGTTTAGGCTCAATATAAACCCCCTGCTCTAACAGCATTTGAAAACTATCACGCGCACTGTGACCAATAGCCAAAATAACATGTCGGCTTTGCAGGGTTTCACTCACCGCTGAATCAGAGCGACCTAAATAAGAATTGATAGTTACCCCGGTAATTTGACCACTTCCCTCTCCATCCTGTTGGTCAATCACCTCACGATGAATCGTTTCTACTTTGCAGCCAAAGCGAATTTCACCACCGAGCTCAATAATTTCATTTCGGATATTTTCAACCATGGCCACCAGCTTAAATGTGCCGATGTGTGGTTTGTTCACAGTCATAATCTCTTCAGGTGCACCCGCTTTCACAAACTCGGTTAACACCTTGCGGCCCAAGTGGCGCTTGTCCTTTACCTGGCTATATAGTTTGCCATCAGAGAAGGTCCCCGCTCCGCCCTCGCCATATTGCACATTGGATTCCGTGTTGAGTTTTCCTTCTCGCCACAGACCCCAGGTATCCTTGGTACGCTGCCTGACATCCTGCCCTCGCTCTAACACGATAGGTTTGAGGCCCATTTGAGCCAAGACTAATGCTGCCAGCATCCCACAGGGCCCAAAGCCAATCACAATAGGGCGTTGCTGGGCAGCCACAGGAAAATTCTCCGTGGCTTCGGCAACAAACTGATAGCTGGTATCCGGGCTTGGACGTACAAAGGATTGATTAGCGAACTGCTCCAATACACGCTGTTCCGCCGTACTGGTTAACGCCACCTCAAACTGATAGATCAGCTTGATATTGTGTTTTTTTCGGGCATCGAAGCTCCGTTTAAACAGCGTAAAACCCAGTAACTCATCCTCCGTTATGTGCAACGTACTAATAATGGCTTTGTGCAAGTCATCATCAGTATGATCGAGAGGGAGTTGTAGGTCGCTGAGTCGTAGCATAGTGGTTAGCGTCGTTACCGGTTAGATGGGATTGGTCGAGGTGACTTAAGGGCGAGATTTTAGCATAAGGGCCACAATAGATGAGGCATTCTATACTGACAAGGAAGCCGTTTTCCTTCCAATTGGGCTGACACTACAGAGTGAGACTAATGATCTTCCCCTAAAAAAACGGACACCCAAATTAAGCGGCGTTCATTGTTTCAAAAGTCAGCGGCGCTTGATAGTTCAATGTTGAATGCCGACGCTTTCGATTATAAAAAATTTCTATGTACTTAAAAATCTCTTGCCTAGCCACCGACCTATTCTGATAAACATGCTCACAGATCAGTTCGGTCTTAAGCGAATGAAAGAAGCTTTCCGCCACAGCATTATCATGGCATTCTCCTTTACGACTCATGCTACATATTATGCTTAAGTTTTTTATTCTTTGTTGGTAGCCTTTCGCCTTATACTGGCTTCCTTGATCGGAATGAAGCAACAAGCCGTTCGGTATCTCTCTTCTATCCACCGCCATCGTCAGCGCATCTTGCACCAAAACCTCATCAATCTTATGGCTCATAGACCAGCCAACAATAACCCTAGAGTACAAGTCGAGAATAACCGCTAAATACAAAAAACCTTCACGAGTCTCAATAAAGGTAATATCTGAGACCCACTTCGTATTGGGTGATGCGGCTGTAAATTGCCTATCCAAAACATTAGCAACAGGAGCCATGCTATTTCGATGCTGCTGCCTTTGTTTATTTTTCTTGCCTTGTTTAGCAGCAAGGTTATTGTTGCTCATTAAACGCTCTACGCGTCCCACGCTGAGGTCATGTCCCGCCTCAACCAACTCAACGTGCATTCTTGGTGAACCATAGGACTGTAAGGTTTCGTCGTGGATCTCTGCGATCGATTTAACCACAGTCTGATTATCGATAGCTCTTTGGCTGGGCTCTCGTGTGCGCCATGAATAGTAGCCACTGCGGGATACTTTCAATGCTGAGCACAAAGCCATAACCGTATGATGATAAACCTGTTCTTGGATAAAGGCGTACTTCACTTGAGTTCCCGAGCAAAGTACGCGGCGGCCTTTTTTAAAATCTCGACCTCTTCTTTTAACCTTCGGTTTTCGCGCTCAAGTTGCTGCATCTTGTCATCTTTATTAGCTAACTTTCGCCCTGAACCTCTAAAAGCATCATCACCCTTATCCGACAGCTGCTCTTGCCATTTGTACAGCATGTTTCGTCTGATACCGATTTCACGAGCTATATCAGTTCCAGGCTTATCGCTTGACTCAAGAAGACGGACTGCTTCTAACTTAAACTCTTTAGTGTAGGTATTTCGTTTGGCCATAATTCACTCCAGTCGTGGTATTGTCCACTAATTGGAGTGTCCGAGAAACTAAGGGAGTATCAACCTGACCCTACTTATTAAATTAGTCTCTATCTGGGCACTGCTCGCATTCTTCTTCTATTCCTTCTTGTTCCTTAATGGCCTTTTTAACACCATTTATCACCTCATACCCAACAATCACCCAGATGATTACCGCTATAATCACGATAATACAACCAGACGCAGGATGCGTTCTAATTCCGACACTACCCGGCGAGGGCTTCTTACCTGTCCTCAAATTAAGTAAATATTTAACCTTCTCTTCATGGGATGTTAACCGGACAGCCTCTAATATTTCCAGCTCTTTAGGAAAATTATGTAACTTCGTGATTAGTTGATCCAAATAGATATCTGGATCCTTAATATCTTCATTTACGATGACCTTTCTATTGCTACTGAACATTATTTTATCTTCTGACATGTCATTCTCTTCATAGTTAGGATTAATAATACGAATTTCAATTTATAGAGTCGCTAAATCTTTCATGTAACAATGAGTCAACTTCTTTATTTCACATAACGCCACAAACAGCGGGAAGACGCGCGCAGTGCGGCGATCCGATGCTTTGCCTGGTTAAGTGTGTTTGCATCATGCATGTTTTAAGAGCCACATAGGCAGCCTTCCTTTGGCAGCGACATATTGAAATCAGCAGCCGTGCGCAAAGCGCGCTTTAGGCTGTCCAGTGGAGGCCGTTTTTTGGCCGGAACGATGGTTGAGCAGCTTGTTAGGCATTTTCGAAAGCCTTGGCAATCTGCGTGAAACAATCGTCAAAGCTTGACTCGCAATCAAGAGTTTTTACATTGAGTTCTTCAGTTTGAATGAGCATATTATCCAATGCCATGCATTGATATATTTGATATAGCTTGTCATCTGTTACTTTTAATACTGCTGTAAGTTCACGATTATTGAGAAGAGCAGCTAGAGAATGTGCTTGGCCAATTAACCGCCTAGACTCATGGTACGTATTCACAGCTAATCTAGATATTTCAATATCGTCAAGAGGATCTTGAAAAAGCATACGCTCCCATGATCCATGAGATGCATCCTTCAATTTAAAGAAAGCCTCGCCAGTTCTTAATGATACCTTTTCAAGGGTCTCTAGAGTTTTTTCGCCCTTTAATTTGGAATGTTCACTTTTCTGCTTAGCGAAAACTAAATAATAGGAAGAAACACCAGTTATAATTGCCCCGAGGCCAATTTTTATTGAAGTGTCCAAAATATCAATTAGAGTCATTCTATAAATTCCACTTTATGCCTAACGCCCACAACAGGGGCAAACTGCGCAGCAGGTTGTCCCTGACTGCTTGTGCTTGTTATGGATATATTTCAAACCACACCTGCGAAGATTCTATTGACGCACTTTCGCTTACAAAAAAGCCCACGGGAAACGCGATTTGGTACTGTTGATGCCCGCCTTTTCTCAGCTCCCTTAGCGTTGCCTGCTCATCAGATTTAAACACTATTGCTACTTCACGATCATTGCATAGCTCAGAGCCTTGTAGCCTAAAATACGCAATTGGTAGGATGTAATCGTCCCATCCATTTTCAGTTTTCTCTGACCAAGGTTGGTTTTCATTAAGGCTGGCTAGTTCTGCGATACAACTCTCCGTAGTTGTCTCTGCCACTGAGACTGTTCCCGTAACAGCTGCGACTAATGACAGAGCTAGGTACATTCTCCTAATCATGCCTATATCCATAACGCCAGCAGCAGGGGACGACAAACCAGAGCGAAG
>JAGPWA010000055.1 GCA_018066715.1 Porticoccus sp. | reverse complement strand
TGTTACGGGTGCTTGTGAGCTACCTGAAGGCGTTGAGATGGTCATGCCAGGCGACAACATTCAGATGGTGGTTACTTTGATCGCACCGATTGCGATGGAAGATGGCCTACGCTTTGCGATCCGTGAAGGCGGTCGTACGGTCGGTGCGGGTGTTGTAGCTAAGATTATTGAGTAGGCGTTATGGGGTCTCGGGAGGGGCTTGCGCCCCTCTTGTTGTCGTCTTTGGCGGTTGTTGTTGTCGTGGGTTTTTCGAAACCTAAGAAATCATGCAAAACACAAGGATTTCTTCTTGACAGAGGGGAGGGTCGGGCTTAAGATTCGCCTCCTTTTTCAGGGTCTCAAATAAGTGAGGCCTGTAGGCTCTTTAGATAGTTGGAGTTTGATTACATGCAGGATCAACGTATTCGAATTCGCCTCAAAGCATTTGATCACAAGCTGATTGATGCTTCGACGCAAGAGATCGTTGAGACGGCCAAGCGTACCGGTGCCCAGATTCGTGGCCCGATTCCATTGCCGACTCGGAAAGAACGCTTCACCATTCTGACTTCGCCGCACGTTAACAAAGATGCGCGAGACCAGTATGAGATCCGCACCCATAAGAGGTTGCTGGATATCGTCGAGCCAACAGAGAAGACTGTTGATGCTTTGATGAAGTTAGATCTAGCCGCTGGTGTTGAAGTTCAAATCAGTTTGGCGTAAGTAGTACAAGTAATAGAATAAACCCAGGCCAGGCCAACGTCGGGCGGGTGTAACGCTCTGAAATGGGCGGCCATAGCGGGTAACAGCCCCGTACACTATGAGGTTACAGAGATGACAATTGGTATTGTCGGCCGCAAATGCGGCATGACACGAGTATTCAGCGACGATGGTGCATCCATCCCGGTCACAGTGATCGAGGTAGAGCCAAATCGTATCGCCCAAATTAAGACTGATGAAACTGATGGTTACTCTGCAGTACAGGTAACAGTCGGTGCTCGTCGTGCCTCCCGTGTAAGAAAGTCTGAAGCTGGTCATTTCGCGAAAGCGGGTGTTGAAGCCGGTCGAGGAAGTTGGGAGCTGCGCTTGGATGGCGAGCAGGATGGTCTAGAGGTAGGTGGTAGCATTGCTGCTGATCAATTTGAGGTTGGTCAGAAGGTTGATGTTACTGGTACTTCTAAGGGCAAGGGCTTTCAGGGTGTAATTAAGCGTTATAATTTCGCCATGCAGGATGCCACTCACGGCAACTCCTTGTCTCACCGTGCTCCTGGTTCAATTGGGCAATGTCAAACACCTGGCCGTGTCTGGAAAGGCAAGAAAATGGCTGGCCACATGGGATCCGAGCGTGTAACGACTCAGAATCTTGAAATTGTACGTGTTGACACCGAACGCAACCTGCTCCTTATTAAAGGTGCGGTACCGGGTGCGCCTGGTGGCGATGTGATCGTTCGTGCAGCTGTTAAGAGCTGAGGAAATCGTCGATGGAATTAAATATAGCAACAACAAAGGGTAACTCAGGAACTGTTGAAGTTTCCGACGTGACCTTTGGAAAAGAATATAACCAGGATCTGGTGCACCAAGCGGTGACAGCCTATTTGGCTGGAGCTCGTCAGGGTACTCGCGCTCAGAAAAACCGTGCTGCTGTTTCAGGCGGTGGTCGCAAGCCTTGGGCTCAGAAAGGTTCTGGTCGTGCTCGTGCAGGTACTATCCGAAGCCCTATATGGCGCTCCGGTGGTGTGACATTTGCTGCTCAGCCTCAGGATCACTCCCAGAAGCTGAATCGTAAAATGTACCGCGCTGCATTGCGCTCCATTATTTCAGAGCTTGCTCGTCAGGAGCGCTTGGTGGTGGTTGAGGCCTTCGATCTGGAAGCGCCAAAAACCAAAGACCTAGTGCAAAAGCTGGGCGAATATAACTTGAAGGACGTGCTGATTGTGACTGAAGAAGTCAGCGAGAATCTCTACCTGTCATCTCGGAACCTACACAAGGTTGATGTTCGTGATGTTGTAGGTGTTGATCCAGTGAGTCTTATCCGGTTTGAAAAAGTGTTGGTGACTGTGCCGGCGCTTAAGAAAATTGAGGAGATGCTGGCATGAATCAGGAGCGTATCTTCAAAGTGCTGTTAGGTCCGCACGTTACAGAGAAAACTGCGGCTGCTGGCGAAACTAGCAATCAAGTGGTGTTTAAAGTGGCCACTGATGCAGCCAAGCCAGAAGTGAAGGCGGCTGTTGAGCAGTTGTTCAGTGTTAATGTGCTTGATGTTCGCATCATCAAGGTTAAGGGCAAGACCAAACAAGCTAAGCAAGGTTTGGGTAAGCGCTCTGATTGGAAAAAGGCGTATGTGCGCCTGGAGCAGGGTCAAGACATCGACTTTGCAGTTGTTGAATAAGGGGTTGTTGAGATGCCAGTTTTAAAGAGAAAGCCAACGTCTCCCGGTCGCCGCTTTGTTGTCAGCGTTGTTAGTCCTGACTTACATAAAGGCGAGCCCTACGCGCCACTGCTTGAAAAGAAATCAAAATCTGGTGGCCGTAATAACAATGGACGAATTACTACTCGTCATATTGGCGGCGGTCACAAGCAGCACTATCGCGTTATAGATTTTAAGCGTAATAAAGATGGCATTCCGGGCACCGTTGAACGCCTAGAATATGATCCAAACCGTACTCCTTATATAGCATTGGTATGCTATGCCGATGGAGAGCGCCGCTATATTATCGCGCCCAAAGGTGTAAAGGCTGGAGATAAAATTCAGTCTGGAGTGGATGCGCCAATCAAAGTGGGTAACACTCTGCCGCTGCGTAATATTCCAGTGGGTAGTGTGGTTCACTGTCTTGAGATGAAGCCTGGAAAGGGTGCGCAAATTGCACGAAGTGCTGGTACCTCAGCTCAGCTGGTGGCTCGAGAAGGACAATATGCAACTGTGCGTTTGCGCAGTGGCGAAATGAGAAAAGTACCTGTAGATTGCCGTGCCACCATTGGAGAAGTATCTAATAGTGAACACAGTCTGCGGTCACTAGGTAAGGCGGGTGCATCTCGCTGGCGTGGTGTTCGTCCAACGGTTCGTGGTGTTGCTATGAACCCGGTGGATCACCCACATGGTGGTGGTGAAGGGCGTACCTCTGGTGGTCGTCATCCGGTATCGCCTTGGGGTACACCTGCTAAAGGTTACAAAACACGTAAAAACAAGCGTACGAACAATATGATTGTTCGCAGTCGCAGTAAGTAAGAGAAGAGGAAACAACAGTGCCACGTTCTCTCAAAAAAGGCCCGTTTATTGACCTGCATCTTGTAAAGAAGGTTGATGAAGCGCTAGAAAAAAATGATAGACGCCCGATCAAGACTTGGTCGCGTCGTTCCATGGTCAGCCCCGATATGGTTGGTTTGACAATCGCTGTTCATAACGGGCGCCAACACGTGCCGGTAATGGTCAACGAAGAAATGGTTGGACATAAACTCGGCGAATTCGCCCCGACGCGGACCTATCGTGGTCATGTCGCGGATAGAAAAGCCAAGTAAGAGGTAAGTGACTGTGGAAGTAGCAGCTAAATTGAGCGGAGCTAAGTTGTCCGCCCAGAAAGCACGTCTTGTAGCCGACCAGGTTCGCGGCAAGCAAGTTGACGATGCACTGAATATTTTGGCTTTCAGCCCTAAAAAGGGTGCAGGCCTTATTAAGAAAGTGTTGGAGTCAGCCATTGCAAATGCTGAGCACAATGAAGGTGCAGATGTAGACGAACTTCGGGTGTCGACAATTTTTGTCGATGAAGGTACGACCATGAAGCGTATAAAGCCCAGAGCAAAGGGTCGCGCTGATCGTATATTAAAGCGTAGCTGTCACATCACTGTGAAAGTGGCCGATGAGGAGACCGTTTAATGGGTCAGAAAGTGCATCCAACTGGTATTCGTCTGGGTATTGTTAAAAAACATACTTCAGTCTGGTACGCCGGTCAGAAAGATTATGCAGACAAGCTCATTAACGATCTTGAGGTGCGTGACTTTATCAGTAAGAAATTGTCACATGCATCTGTAAGCAGGATTGAAATTGAGCGCCCTGCACAGACAGCTCGCATCACTATCCACACTGCCCGTCCCGGTATCGTGATTGGTAAAAAGGGTGAAGATGTCGAGAGGCTGCGTAACGAAGTATCCGCGCAGATGGGCGTTCCAGTGCATATTAATATTGAAGAGGTTCGTAAGCCGGACCTTGATGCAATACTTGTTGCCGAGAGCGTATCGTCTCAGCTGGAGCGTCGTGTTATGTTCCGTCGCGCTATGAAGCGCGCTGTACAAAACGCTATGCGCCAGGGCGCCAAGGGTATAAAAATTCAGGTCGGCGGACGTCTCGGTGGTGCAGAAATTGCGCGCTCTGAGTGGTATCGCGAAGGCCGTGTTCCGCTTCACACACTGCGTGCTGATATTGACTATGGCACAGCAGAAGCATCCACAACTTACGGCATCATTGGTGTCAAAGTTTGGATCTTTAAGGGTGAAGTAATCGGCGGTGAAGAGGCGGCGCAAGCGCCAGCCAAAAAATCACCGGGCAAAAAGAAGTAAGTTTGCGAGTTAAGGGTCAAGCGAAATGCTGCAACCGAAACGTACAAAATTCCGTAAGCAACACAAGGGCCGCAACCGTGGTCTGGCATTGCGCGGTAGTAAAATAAGCTTTGGCGAGTTCGGCCTAAAGGCCATTGGACGGGGACGTCTTACTGCGCGCCAGATAGAAGCGGCTCGTCGGGCGATGACTCGTCACATCAAGCGTGGTGGAAAGATCTGGATTCGGGTGTTCCCCGACAAGCCGATCACCAACAAGCCACTTGAGGTGCGGATGGGTAAAGGTAAGGGCAACGTTGAATACTGGATTGCCCAGATTCAGCCCGGTAGAGTGCTCTATGAGATGGATGGTGTATCCGAAGAGTTGGCGCGAGAAGCATTTGCTCTTGCTGCTGCCAAGTTGCCGGTTGAAACCGCCTTTGTTATACGATCGGTGATGTAATGAAAGCCAATGAATATCGTGAAAAATCAGTTGATGAGCTGAACCAGGAGCTGAATGGCCAACTGGAGCAGCAGTTCAAACTGCGTATGCAGGCGTCTACAGGCCAATTGGGCCAGAGCCATAAAATTAAAGAAGCGCGCAATAATATTGCTCGTATTAAAACAGTGCTGAATGAGAAAGCGGGTAACTGAGATGACTGAAGCAGAGAAAAAAGCTCGTACGCTATCAGGTCGAGTTGTCAGCGATAAGATGGATAAGAGTATTACGGTTCTTATTGAGCGCCGTGTTAAGCACGCTATGTACGGCAAGATTGTAAATAAGTCCACAAAAATAAAAGCCCACGATGAAGCTAATGAGTGTCGTGATGGTGATGTGGTGACGATTGCGGAAACTCGCCCTCTGTCCAAGACAAAATCTTGGGCGCTGGTCAACATCGACGAGCGTGCCGCCGAAATTTAATCGGTAGGTAACAGTAACGAGTTCGGAGATATACGATGATTCAAACAGAAAGTTACCTAGAAGTGGCAGACAACAGCGGTGCACGTCGCGTTATGTGTATCAAAGTGTTAGGCGGGTCTCACCGTCGTTATGCCAGAGTGGGCGACATTATTAAGGTTACTGTTAAGGAAGCGATTCCTCGCGGTAAGGTAAAAAAAGGTCAGGTGATGAACGCAGTTGTGGTTCGCACCAGAAAGGGTGTGCGTCGTCCAGACGGCAGTTCGATCAAGTTTGACGATAACGCCGCGGTTCTTTTGAATCAGCAGCTGGCTCCAATCGGTACCCGTATTTTTGGGCCGGTAACTCGTGAGCTGCGTAGCGAACGTTTCATGAAAATTATCTCTCTGGCACCTGAAGTACTCTAAGCCAGAGGCGAGGAAAGGGTTATGCGCAAGATTAAACGTGATGACGATATCATCGTTATCGCCGGGAAAGACAAAGGGAAACGCGGCAAGGTACTTAAAGTACAAGATGACGGCCGCCTCATTGTCTCTGGTGTAAACATGATTAAGAAGCATCAGAAACCAAATCCGCAAATGAATGTTCAGGGCGGTATTATTGAAAAGGAAGCTGCTATACAGGTTTCCAACGTAGCTATCTTCAACGGGGCTGCCAGTAAGGCGGACCGCGTTGGTTTTAAAGTGTTAGAAGACGGCAAGAAAATCCGCGTCTTCAAATCCAACGGCGAAGCCGTTGACGCCTAATTTGACAGGAAACTGACATGGCAAGGCTGAACGAAGTTTATAAAAAAGAAATCGCACCCAAGCTAAAAGAAGAGCTTGGTCTGGCGAATGTGATGGAAATACCAAAGATCACCAAGATCACTCTGAATATGGGTGTAGGTGAAGCTCTTGGTGATAAAAAAGCGCTTGAGAATGCGGTTGCTGACATGGCACTAATTGCCGGTCAAAAACCCATTATCAATAATGCTCGTAAATCTATCGCTGGTTTTAAAGTACGTGAAGGTTGGCCTATTGGTTGTAAGGTGACCTTGCGCGGAGAACGGATGTATGAGTTTTTGGAGCGATTGATTTCAATTGCTATCCCGCGTATTCGTGATTTCCGTGGTATTAGCCCCAAATCATTTGATGGCCATGGCAACTTTTCCATGGGTGTTAGTGAGCAGATTATTTTTCCAGAAATTGATTACGACAAAGTGGACACAATACGTGGCATGGATATCACCATCACCACAAGTGCCCGTAATAATGACGAAGGTCGTGCCTTGTTGCGCGCCTTCAGCTTCCCACTGAAGGGTTGAGGTTAGACAATGGCAAAAGTATCCATGATCGAGCGTGAGAAGAAGCGCTCACGCACCGTTGCCAAGTTTGCAGAGAAACGTGCTGCGCTGAAGGTAATTATCAATGCTCCTGATAGCTCTGAAGAAGAGCGCTGGGAAGCTCAGGTAAAACTGCAGAAATTGCCGCGTGATGCAAGCCCTTCTCGTCAACGGAACCGTTGTCGTCAAACAGGTCGCCCTCACGGGGTTTACCGTAAGTTTGGGTTGTGTCGTAACAAGTTACGTGAAGCAGCTATGCGCGGTGATGTGCCTGGTCTGGTTAAGGCGAGCTGGTAAGCAGCGTCGCTAATTGAGGAATTGAACTGATGAGTATGCAAGACCCAATATCAGATATGTTGACCCGCATCCGCAATGGGCACATGGCAGAGAAAAAAACTGTTTCTATGCCGTCCGCCAAGCTGAAAGTAGCTTTGGCTCAAGTGCTGCAGGATGAAGGTTATATCAATGGCTTTAATGTGGCTGAGGGTACAAAACCTGAGCTGACAGTTGACCTGAAATATTTTGAAGGCAAGCCTGTCATTGAAGAAATTGATCGCTATAGCCGTCCAGGACTTCGTAAGTATTCAGGCTCATCTGATTTGCCAACTATTCGTAGTGGGTTGGGTGTTGCCATCGTATCAACAAGTAAGGGCGTAATGACTGACCGTGCTGCCCGCGCCGCCGGTATCGGCGGTGAGGTCCTTTGCACAGTATTCTAACGAGATAGTCGATATGTCTAGAGTTGCAAAAAATCCGGTAAATATCCCGGCTGGTGTTGAGGTTACTTTCAGCAACAGTGAGATTTCTGTCAAAGGTAGTAAGGCTACGTTGTCTATGCCTACCAATGACAAAGTAGAAATCAAGCAGGAAGACAATGTTTTGACCTTCGAGCCGAAAGACGGCAGCACGCAGGCAAACGCAATGTCAGGCACAATCCGCTCTTTGGTCAACAACATGGTTATTGGTGTTGTTCAAGGTTTTGAGAAAAAGTTACAGCTGATCGGTGTTGGTTATCGTGCACAGGCTCAGGGTAACAAGTTAAATTTGACATTGGGTTTTTCACACCCAGTTGTGTACGAATTGCCGAAGGGCTTGACGGCAGAGACGCCAAGTCAAACTGAAATTGTGCTGAAAGCGGCAGACAAGCAGTTGCTCGGGCAGGTAGCGGCAGAGATTCGCGCCTTCCGTCCACCAGAGCCTTATAAGGGCAAGGGTGTTCGCTATGCGGATGAGCAAGTACGTCGTAAAGAAGCGAAGAAGAAGTAGGGCAGAATTATGAGCGTTAAGAAAACATCACGTCTGCGTCGTGCACGCCGTGCTCGTAGCAAAATTCATGAGCTAGGTGCGAACCGGCTGTGCGTTAATCGCACCCCGCGACACATCTATGCACAAGTTATTTCACCGGATGGTGGCCATGTTCTGGCTAGTGCCTCAACACTTGACACGACATTACGTTCAGGTCAAACCGGTAACGTTGATGCTGCAACGAACGTTGGTTCGCTGCTAGCAGAGCGTGCTAAAGAAGCTGGCATTACCAAGGTTGCATTTGACCGCAGCGGTTTTAAATACCACGGTCGCGTCAAGGCGTTGGCTGAAGCCGCGCGTGAAGCCGGTCTTGAATTCTAAAGGTTTATTGATATGGCTAGAGATCAAAGAGACAAATCATCAGCGGATGAAGGCCTCCAGGAAAAACTGGTACAGGTTAACCGCGTAGCTAAAACCGTTAAAGGTGGTCGTATATTCGGCTTTACTGCCTTGACAGTTGTTGGCGATGGCAACGGTAAGGTTGGGTTCGGTCGCGGTAAAGCGCGAGAAGTCCCTCAGGCAATCCAGAAAGCAATGGAAGCCGCCCGCCGCAACATGATCAACGTTGATTTGGATGGTTCTACTATCCAGTACGCCATTAAAGCTAATCACGGTGCTTCCAAGGTTTATATGCAACCGGCATCGGAAGGTACAGGTGTTATTGCTGGTGGCGCGATGCGTGCTGTATTAGAAATTGCTGGTGTTCAAAACGTACTGGCCAAATGTTATGGCTCTACTAACCCGGTGAATGTGGTTCGTGCGACCTTTAAGGCGCTCCAAACAATGTCATCTCCGGACTCAGTAGCCGCTAAGCGCGGAAAAACTGTAGAAGAAATTCTGAATTAAGCACGGCAATTGCCGTACGACGTACAACGGAAGCTTTACCATGGCGAAGGCTAATAAAATTAAGGTTACACAGGTGCGCAGCACCAATGGCCGTCTGGCAGCACACAAAGCCTGTGTTGCGGGCTTGGGCCTGCGTCGGATCAACCACAGTGTTGAAGTAGAAGATACTCCATCAGTGCGTGGCATGATCAATAAAGTTCACTATTTGGTTAAGGTTGAGGGAGAGTAATATGCGTCTTAATACGCTAAGTCCCGCACCCGGCAGAATTAAAGAAGCTAAGCGTGTCGGTCGTGGTATCGGTAGTGGCATGGGTAAAACTGCTGGCCGTGGTCATAAAGGTCAAAAGTCCCGT
Organism: Porticoccus sp.; assembly: GCA_018066715.1. Classification (GTDB taxonomy): domain Bacteria; phylum Pseudomonadota; class Gammaproteobacteria; order Pseudomonadales; family Porticoccaceae; genus Porticoccus. The sequence continues at coordinate 13,168 of JAGPWA010000055.1, read as the reverse complement.
TCAGGCGGAAGTGTTCGCCCAGGGTTTGAAGGCGGTCAGATGCCGCTGCAAAAACGCCTACCGAAATACGGTTTTACTTCACGCATATCCCGTGTGACAGCTGAAATTCGTTTGAGCGAACTGAATAAAGTTGAAGGTGATATTGTCAGTGTTGAGTCGTTGCGTAGCGCCGGTTTGATTAACAACAATATTACCCGCGCCAAGGTTTTTCTGTCTGGTGATTTGAAAAAAGCTGTGACAGTAAAAGGTTTGCGTATTACCAAGGGTGCTCTGGCCGCGGTTGAAGCCGCTGGCGGAAAGGTTGAAGAGTAAAACCTGATGGCAAAACCCGGTAACATGCCACAAGGCAATATGAAAGGTTTGGGCGAGCTTTGGGCTCGCCTTCGCTTTTTGTTTATAGCGCTTGTGATCTACCGCATCGGAACTCATATTCCGGTACCTGGAATTGATCCAGACCGGTTGTCTGACTTGTTTAGTCAGAACCAAGGTACCATCGTTGGCATGTTCAACATGTTCTCTGGTGGCGCTTTAGAGCGTATGAGTATTCTAGCGCTGGGCATCATGCCTTACATCTCTGCGTCTATTATCATGCAGTTGATGACGGCAGTTACCCCCTCTTTAGAACAACTAAAGAAGGAAGGTGATGCCGGTCGCCGAAAAATTAATCAGTACACCCGCTATGGAACAGTATTTCTTGCCACTATTCAGGCAATTGGTATGTCAGTGGGACTGGCTGGTCAAGGGTTGGCTTATGCCCCTGATTTCAGTTTTTACTTTATCGCCGTTGTGTCACTGGTGACTGGTGCTGTTTTCCTGATGTGGTTGGGTGAGCAAATTACAGAACGGGGTGTTGGTAACGGTATTTCGATGTTGATTTTTGCCGGTATCGTGGCGGGGATTCCTTCTGCCATCGGTCAGGCATTTGAATCATCGAGGCAGGGCGACTTGCATATATTGGCCCTATTACTTGTAGCTATTTTGGCCGTCGCTGTAGTCTACTTTGTTGTATTTATTGAGCGTGGACAGCGTCGAATTACTGTCAATTATGCACAGCGCCAGCCAGGGCGTGGCCCAGCGCAAGCTAGTCACTTACCCCTAAAAGTGAATATGGCCGGGGTAATACCAGCTATTTTTGCGAGTAGCTTATTATTGTTCCCTGCCTCTATTGCACAGTGGTTCGGTCAAGGTGCAGATAGTCCCGATTGGTTGCAGGATATCGCCTTGTTTATTGGCCCAGGACAACCGTTACATGTATTACTGTTTGCGGGATTAATTATATTTTTCTGCTTTTTCTATTCAGCGTTGATGTTCAACCCGAAAGAGATGGCAGACAATTTAAAGCGTGGTGGTGCTTTTCTCCCAGGTATCCGCCCAGGTGAGCAGACAGCAAAATACATCGATGGTGTGATGACCCGGTTGACCTTGGTCGGCGGCTTATATATGACAGCTGTTTGTTTGCTGCCACAGTTTTTGAATATTTATTTTAACGTGCCATTTTATCTCGGTGGAACATCGCTGTTGATTGCCGTGGTAGTAACAATGGATTTTATGGCCCAGGTGCAGTCTCACCTGATGTCACATCAGTATGAATCACTGATGAAAAAATCAAATTTGAAAGGTTCTGGCGGCGGAAACCGCTAGTTGAAGTTGAGGTAACCCTATGAAAGTACGAGCTTCTGTTAAAAAAATGTGCCGCAACTGTAAGATTGTTAAGCGTAAAAGTGTCGTTCGTGTAATCTGCAGTGTTGAACCCCGTCATAAACAGCGTCAGGGTTAATTGCACGGAGTTATTGATTTTTATTGCTGCTGAAGCTATCCTTTTGCGCCTTTTTTCATCACTTCCCAGTTGGGAATGAGTAAAAGGTAAGAAAGGCAGCAGTCAAACATTAAAGTGGAGTGAAGTGATGGCCCGTATTTCCGGTGTCAACATCCCCGATAACAAACATGCAGTGATCTCTCTCACTTATGTTTTCGGGATTGGCCGTACGACTGCCAAGGCGATTTGTGCCGAGGTGGGTATTGCTGAAGACGTGAAAATTAATGATCTGACTGAAGTTCAGATGGATTCTGTTCGGGCCGCTGTCAGTGGACGTGCAGTAGAGGGTGACCTACGTCGCGAAGTCAACATGAACATTAAACGGTTGATGGACCTGGGTTGTTATCGAGGCCTCCGTCATCGTCGTGGCCTACCACTCCGTGGTCAGCGTACTAAAACCAATGCGCGTACCCGTAAAGGCCCTCGCAAGCCCATTAAGCGATAGGAATTTATAGTCATGGCAAAGCCCGAACAAAAATCTACCCGTAAAAAGGTAAAAAAGACAGTTGTTGATGGTGTAGCACACATTCACGCTTCATTTAACAATACGATTGTCAATATCACTGACCGCCAGGGTAATACCCTGAGTTGGGCTACTGCTGGTGGCTCTGGCTTCCGTGGTTCTCGCAAAAGCACCCCGTTTGCCGCCCAGGTGGCAGCTGAACGTGCTGGACTTGCTGCGCAGGAATTTGGACTGAAGAACCTGGATGTTGAAGTGAAGGGCCCTGGCCCAGGACGCGAATCTGCTGTCCGAGCACTTAATAATGCAGGATATAAAATTACCAACATTACCGACGTGACGCCGATCCCGCACAATGGATGTCGTCCGCCGAAAAAACGTCGCGTATAACGAGGATAGTTGACCAATGGCAAGATATCTCGGACCGACTTGTAAGCTTTCACGCCGTGAGGGTACCGACCTTTTCTTAAAGAGCGGTATTCGTCCACTGGAATCAAAGTGCCGCGCTGATAGCATACCTGGACAGCATGGGCAGCGCCGTAGCCGCCTTTCAGATTATGGCGTGCAATTACGTGAAAAACAAAAAGTACGCCGTATTTATGGTGTGCTTGAGAAACAATTTAGCAACTACTACAAAGAAGCTGCTCGACTTAAGGGTGCGACGGGCGAAAACCTGCTGCAACTTTTGGAGCGCCGTTTGGATAATGTCGTTTATCGTATGGGCTTTGGTTCTACCCGTGCGGAATCGCGTCAGCTGGTTGCACACAACGCTATTCTCGTGAATGGTAAGAAGGCAAATATTGCTTCTTTCCGTGTTAGTGAGGGTGATGTGGTTAGTATTCGCGAGAAATCAAAGAGTCAATTGCGTATCCAGTCAGCCATACAAATTGCTGCTCAGCGTAGCGAGATTGAGTGGATTGAAGTTGATGCGAGCAAAATGGAAGGCACCTATAAACGTGTTCCTGATCGCAGCGACCTTCCCGCCGAAATCAATGAAAACCTCATTGTTGAACTTTACTCTAAGTAAAGGACGGTAAGGCTGAAGACCAGTTAAGCGACACCATACAGGTACCGATATGCAAACATCAGTAAACGAGTTTTTGACGCCGAGAACGATCGACGTTACCGAATATAGTCCTACACACGCTAAGGTGGTACTTGAGCCACTTGAACGTGGATTTGGGCATACGCTAGGCAACGCTTTGCGTCGTATTCTGCTCTCATCCATGTCTGGCTCTGCCATTGTCGAAGTCGAGATTGATGGCGTTCTGCACGAGTACAGCAGTATCGAAGGTGTTCAAGAGGATGTTATTGAAATCCTGTTGAACCTTAAAGATGTTGCCATTGTTTTGCATGATAAGGATGAAGTAACCCTTACCCTGAAAAAGAAAGGGAAAGGTGTAGTTACCGCTGGGGATATTCAAGTGGATAACTCCACTGAAATTAAAAACCCTGAGCATGTTATTGCCAATATCACAGGTAAAGCAGAACTCAATATGCAACTGCATGTAGTTAGTGGCCGCGGTTATCAGCCAGCTAATACTCGTGCCAACGATGAAGAAGAAACCAGTGCGATTGGGCGGCTTCAGTTGGACGCTACATTCAGCCCTGTTCGTCGTGTATCTTACGTGGTTGACAGTGCTCGTGTTGAACAGCGTACAGACTTGGATAAATTGGTGCTTGATCTGGAAACAGACGGTACGCTTGATCCGGAAGAGTCTATTCGTCGCGCCGCTACAATTTTGCAACAGCAGCTTGCCGTTTTCGTCGATTTAGAAAGCGAAAGCCTATCGGAGCCTGCTGAAAAAGAAGAAGAAGTTGATCCAATCCTGCTTCGCCCTGTTGATGATCTGGAGCTGACCGTAAGATCCGCTAACTGTTTAAAAGCAGAAAGTATCTATTACATTGGCGACCTTATTCAGCGTACTGAAGTTGAATTGCTGAAGACCCCTAACCTGGGTAAGAAGTCGCTGACTGAAATTAAGGATGTACTTGCTTCTAGGGGCCTGTCTCTTGGAATGCGTCTGGAAAACTGGCCACCTGCCAGCCTGCGCCCAGAAGGCGAATTAGTTTAATTTACTGACCACCTAGAATTTGGTGGGTTAGTAGGACAGAGTTTATTGCTGCGAAAGCAACACATTTTGAGGAAGTTGAATCATGCGTCATCGTTATAGTGGCCGCAAATTAAGCCGTACTGGTGCTCACCGCCGTGCCATGTTCCGAAACATGACAACGTCTTTGGTCGAACATGAACTGATCAAAACGACATTGCCTAAAGCCAAAGAGCTTCGCCGCTTTGCTGAGCCATTAATTACACTGGCTAAGCAGGACAGTGTTGCTAATCGCCGCCTTGCTTTCAGCCGCTTACAAGATAAGGCTGCTGTTGGAAAGCTATTCAGTGAGCTGGCTCCACGTTATGAGGGCCGTCCTGGTGGCTATATCCGTATTTTAAAATGTGGGTTTCGTTCAGGAGATGCTGCGCCAATGGCTTATGTGGAACTGGTCGATCGTCCAGAAGTCGAAGCTGTTGATTTGGAAGAAGCTGCTGAAGAGTAACTTACTCTAAGATCTACAGTTTTATAAAGGCCGGGCTTATGCCCGGCCTTTTTTTTGGCCATAAAATTATTATTTACTGCACCTTGTTACAGCCCTATGTGATAATTGTGTCATTGAAGGGTTTTGATTTTCTAATTAGACAGGAAGTGTCATGACAGTTCTGGTTACCGGTGGAGCCGGCTATATTGGTAGCCACACCTGTGTCGCCCTACTGGAAAACAACTACGATATTGTAGTGCTCGACAACTTATCTAATAGCTGCATGGAATCACTTACCCGTGTCAGTGAGATTACGGGCAAGAAATTCCCTATTGTTATTGATGATGTGAATAATGCTGAAGCGCTTGATCGTGTTTTTACGGATTATCAGATTGATGCCGTGATGCACCTTGCTGGTAAAAAGGCTGTTGGAGAGTCTTGCGAACTACCCCTCGACTACTATCGTAATAATGTGGCTGGGACACTGACACTCTGTGAAGCAATGAAAGCTCATAGAGTGAGAACACTCATTTTCAGTTCCTCTGCGACCGTCTACGGTGACCCTCAAACCTCCCCAATAACTGAAGACTTTCCACTCAGCGCGACTAATCCATACGGCCAGTCAAAATTGATGGTGGAAGAAATTTTACGTGATCTCGTGCGTGCAGACGAATTGGTAGGTGAGTCACTCTGGTCTGTGGCACTATTGCGTTATTTCAACCCGGTTGGAGCTCATTCCAGTGGCCGCATTGGTGAAGATCCAGGCGGTATTCCAAATAATTTACTGCCCTATATATCACAGGTTGCTGTAGGAAAACTGAAGCAACTGTCAGTGTTTGGGGATGACTATCCCACTCGGGATGGCACGGGCGTTCGAGACTACATCCATGTGATGGATCTTGCCGAAGGGCATGTAAAAGCACTCGATAAGCTAATAGCAGTTCCCTCCTCGACGGGTTGCTATACTTGGAATCTCGGGACAGGCAACGGATACTCGGTACTTGAAATGGTCAAGGCTTTTGAGGAGGCTTCAGGTAGAGCCGTGCCTTATCAGGTCACAGCCAGCCGACCGGGCGATGTTGCGGAGTGTTGGGCTGACTCCTCCAAAGCTGAGGATGAGTTGGGTTGGAAAGCATCTCGTGGGTTGTCCGATATGATGGAAGACACTTGGCGCTGGCAATACCAGAATCCAGATGGTTTTGGTCAATAAATTCATTTTAAAGACGACATGCCTAGACAAAACTTCCCACTGTTCTGATTTGATGTGTCTGAGGCTTCAGGCTTGAGAGAGTGGCAGCTGAATATGAAAGGTAGTCCCCACATTTAAGTCTGAGGTGACGGCCAATTCGCCTCGATGCTGCTCTGTTATAATAAAATGGGAAAAAGACAGACGTTTGCCAGCATCGTAATCCTCATCAGATACCCTGTTAGTAAAAAAGGGTTCAAAAATAAACTGCTGTTCCTCGTAGCTGATACCAACACCATTGTGCTGTACCTTTATCCAGAGAGCTTCGTAGCACTCTATCACCTGAATTTTGATGATTGGATGCTGGCCATTTTCTTGCCTCTGTCCAAGCGCATGGCAGGCATGTCGAAACAAGCTGAGAAATACCTGCTGTAGTTCGGATACAAAGCAGGGTATTTTAGGCAGGTTTTTTTCGTAATCTCGCTCAATAGTAATATCCCTGAACCTTAGTCCAGAGGGAACCGATAGCACATCGTTGGCCAGTGTTAGCGTATGTTCGATAATCTCTGTTACATCAGCCAATCTTTGTTCACCGCCGCGGCTGCGAGAGAAATCCAGTAGATTATTAATAACAGCCAGTGCTTGCTGTCCTTGCTTACTGGCATCAGTGAGTAGGCCTTTCAGTGTCGTCTCATTATCAAGTTGAGACGTTTCTAGTGTTCCCAAGCCCTCCTCCAAGTCATGGAGTATGCCTTGTAGTGGGGAGTTGATGTCATGGGCCATCGTGGACGCGAGTTCACCCAAAGATGACATTTTATCTCTTTGGATCAACATATTGGCAGAGAGAATATGTTGGGTGACATCATCAATCAGGATCACTACACCTGTCTCGATTTGATCCTGTAATGGATAGATTGTGATGTCAAAATGGTACTGCCCCCGTTGACTATGTTTAATGGTAATAGAACGGTTTTCTTTCTGTGCTTGAGCCAGTTGATTTGGCGTAACAGTGATGGCGGGGTATGTCTGCCAGAGATCCTTTCCCAGTGCTTGTTTCGAGTTTATTCCTGTGATTTCTTCTGCACGTCGGTTCCACTGAGTGACTTGCCCGTTCTGATTAAGGCCTATCAGCATCAGTGGCATGGAGCTGAGGATATCGCTGATATAGGCTTCTGAAGAGCGAAGCCGGGTAGTTGTTTGTCGGTGTTGGGTGATTTCACCCTCAAGAAGTTGATTTGTTTGTGTCAGTAGGTGGTTAGCTTCATCCAGCGTGGCAGTTCGGTCTTGAACCCGCTGTTCTAATTCTTGACGAATGATTTCTAACTCACGATTAGATTTGTGTGCTTCTCGGCGGCTGAAAAAAAGTGTAATAGCAGTCATTGAGAGAAGGAGGATAAGAATACCGCTGGACCAGTTGGCCACATGCTGCCAGTCCGTGCCATCTTCGGTCTTAAAGTGACTGACTATACCGGCATAGAGTGGGTGGCTCACGAGCAGCAGAGAAATTGTTAGTAGGTGCTTTTTCATATCACTCTGTAATTTTTCTAAAGAGAATAGCTGCTTTCACTTACAGGCTATCCATTTTTATCTGCTAAAAGAAAACGCTAAATTTACGCTATTATACGTCTAAATCAATATCATCCGTGGTTAGTTTAGGCGAATACGTTTATGCCTTTATTACCTAGATTTCTTTATTGCGCAAATGGCCTGGGTGATACGATCAGGGTTTGATTCTTTTCCCTGCCTAAAGTCCACAATATCCAGAGCCGGTTCGAACACATCCCGTAACTCGTTTTCATGAAGTAAAAATGCAGGGTTGCAAGGCCTGCCAAACTGTTCATTACCCTGTGAAAATGTTTTATAGAGTAAGACCGCACCAGGTTTTAGCGACTGCAACAAATAAGGAAATAAGGGGCGATGTAAATAATTGCTCACAACAATGCCAGAGAATAAATCTACCTCAAAAGGCCAGAGTACGCCCTTTTCATGATAGCCACTGCTTGGAGCATGATTTTCTAGGTCATATTGCATCAGTTTGGCTTTGGGGTGGCTTTCAAGATCTGCGACTCCGGAGATATTTTGATCCAAAAAGGTAACGGGATAATTGTGGTTGAGAAAGTAGCGACCATGTCTTCCTCTGCCACAGGCTAGGTCAAGAATTTGTCCTTTTGGAACCAGCGGAGCAAACTTGATAATCCATGCATCTGGAATACCCGTTGGAGATTGTAGAGAGGTGGTTTGCAGTACATCACTAAGGGTAGTCTTTTCCATTACAGCAGGAACAGCATGCCAAGGCTATATATCAGCCCCGACCAGAGTAATGCCACCGTACAGTAGCCCATAATATCTTTGATCCCTAGCCTTGCAATACCCAGCAGCGGAAGAGCCCAGAGAGGTTGTACCATATTGGTCCAGGCATCGCCAAAGGCCACAGCCATGGCTACTTTGTTGAGCGGTATTCCCAGCGCTTGGGCTGCTGGAATAACGATGGGAGCCTGAACCGCCCACTGTCCCCCTCCCGAAGGCACAAAAAAATTGACCACACCAGCGCTGAGAAAGGTAAACAGGGTAAAAGTATCGGCGGTAGAAATACTGATAAACCACTCTGACATGGAGACGGCAAGCCCCGATTGAACCATCATCCCCATGATGCCGGCATAGAGAGGGAATTGCAGTACGATGCCAGAGACACCCTTAACAGCTTCATTGAGTGCTGCTAGGTAACTCGCGGGGGAGCGATGGAGCAGTAGCCCTGCCACCAGAAAGATAAAGTTCACCGTGTTCAAGCCGACCTTCCCTCCATCGAGAAAATAGTCCACCACGTAATAACCACCTAGCAAACCCAATAACAGGGTGGGTAGGCGATGATTCTCGATCTTCTCTGCGGGGGTATTGCTCTGGATAGGAATGTCTTCTAGGTTGCCAGCCTGCTCGGGGTTGATTTCAACCACCTCGTGGGGCTCGGGCATCATCAGCTGGTTAATAATGGGCAAGGTGATAAGTATCGCCAAGCAGATGACCATGACTTCCCAGCTGAAGATTGTCTCAGCGAGAGGAATGGTGGTGCCATTCATCAGCGTGCCCAGTACATCACCATCGGAAACGGCAATTTTAAGGGGAATCGATCCAGACAGGCCTGCATGCCATATGAGCATTCCTGAGTAGGCGGAGGCCACGAGTAGAGGGTAGTGAACACCTTTGACTTGTCGGGCTATTTCGCGGGCCATTAAGGCGCTGGTGATCAGTCCAAAGCCCCAGCTAATCCAACAGCAGATCAGGGCAATGGCCGTCATCAGGATGATTGCTTGGCTGGGTGTTTTTGCCAGCGAAGCCAGTTTCCTCAATCCTTTTTTGACGATAGCTGTTTGTGCTAAGACACTGCCAGTAACCAGCGTGATGATGACTTGCATGGAAAAAACTAAAAGATTCCAGACACCGTCGCCCCAAAATTGGATCATTTTGGCTGGCGTGTGCCCTTCGCCAAGAACACCACCGAGAAGTACCACAAAGGTTAAAATAATGGCAATAATGAAAGCATCTGGTAACCAGCGTTGCATAATGCCAGTGAAGAAATTGGAGAGGGCTCGGATCATTTACGTTCCCTTTTATGGTTATCTGATGGCTAGGGGGTTATGTGGCTCTGGCATTTTATTCTAGCGGTTTATGGACTCTACATAAACGCCGACCAGAGTGATAACGATCGGTTGTTCACTTGCTGATTTCTAGGCCTATTCATCGTCAATCCTGAGATTGGTGAAAATACTCCCCGGTATCCAGGTTCATCAGACGTAGCGGCCCACCCCAGATGTAGCCAGTGTCCAGTGGGAATAAATTGTCCTTACTGGTCCTACCTTCCAGCGCGGCCCAGTGGCCAAAGATAATTTTTGTATCTTTCGGGAGTCGACTTGGGTGGCTAAACCAGGGTGCGAATCCTGAGGGTGGGTCGTTCGGTTGGGATTTACTGGTGAGTTCCAAATGGCCGCGTGGTGAGCAAAACCGCATTCGGGTAAAGTAGTTGGTGATGCTCCTCCAGCGTACCGGGGGTAATAGGTCGTCTGCCCAGATGTCTGGGTCATCTCCATACATTACTTCAAAGAACTGGCGTGACTTTGTCTCACAACGGAGGACATTGCTCATTTCCTCAGACAGTGTCTTAGCCTGACTGAGCGACCATTGAGGGGGGATTCCTGCGTGAACCATCACATAGCCCTTGTCTTCAATGAGCATCGGTTGCTGTTGAAGCCAGTGCAGCAGCTCATCCCTGTCTGGTGCCTTGAGAATATCATCCAGAGTATCACTCCGGCTGGGGCGACGAACGCCATGAGCAATGGCCAGTAAATGAAGGTCGTGATTGCCCAGCACCATGCGGAAGTGGCAGCCGAGGTTGTAGCAAAACCGCAAGCTTTCCAGTGACTCTGGACCACGGTTGACGACGTCACCCACTGACCACAAGTGATCACTGTCAGGATCAAATTTAACTCGGTCTAATAGCCGTTTTAGTGGCTGAAGGCACCCCTGTATGTCGCCGACAGCATAGGTGGTCAATGGTGAATTCCTGACAGTGATAATAGGTTGGTGATCAATGAACCGCGCCAGGAACCGATAATAGAACGGCGGGGATTGGCACATCAAAAGCCTCTCCGGAGTCTAGAACCATTTGATAGCTACCTTCCATCGTGCCCACGGTCGTATCAAGTGTGACACCGCTGGTGTACCGATGAGATTGACCGGGGGTTAATACTGGTTGTTCTCCCACAACACCAGGGCCTCGTACCTCTTTGGTGTGGGCATTTCCATCGGTAATGAGCCAGTGTCGACTGATTAATTGAGCGGTCTCATCGCCTTGGTTCTCAATGCTGACATGGTAGGCAAAGGCATAGGTGCCATTGGCTGGGTCGGATTGTTCCGGTAAGTATCCTGGGGTGATTACAACAACAATATGGGTCATAACAGAGATCCAATCTGATTACTGAGATGAACAAAATCTTCAACACTGAGCGTTTCAGGGCGGCGCGTTAAGTCGAGATCCAATTGTTCGAGTTGCTCTACCTCGAGCATGTGTTTTAGGGTATTACGCATCGTCTTCCGCCGTTGCTGAAAGCAAGCTCTAACCAGCCGTGATAACAACTGAAGATCATCGGCCGGGTAGGGTGGTTCTGGGTAGGGTAGCAGACGAACGATGGCCGATTCTACCTTGGGTGCTGGCCTAAACGCTGAGGGTGGGACTTGAAACAGTGGTTGAACCCTACAGTAATATTGAACCATGACACTGAGTCGACCATAGTTCTTATCGCGGGGTGCCGCAGCAAGACGAGTAACGACTTCCTTTTGCAGCATAAAATACATATCACGAATTTGACCGCTGAAGCTGAGTAAATGAAACATCAATGGTGTGGAAATATTATAGGGAAGGTTGCCGATAATACGCAGGGGTTTTCCCTCCTGATAAAATTGGCTGAAATCTGTTTTTAGTGCATCACCTTGGTGAATGTGGAAGTCAGGGTATTCCTGAAACTTTTTCTGCAAAATAGGAACGAGGTCTCGGTCAAGCTCCACTACGTTTAGGTGCGGGCATTTTTCCAGCACTGGTCCGGTGATGGCGCCTTGGCCAGGCCCAATTTCAATCAGGTTTTGGCCGGGAGCGGGTGCAATGGCTGAAACAATTTTTTCGATAATATTGTGATCTACCAGAAAATTCTGACCAAACCGTTTTCGGGCTTGGTGTTCTCCAGTCTTTCTTGGTCGGTTCATAAGCGGCTTCCCGACATCATGGCGGCATAGTTGATGGCAGTGACCAAGCTTCCGATATCTGCCCGGCCTGTGCCCGCTAAATCCAGTGCGGTGCCGTGGTCAACAGATGTACGAATGATGGGTAAACCCAGAGTGATATTGACAGCGGCACCGAACCCCTTGTACTTCAAAACGGGCAACCCCTGATCATGGTACATGGCGAGCACTGCATCGCAGTGTTCCAAGTATTTTGGTGTGAATAGCGTGTCAGCAGGTAGTGGGCCTGTTAGCTGAATACCTTGGGCGCGAAGTTTATTTAGTGCAGGTTGTATCACTTGTATTTCCTCCATTCCCAAGTGCCCACCTTCACCCGCATGGGGGTTTAGGCCACAGACGAGAATACGAGGTCTGACAATACCAAATTTCTCTTGGAGGTCGGTGTTCAAAATGGTGATGACTTGTTCCAGGAGTTTGCCAGTAATAGCACTGGGAACCTTTGAAAGGGGTAAATGTGTGGTGGTCAGCGCCACGCGTAACCCTTCGGTTGCCAGCATCATCACCACCTGTGGTGTATGGGTTTTCTCTGCTAAAAACTCTGTGTGGCCACTGAAGGGCATACCAGCGTCATTGATAACAGCCTTGTGAACAGGGCCGGTTATAAGAGCTTGGCAATAGCCACTTTGGCAGTCAGCAATAGCTATGGACAAGGTTTCCAGAACATAGGGTGCATTGGCCGGGTTCAGGGTGCCAGGGCACACAGACTTATGAAGAGTAATGGGCCGAATGACGAGTTCGCCTGCATCCATTTGTCGGGGCGGGTTAGAGGTTAGAGTTCGAAGTTTTAGCGGTAGCCCCAGTTGATCAGCCCGAGCTTTGAGAAGCTCGGGGTCTGCATAAATGACCAGTTCATGGGGTTGTGGTTGCTGTGCGAGCTGCACAACTAAATCGGGGCCGATACCTGCGGGCTCCCCTGGAGTAATGGCCAGCCTGATCACAATTTTATATCGATGAAGGCCTCGTCACGAATTTCCTTCAGCCAAATTTCCAGCTCCTCATCAAATTTACGCCGTTTCAGAATGTTGTGTGCTTGGCTGCGTTTGATGTCTTCACTGAAATCTTGTTTGCGACGCTCAGTTACTTGGATAATATGCCAGCCAAACTGGCTCTGGAAAGGTTCACTAATTTGGTCGATTTCACTTTCATTCATGATTTTTTCAAAGACAGGGACAAACTGGCCTGGTACCGACCAACCCAGTTCGCCACCAGATAAGGCGGTAGCAATGTCTTCGGAGTGTTCTTTGGCTAGCACAGCAAAGTCCCCACCATTGAGTATTTCCGTACGTAGGTTGTTGAGCGCTTTCTGAGTTTCTTCATCGTTGCGAATTTCATTGGGCATGAATAGAATATGTCTTGCCTTGTGTTGTAAGACTATTTGTTTTAC
>JAGPWA010000053.1 GCA_018066715.1 Porticoccus sp. | reverse complement strand
AATTTCCCGCTCAGTAATCCCGAGGTGTTAAAAACCACTTGGGATGAAAAAGGAAAGAACTTACTGGAAGGCATTAGTCATTTACAACGGGATATTAAAAAGGGCCTGCTGAATAAAAACGAACCCGAAATGGGCGACTTTAAAGTGGGCGATAACCTGGCCACCACCCCCGGGAAGGTAATTTTTCAAAATGACTTAATGGAACTCATCCAATACAGCCCGGCCACAAAGACGGTTATTCAGGAGCCTGTATTAATCGTACCCGCCTGGATCATGAAGTATTACATCCTGGATCTCACCCCCGAAAAATCGCTGGTGAAATACCTGGTGGATCAAGGCAAAACTGTTTTTATGATCTCCTGGAAAAACCCTGACAAAGAAGACAAAGAGCTCTGTCTGGACAACTACTTGAAATCAGGGTTTCTCGCCGCACTGGATGTCGTTAAAGCCATTGCACCGAAAACAAAGGTCAATGCCGTCGGTTACTGTATCGGAGGCACACTACTCTCTATTGGCGCTGCCACACTGGCCCGCCAAGATGACGACATTCTCAACAGTATTACCTTACTTGCCGCTCAGGTGGACTTCACTGAGCCCGGGGAAATAAAACGGTTTCTCGGGTCTAGCCAAATGGCCTTTCTCGATAGCCAAATGTGGACCGATGGCTATCTCGACGCTGCCAATATGGGTGATGCCTTCAAGGCGCTCCGATCGGAAGATATGATCCTCAACCCAGCGGTAGACCGCTATTACCTTGGGCGGGAATCTAAACCCAATCCATTAATGGCCTGGAATGCCGACGGCACTCGTATGCCCGCCAATATGCACAGTCGTTACCTCCGAGAGCTGTTTATGGAAAATCAGCTTGCTGCCTGCAAATATTTAGTCGACGGGAAACCCGTCGCACTTCAGGATATTCGGGTGCCTTTCTTTGTTATCGGCACTACTACTGACCATGTGGCCCCGTGGAAGTCTGTCTATAAAATTCATCACTTGGTACGCTCGGATGTCACCTTCCTGTTAACCAATGGTGGGCACAATGCAGGTATTGTTTGTGGCCCAGAGCACCCTAGGCGCCATTTTCAGCTGGCTACCCACGACCCCATGGACAAATACACTGACCCGGAAACTTGGGTAGAAACTGCAGAATCTCAACAGGGTTCTTGGTGGCCTGCTTGGAATTACTGGCTGGATGAACACAGCATTGGGGAAATACCCAAGCGAACCATTTCTAAGAGTAAAGCGGGTGCCAATAAAAAAGGCTATAAAGTGGTTCGTGATGCTCCGGGTGAGTATGTATTTGGTTGAGCTCACCGTATTCTCAATTGAATCATTGATAGCACTGGCAGCAATCCATTGCCCTGTTACAATCCGCCGCCTTTTTGCAGTCCGGAATAACCAGCCCTCTTGAAAAACCTAAACCCGCAACAAAAAGCTGCTGTTAAATATATTGATGGGCCTCTTCTGGTGCTGGCCGGTGCTGGCAGCGGCAAGACCAGCGTGATTACCCAGAAAATTGCCTACCTAATCACCGAGTGCGGCATCAGTGCTCGGCATATTGCCGCCGTCACGTTTACCAACAAAGCAGCCCGTGAAATGAAAGCGCGGTCAGGCAAGCTCATTAGTGGACGTGAGGCCAGCGGTTTGACGGTGTCCACCTTTCACAATTTAGGCCTCACTATTATCCGCCGAGAAAGTAAGCTCCTCGGTTTCAAACGCGGGTTTTCAATTTTCGATGCCGACGATGCCAAAAACCTGCTCAAGGAATTAATGCTCAGGGATTCCGATCTGGATGCCGAGCACCTGGACCTTGCACAAAATCAGATATCCCGCTGGAAAAATAACCTGCTCTCACCCTCTCAGGCACTGTCTCAGGCAGAAAATGGTGGAGAACAAGCCATCGCCATGGTCTATGAACGCTACAGCCAGGCACTACGCGCCTATAATGCCGTGGATTTCGATGACCTGATTTTGATTCCAGCCTGCCTATTCAGGGATAACCCCGAGGTTTTAGACAAGTGGCAGAATCGCATCCGCTACCTGTTAGTGGATGAGTACCAAGATACCAACCACGCCCAATATCAATTGGTGAAATATCTCGTGGGTACACGACGCGCACTGACCGTCGTTGGGGATGACGACCAGTCTATCTATGCCTGGCGTGGTGCCAGACCAGAAAACTTGGCGCAACTGGACGAGGACTTCCCCGGGCTAAATGTGATCAAACTGGAGCAAAATTATCGCTCCACAGGCCACATTCTAAAAGCCGCCAACCAGCTGATAGACAACAATCCCCATGTATTTAGCAAGTCCCTGTGGTGTGACATGGGGCCAGGTGACCCGCTACGGTTAATCCGTACTGCGAATGAAGAAGTGGAAACCGAAAGAGTCGTCAACGAAATTCTTGATATGCGGCTGAGAAAAAGCTGCCACTTTCGGGATTTTGCTGTGCTCTATCGTAGCAACCACCAAGCCAAACTACTGGAGATGAAACTACAAACCCAAGGCGTACCTTACCACCTCAGTGGCGGCACCTCGTTCTACGCCCGCACTGAAATCAAAGACATCATGGCCTACCTGCGACTGGTGGTGAACTCAGACGATGACAATGCCTTTCTGAGAATCATCAATACACCCCGGCGCCAGATTGGTACCTCCACGCTAGAGAAGCTCGGCCACTACGCCAATGAGCGACATATCGCCATGATGGACGCCATTGATGAGATTGGACTGCAATCTCAAATCCCCGCTCAAAACTTCGAACGACTACAGCGATTCAAGCTGTGGCTTCAAAACGTGGAACGAAACTGTATCAATGGCAATGCCGTAGAGGCCATTCGTGAAATGGTTAGCGACATCGACTACGAAGGCTGGCTACACCAAAATGCCAGCAGTGGTGCCGTGGCCGAAAAGCGCATGGGCAACGTCAACTTCCTGCTTGATCAGATTAAAAAGTTACTGGAAAAAGACGACATGGCGGTGGCCGGCGAAGATGACTCTAATGGCGAGCAGAATGAAAGCCAGATGGCCGATGCCATCGCCAAGCTGATATTGCGGGACTTGCTGGATCGCCAGGAGGAGGAATCTGCCGATGACAAAGTTCAGTTGATGACACTCCACGCAGCTAAGGGGCTGGAATTTCCCCACGTCTTTCTAATGGGTGTGGAAGAAGGCATCCTCCCTCACCGCAACAGCATCGATGAAGGCAATATCGAAGAGGAGCGACGGCTTGCCTATGTGGGTATTACCCGGGCCCGGCAAAGCCTCACCATCACCATGGCCAGCAAACGTAAACAGTTCGGTGAGATTCACAACACCACCCCCAGCCGT
>JAGPWA010000041.1 GCA_018066715.1 Porticoccus sp. | reverse complement strand
CAAATTGGCACGTACACGCATGAGAGCAAACACCCTATTAAATGGATTTAATTAAATTCTGAATTCTGCCCTTTGGACAATGATTTGTTGAACAGCTGCCCCTTGGGCAACAATCTATCTATCCGATTAAAACAAAAACGTCCGGCACTGTTTCCAGAGCCGGACGAATATACTCAAAAAGTCTGGCAGTTCGACTTATTTTAGTTCGACGCGCCTATTCAAACCCCAAGAGGCTTCATTGCTATCGAGTGATGCTGGGCTTTCTTCCCCATAACTAATCACTTCAATCAACGCGCCATCGACGCCTTCCTGAACCAGGAAGTCTCTCGCTGAATTACCACGGCGCTCACCTAATGCCATGTTGTATTCACGAGTACCACGCTCATCAGCATGTCCTTCCAAGCGAATATTAACAGGGGTAGAACGAAGTGTTTGCGCGTGGATACGTAGTGCTGCACGAGCTTCTGAGTTCAGAATAGCTTTATCAAACTCAAAGTAGAAGGTACGAGCAACAGAGCTATCTGCATCCAGTGAGGATCCACTGATACCACCAGAACCCGCAGTACCAGTAGAGACCTGGTTGCTAGGTACGTAAGCTGAATCACCGGAGGTATCTGTTGTATCAGTGCTAGAGCAACCTGCAAGCAAAGTTGTCAGGAACGTAGCCATTACGCCATATTTGAGTAGTTGAGTCTTCATTATGTTTTCCTGTCCTGTATATAGTGGGAGGTTATTCATTCATCTTAGTAATAATTTCTTCTCATTACCATACCAGTTATTTTGGAGACCATGCTGGTTCACGCACATCACCACGTCTAGCGGGTAATAAAAACTTCACTCCAGCATCCAAAGATACTGCAGCCAACACACCTTTATTCCCCTTCTTCGTCGCATAAAGCAGCATCGCTCCGTTAGGCGCAACTGTTGGAGATTCATCCAGATATGTTTGTGTTAAAACTCTTAGGTCTCCTGTGACCAAGTCCTGCGACGCGATATGAAAGCTACCGTTATCGCGATGCACCATAACCAATGTTCGCCCATCAGCAGCGAGCCTTGGTCTCGCATTATACGAGCCTCTAAAGGTTAAGCGTTCTACTCGCCCTGTGGCAATGGCTAGCTTATAAATTTGTGGGGTGCCGCCTCTATCTGAGGTAAAAATCAGTGCTTTTCCATCCGGGGTCCAGTTTGGCTCAGTATCGATGGCAAAGTGAGTGGTTCTACGAGTAAATTTTCGTGTTGAAAGCTCATAGGTATAAATCTCCGCATTTCCATCCTTCGACAAAACCAATGCCAGTGTCTTACCATTCGGCGACCAGGATGGCGCACCATTCAATCCACGAAAATTGGTCAACTGCTCACGGGCTGCCGTCGCTAGATTTTGCCTAAAAATAGCCGGGCGTCCCGTTTCAAATGAAACATAAACGAGTTCTTTTGCATCCGGTGACCACGCTGGCGACATAATTGGCTGCTTCGAATCAAGTAGCAACCTCTCCCTAGCACCATCTACATCCGCAACCATTAGCTGGAAAGTCATCTTGCCATTCACTGGTATCGCCGTGACATAGGCTACACGCGTTGAAAACGCACCAGGAATACCGGTCACGGCCTGGTAAACCTGATCACTAATATAATGAGCCAAATCACGAATCTGTGTCGCTGGACCTTCCACTACCTTGGTGAATACTTTTCTCTCACCATGAATTTCCATCAGGCTGAAGGTGATCTTATAACGCCCAGCCTGGTTAACTGCCGTCCCTACCACCAAGTATTCAGTGCCTAAAATGCGCCAATCTCGGTAGTAAACCTCCTTCGCTGTAGCTGGAAACGACAACATGTCACGACGGGGTGTTGGCCTAAACAGCCCGCTTCGCTCAAGATCAGCTGAGATGATTTTACTCACATCCTCGGGTAATGAGTGTCCATCCTGAGTGATTGGTGGTATGGCTATACGACTGGGGTTATCGACCCCCTGCGTAATTTCAATCGTTAACTCCGCCACGCTTGATAATGAAAACATCAAGGTGAACATATAAAGACTAAGTACGGCGGCGAGCTTTCTCACACTGGTTTTCTCACGTTGGCTTTTCTCACTCTAGCTTTTCTCACTGCCTACAACCTCAAATCATCTGGCCGGAATACCAGCCGCAACTTACGAAAATAATTTTCAAACACCCTGGGAGGGAGTTCCTTTAATTTATCAAACCTACCGGCCTTATGTACCGCCTGTTCCGCAGAACGATCAAATGCGGCATTACCACTGGAATTAGCCACCATCACGCTGACCACCTGACCCGTAGGCACCAACTGTATCAATAACTCCACCTCCATTCCCCGACGTGCACTGGGGGGGCGATTCCAGTTTCCGGCAACTCGATCGAAAATATACGCCGAGTAACTACTGGCTAACTGCGCGTCATTTTCTGCAACCAGAAATTCTTCTTCATCTGCCAGAGCACTGGCTAAGTCCTGCTCTAACTGCCGGTCATCCTGCTGCGGCTTTGGTTTTTCCTTCGGCTGCGGCTTTGGTTTCGACTGAGGCTTTGGTTTAGCCTTTGGCTTGGGTTTTGGTTTAGCCTTTGGTTTTGGCTTAGCTTTAGGTTTTGGCTTCGATTTAGCCTTTGGTTTAGCCTTTGGCTTCGGTTTAGCTTTTTCCTCTATTTGTATCAGTTTGGCCTGCACGTATTTTGGTGTAGCCATTTTCCTCGCACTCTTTTCAGGCTCCCAGTGCGTCACCAACATGACAATAACCAAAGTATGTATCGCAACACTCACCAAGATGGCTACTGAATATGAAAAAACTCTTCCCGTTACCACGATGGTTATTTTTTTCCAGGTGGCTCAGTGACAAGACCAACGGAAGGTGCACCTGCATTTTGCAACTCACTCATTAGTGTCACAACTTCACCGTAGTCAACTCGAGCATCACCCCAAACAAGCACTGGGGTCTTCGGTTGCTGTCGCAAAATTTTGGTTACTTTTTCAATAATTGAGGGTAATGGCTCCTGAACATTCTTACCATTACCTAAATCAACATAGTAAGAACCATCCGCTTTAACCGATACGATCAGTGGTTCCTGATCCTTATTCTCCAAAGGCGCAGAAGGCGCTTTGGGCAACTCAACTTTTACACCCTGCATCAGCAAAGGTGCCGTCACCATAAAGACAATCAATAGCACCAGCATCACATCGATATAAGGCACGACGTTGATTTCAGCAACTAGCCGGCGCTTGTGTTTTGTCTTCTTAATACTCAATTGCTGTGAACCCTGCGATGCAAGATGCTCGAAAACTCTTCAGCAAAAGTCTCGTAGCTACTATATAAAGTATCTGCAGATGCCGAATACCGGTTGTATGCCAACACTGCTGGAATGGCAGCAAATAACCCCATCGCTGTGGCAACCAGTGCCTCAGAGATACCGGGAGCAACGGTAGCCAAGGTGGCCTGCTGCACGTTCGCCAAACCACGAAAGGAATTCATAATGCCCCACACCGTGCCAAATAGGCCGATATAAGGGCTGACCGAAGCCACACTGGCAAGAAAGGGTAAATGGCGGTTGAGCTTTTCTTCTTCGCGGGACAACGCCACTCGCATGGAGCGCTCAGCGCCTTCCATTACAGCATCTGGGTCAGCATTACTTTGTTGTGTGAGCCGGTTAAATTCACGATAACCTGAGCGAAAAACACTGGACAGCCCCTCTGCGGCACCCTGTGCACCGCTATCATGGTATAGCTCGTTTAAATCCACCCCCGACCAAAAATTATCCTCAAAGTCACGCAAGTTACGGCCGGCAGCTCTAAGATACATGCCACGCTGAATGATCATCACCCAAGAGATCATTGAAGCTACAAACAGTAGAGCCATGACAAATTGCACGAGCAACGACGCATTGGCAATTAGGCTCCACAAAGATAATTGTTCGGTCACCAGGTTACTCCCCTATTATTTTTATACTTCCGTCTTGTACTCTTTTTACAATCTATTCTTACACTCTAATCTTGTACTGCTGCTTTAAGTGTTTGTAGCATATCGGCGGGAATGGCCTTAGGCCTTTTTTCCTCATGATTGATACAGGCTACTTTTACCTCAGCTTCGACTAACACGTCACTACCTCTCAACACCCTCTGCGCAATAGTGAAGGAGGTACGTGACACTTGTATTAACTTAGCCGTCGCCACTACTTCATCATCAAGAATTGCTGGCTGACGATATTTAATATTCACTGAATGAACAACAAATTGAAGGCCATCAAATAACGCGGGCTTATCGTAACCCAGTGTACGTATCAATTCTGTGCGGGCCCGCTCAATGTATTTCAGGTAGTTGGCATAATAGACAATACCACCCGCGTCAGTGTCTTCTACATAAACACGGATGGGTAGACAATATTCTTTGATCATTTATCCGTTAAATCCGATTATTTATTAACTTTTTTTGGACTGGGCAAGCCGAAGTGCTCATAAGCCATGTGAGTCACCATACGACCCCGTGGGGTTCTGATCATATAACCCTGTTGAATCAAGTAGGGTTCCAGTACATCTTCGATGGTATCTCGCTCTTCACTAATCGCTGCAGCTAAGTTATCCACCCCCACCGGGCCACCTTCAAACTTCTCCATAATGGCCAGCATCAGCCGCCGATCCATATGGTCAAAACCACGGGCATCCACATTGAGCATGTTCAATGCCAGGTCAGCCACCTCAGTGGTGATATTGCCGTCAGCTTTGATATCTGCGTAATCTCTCACACGCCGCAACAAGCGGTTGGCTATTCTAGGCGTACCCCGAGAGCGGCGAGCAATTTCTCTGGCGCCCGACTCATCCAATGCCACACCGAGAATACCGGCGGAACGGGAAACAATTGTGCATAACTCCTCAACCGAATAAAACTCCAACCGCTGCACAATGCCAAATCGGTCCCGCAAGGGCGATGTCAGCAATCCGGCACGGGTTGTGGCACCCACAAGGGTAAAGGGAGGAATGTCGAGTTTTATGGAACGTGCAGCAGGCCCCTCACCGATCATGATATCGAGCTGATAGTCCTCCATGGCAGGATAGATCACCTCCTCCACCACAGGGCTCAATCGATGAATTTCATCGATAAATAACACGTCACCGGGTTCCAGGTTGGTCATCAAGGCAGCCAGGTCGCCCGCTTTCTCCAAGACAGGGCCAGAGGTGGTTTTAAGACCCACCCCCATTTCATTGGCAATAATATGGGCCAACGTTGTTTTACCAAGACCGGGCGGGCCAAATATCAACGTGTGATCTAAGGGCTCTTCGCGCTTTCTCGCCGCTCCAATAAAAATTTCCATTTGCTCTCGAACCGCCTGCTGCCCCACATAATCATTGAGACTTAAGGGGCGAATGGCGCGGTCAAAACGTTCCTCCTGGACGGAGGGTTCGGGAGAAATCAGACGGTCAGTTTCAATCATCGGGAAAGTATATCTCGCTCAGCCTCGGGTTTAACCATGTCTTCTAGCTTTTAACTATACTTTTTAGGTTTTAACCCCGTGTTCTAGCTTTTAACCATGCTTTTTAGTGCCAGTCGTATCAACTCCTGACTGGTTTGCCCATCCGCAGCGTTGGCATTCACCATGCGGGCTGCTTCCTGTGGCTTATAGCCCAGGGAAATCAGTGCGCTCTCTGCTTCTTTTACTGTATCGGGTTGATTATTGGCAGAAGGCGACAACAAATCTAGGCCCGCTGAATCACCAAAGTGTTCCAACCTGTCGCGCATTTCCACAATAAGGCGTTCTGCTGTTTTCTTTCCTACACCGGGGAGTCTTACCAGAGTAGCCGTGTCATTCGCCTGAACTGAACGCACAAATTCAGTGGCGGTCATTCCCGACAAAATAGCCAACGCCATTTTCGGGCCTACCCCACTCACCTTAATCAGGGTACGGAATAACTCACGTTCACGAGTATCAGCGAAGCCATACAGCTGCTGAGCATCTTCTCTCACCACAAAGTGCGTGTGAAGGATGACCTTTTCACCCAGTGCGGGCAAATCAAAAAAACTGGTGAGAGAAACCAGTACCTCATACCCGATACCCTGAACATCTATGAGTAATCCTGGAGCCTGCTTCTCTAGCAGAACCCCTTCAATTCGACCTATCACGTACGCTCCTCTAAACCTCGCTTCTTTCGACTTCTTTCAGTCTGCCTTTCGAATAACGGACTTGCATACCCATACTGGCCTCTGTACGTAGCGTTTGAGCGTGACAAAGCGCCACAGCCAAAGCATCTGCCGCATCCTCGGCGGGCGCAGCAGGCAGTTTTAACAATTGCTTAACCATGTGTTGCACCTGCTCCTTACTGGCGGCACCCGTCCCAACCACAGACTGCTTCACTGACCGGGCGGCATACTCTCCAACAGGTAACCCGGCGGTGACGCCAGCCACAATGGCTGCTCCTCGGGCCTGGCCTAACTTCAAGGCAGCGCGAGGATCCCGAGCAAAGAATACATCTTCAACGGCCATCTCATCAGGTCGGTACTCGGCAATAATTTCAGCCACACTATCAAAAATCACTTTGAGGCGTGCCGGTAATTCACCGGTGGGTAAACGGATAATTCCACTGGTGACATATTCCGTCTTTGAACCAATAGCATTGATGATGCCAAAGCCCGTTTTGCGAGATCCGGGGTCTATACCGAGAATAATTGTCATGCCATAAATACCGCCAGTACTGTATATTGCTACAGTATATTAACCAGTAAAAAAAACAAGCCCCAAGCAATGGTGTTCATACCCCCCTCCCACAAGCTTATGTCTATCGAACATTGCTGGTGATGTTGAACACGCGAATCCCCTAGACCAGGAGCCAGTGACTTCTGTTCAAGGAAAAAGTGGCATTAAGTGTTTGATTTTAAAAGGGGCTGTTTTATGATCAGAGGGAAGGGATTGGGAAATAAAAACAGGGATTAGGCTTCTTTTACCAAACAACCGAATTCCCCTGTTTTCTCCAACCCATTGTTAATAAACAAAAACAGCCTTGGCATAAAATCATTGGTTCCGAGATAAGAGGGCCAAAGTGATATAAGACCATAGGCTTTTGACTAAGCTGATAGATTGCTAAGAACTTTTTATTGAAGGAATACAAAATGCCAATACAAATATCGTTCCACGATGGCAGTAATATTGATAAGACAGCCTCTGTAGGAATAGAAGAACTAGTACAGTCTTTTGTTGGCGAATTTAGTCCCTTGGACACTAATTTAATTATATTTTCCGATGCCCGTACCGGTGCGTACTACATTGAATCCCACCTGATGGCAGAAAATATTTTGGAATTATCAACCATAGATGTACCTCTTGATCCTGAAGAACAAAGTGACTACAGGGCAAACCGAGAAATAGTTGAAGATCATACTTCATTTATGCTCATGAAAGAGGACGCATCTAAAGGAAGAACATTCTCGAATATAGTTGCAGAATACAACATCGACTTTGATGCAAAGCACCCACTTAAAATCATAGGTGGGCAGCACCGGCTCTCTGCAATAAAGAGTGCTTATGAAAACGGTGACGTAAATGTACCCCATGGGATAAAGATATATTTTGGTTTGAGTAACGACCAAAGACTTGATGTTCAACTGATTTCAAACACAAATATTGCAGTTGCAGCAGACCTATTGGATAGAATGCTTGAAACGGTAAAGGGTCCAGAGCTTCGAGATTGGAGTCAAGAAGTCGGCCTCCTTAGTACAGGAAAAGATTTTGCAGATAAGAAAAGTCGTAATAATGAAATCACTGTACGATTGGCTCGATCCTTCATACTGAGTTACCTAGAGGGACGCGTAAGTAAGGACAAAAAATTCGATACAGTTAACCCAAGCCCAGTAATTGCAAAGACAGGTGGCGTTATAGATGATTCGTGGGAGAAGTCACGGATTATAATTCCAAGCATTTGGGCAGACAAGAAACTTAAGAAAGCTGCTCAAGAGTTCTCTAGGCTTATTAATAGGCAAAATGATTATTTCAGCAAGCAAACGTCTAGAAACAATGAGTACGCGTCAAAAGCATTGAATTACTCAATTGTCTCTGCCTGGGCATTTATCGCTGGAGTTTTGGAAGGTAACGAAGTGCGTCTAGTGCGGCATTTTAATCTAGCAGATAGAACTGGGAAGGATCCTCTGAATGCTGGTGCTTTAGCTAAAGGAAAACACAAAACGGATCCGGAGAACTACCGAGGACTAGGGACACGTACAGATGTGAAAGAACGCGGTAGGTTGTCCGAACTTTTCTACTTCCAAGCTGAGAAAGGTGAAGGGATATCGCCGAAACTGGTAGATGCATCTATAAAGCAATATCACGCGAAATTAGCTGCATTGGACGCCGAGAAAGCTCGGGAATCGTTAGGATAAATGTCGTGAGCACGTTTGATGAGTTCGCTGAAGACCTCATGGAGGATGCAAAAAGATTCTATGAACTAGGGAGAGATGAGTCGAACGATACCGCGAAGCAGGCGTACTTAAGGGCTTCATTGTTAGTGTCAGTATCAAGTTTGGAAGCATTTACAAACGGTATTGTTGATGATTTCATAGATCGCAGACAGTTCTTTGATATTAATGAAATCGCTTTTCTTACTGAAAGAAATATCGAGCTAATCAACGGAAAATTCGAAATTAGAGACGGCCTTAATATGAAGCGCCTTACTCAAAGAATAGAAATTATATTCTCAAAATTTGATTCATCAAAATTAGATAAAACCGATATCTGGTGGTCCGATCTGATGCTGGGAATTAAACTGAGAAACAAGCTAGTACATCCAAAAGAAAAAACTCATTTAAATGACACGCAAATACTAAATCTAATAAACGCTGCTCTTGAGTGTGTAAACAATATGTTTTTGGCAGTATATAAACGAAAATACCCAGCTATTACACGAGGAGCAAACTCTAAGCACGATTTTGGTAGCGCAACCTAACAAAGAGCTCGTACTGATGCAGAGAAACATTGTAGTGCTAGGAAGTTAGTTTGAGCAGCGGTGCAGCACAGCTCAGTCGTTACACAAATTTATTCCACGCAATAAAAAAGGCGGCTTAAATAAGCCGCCTTTTTTTCTGAAACAAACCGTTAGATTATTCTTTTGTTTCAGGCGCTTCTTCTGCAGGTGCTTCCTCAGCAGCAGGTTCTTCTGCAACTTCTGGGGCTGGCGCTTCTTCGGCAGCAGGCTCTTCAGCGGCAGCTTCTTCAACAACTTCTTCGGCTACCGCTTCTTCAACAACCTCAGGTTCAGGTGCAGCAGCGACGGATTGTTTTACCATGCCCTCTGCCAATAAAATTTTGACTTTGTCTTCGCCATTGATAGGGTTGCCATCCGCACCAATAACGCCATAACGACCTGAACGCTTTTGGTAAACTGTGTAGTCATCTGTCTTCTTGAGTACTTTCATCTTTATTTCTCCGTTGATTACTCGTTAAGTTACATTTAAAAATTTCTATTTAAAAAGTGTTATTTAAAATCCATTAAGGAGCACCCTTAATGGCCATAAATTCTCAGCCTAATTGCTCCATCACTTCAAATGAGATATCTGCATTGGTATACACATTTTGGACATCATCTAGATCTTCAAGACTATCGATTAATGCCAATGCTTTTTCAGCACCCTCTTTGTCCAGCGGAACTGTGATAGAAGCCAGCATGGTGATCTCTGCATCGTCAGGCTCGAAGCCTGCCGCGACGATGGCATTTTTAATGGCTGTAAAATCTTCCCAGGCCGTCATCACATCAATGGATTGGTCGTCATGGGTCACAACGTCTTCAGCACCGGCCTCTAGTGCTGCATCCATAATTTTTTCTTCGTCGGCACCCGGCGCAAAACTGATTTGCCCGGTGCGAGTAAACAAATACGCAACAGAGCCATCGGTACCCAGGTTGCCTCCGCGTTTGTCAAAGGCATGGCGTACATCAGAGACGGTTCGGTTACGGTTGTCGGTCATGCACTCCACGAGGATAGCAATACCACCGACACCATAACCTTCGTAGGTAATTTCGTCGTAGTTATCACCTTCACCGGCTCCGGCACCGCGAGCGACGGCTTTTTCAACGGTATCCCGTTTCATGTTGGCGCCGAGCGCCTTGTCCACCGCTGCACGTAGGCGAGGGTTATCTTCAGGGTTGGGGCCACCGGCTTTAGCGGCTACAACCAGCTCACGAATGAGCTTGGTGAAAACCTTGCCCCGCTTAGCATCTTGAGCCGCCTTGCGGTGCTTGATGTTGGCCCATTTACTATGACCGGCCATACTTGTCTCCTAAGAGAGGTATCCCTCTAAAACTACTGCGCAGTCAAATAGCTGTGTCGCGTGCTCACTCAAGTTTCGCCTATCAAAAAGATATGTCTCAACTTTCGCTCCGCGGCTCCTTGCTCTTTACGTTTCTATTAGTACTGCTCGTTAAATTTTATATGCACCCAACACCATAAACTGGAAGTAGGCGCTAATTAATTACTTCTCTTCAGCCGGCTTTTCGCTCGCGGGTTTTTCACGTAACTTAATATTCAGTTCACGCAATTGTTTTTTATCCACTGCCCCAGGTGCATTGGTCAATACACACGCTGCTGTCTGGGTTTTGGGGAAGGCAATCACATCACGAATAGAGTCACTGCCTGTCATCAACATAATCAGACGATCCAAACCAAACGCCAATCCACCATGGGGAGGGCAGCCGTAGCTGAGGGCATCGACCAAGAAGCCAAATTTCTCATTGGCTTCTTCATCACTGATTCCCAGCACATGGAATACGGATTTCTGCATATCAGGGTTGTGGATACGAATAGAACCACCACCCAACTCAGTACCATTCAGCACCATGTCGTAGGCCAGGGACAGAGCATTTTCTGGATCTTTTTCCAGCTCTTCAGGCGTACACGCTGGGCGTGTAAACGGATGGTGCAGTGATGTCCAGTTACCGTCGCCAGTCTCTTCAAACATGGGGAAATCAACAACCCAAAGCGGTGCCCACTCACAGGTGTACAGGTCTAAATCTGCACCCAGCTTGCAACGCAGTGCGCCCAGCGCTTCTGAAACAATTTTGCCTTTATCCGCACCGAAGAAAATCAAGTCGCCGTTTTCGGCACCGGTGCGCTCGAGGATGGCACTACGAACTTCATTGGGGAGGAACTTCACAATCGGTGATTGCAGCCCTTCTTCCAAATCATCCTTATCATTGACCTTGATATAGGCCAGACCTCTTGCACCGTAGATGCTGACAAACTTGGTATAGTCATCAATCTTCTTACGACTAATACTGCTGCCACCTGGCACTCTTAATGCGGTTACCCGGCCTTTGGGATCGTTAGCTGGGCCAGAGAAGACTTTAAAGTCGACAGCAGCCATCAGGTCTTTGATTTCTACCAACTCAAGCGGAATTCTCAAGTCGGGCTTATCACTGCCAAACCGATCCATGGCTTCGTGGTAGGGCATCTGAGGGAAGTGACCGAGATCTACATCCAGAACCTTCTGGAATACCGAGCGAATCATCTCTTCGTTAATGGCCTTAATCTCTTCTTCAGAAGAAAACGATAGCTCCACATCCACCTGGGTAAATTCAGGTTGACGGTCGGCACGTAAATCCTCATCACGGAAACATTTGGCAATTTGATAGTAACGGTCAATACCCGACACCATCAGCAGCTGTTTAAACAGCTGTGGCGACTGCGGCAGCGCAAAGAATTTTCCGTCGTGGGTACGGCTAGGTACCAGGTAATCTCGAGCGCCTTCTGGCGTAGCACGGGTCAGAATAGGTGTTTCTATATCCAGAAAACCTTTGTCGTCCAGATAGTTACGGATGACTGTGGTCACTTCTGAACGGAAACGCAGGTTCTTCAGCATTTCCGGGCGACGCAAATCCATGTAACGGTATTTTAAGCGAACATCCTCGCCCACTTTATTGTGCTCATCCAGAGGGAATGGCGGGGTCTCTGAGGTGTTCAGTATGACCAGTTCTAGCCCATAGATCTCGATCTCACCCGTGGGCATATCAGGATTAACGGTTTCTGGCGTACGGGCGCGAACCTTACCCTTTACCTGAAGTACATATTCACTGCGTACAGTATCGGCACGTTCAAAGTGCTCACCGCCATCAGGATCAAATACCACCTGAACGATGCCTTCGCGGTCACGAAGGTCAATAAAGATCACACCACCGTGGTCACGACGACGGTCTACCCAGCCACAAAGTGTAATTTCCTGGTCAATGTTCTCAGCACCCAGAACACCGCAATAAGTTGTACGCATTATGTCTTCCCATATTGATCAATTGAGGTTCGACAGTTGAACCCCCAGCATGCTTTTTACACGCTTTTCAGCGTGCACCAGCAAAAGGCGCGCATTATACCCCATGAAAACGGGTGCTAGAAGGATGGATACAGGGTTTCCAAAGCTACAGCCTAACTGGCTTTCTAACTGACTTGAAAGTCCTCTCCGACCAACACGCTGGCCACGGACTCAATCCGATGCTCAAGCTCAGTTTGTGGGTAATCCTTTGCCGACATCGCTCCCCAGATAGGATTTGGCCAAGCGACATCTGTTGTATAGCGTGCAACATGGTGAATATGTAGCTGTGGCACCATGTTTCCCAACGTCGCGATATTGATTTTATCCGGTGCAAACACATCGACCAGTGCCTCCGACAATATGCATGACTCCTTCATCAACTGCATTCGGTCCCGCTCTGAAAGGTGGTAAACCTCTGTTACCTTGGGCCGTTTGGGCACCAGAATGAACCAGGGGTAATTCGCATCTTTATGAATCAACAACTGACACAACTCAAATTCACCCACCATCAGAGTATCTGCCGCTAGCCTGGAATGAAGTTCAAACATTTAAATATCCTTTCCCTATAAACGAAAAGCCCTAAATCAAAAGCCCTAAACAAAAACTCCTGTACCCGAAGCCCTGTACCCAAAGAACGCACCACCGTAAAATAGCGTCTTTTCGATCACCCGCCAACCTATAGAAACAAGTGGCTATACGAAAGTCACTACACGAGAGCCACTATGCGAGCCAGTCAATACCTGATTACCACCCAAAAAGAAACGCCAGCGGATGCTGAAGTCATCAGCCACCAGCTTATGCTAAGAGCAGGCATGATTCGCAAACTGGCCGCGGGGCTCTATAGCTGGTTGCCACTGGGGTTGCGCGTACTACGCAAAGCAGAAGCGATTGTCCGCGAAGAAATGGACCGAGCCGGCGCTCAGGAAGTCCTAATGCCCGTCACGCAGCCCTCAGAGCTTTGGGAAGAGTCTGGCCGCTGGGAACAATATGGGCCAGAGCTGCTACGCATCAAAGACAGACACGGCCGTGCTTTTTGCCTGGGGCCCACCCACGAAGAAGTCATTACCGACCTAGTTCGCAATGAGCTTCGTAGTTATAAACAGCTACCGGCCAACTTCTACCAGATTCAAACCAAGTTCAGAGATGAAATTCGTCCGCGCTTCGGCATTATGCGCGCCCGTGAGTTTTTGATGAAAGATGCTTACTCCTTTCATATTACGCAAGACAGTTTGCAACAAACCTATGATGTGATGTTCAAGGCTTACACCGCTATTTTCAGCCGATTGGGCCTGGACTTCAGACCCGTACTGGCAGACACCGGTAGCATTGGCGGTAATCACTCTCACGAATTTCATGTACTAGCAGACTCAGGAGAAGACGATATCGCCTTCTCTACCCAGAGTGACTATGCGGCAAACGTAGAAATGGCTGAAGCATTGGCGCCTGAGGGTGAACGCCCTGCAGCTGCCGCTCAAATGAGCGAGGTAGCTACACCTGACCAGCACAGTATTGAAGAGGTCAGCCAATTCCTTAAATTGAAGAGCAACCAAGTCGCTAAAACGCTGATAGTACTGGGAGAATCAGAAGACGAGTCAGACGGCAAACCCGAAGAGAACCAAACAGCGCTCGTTGCACTGGTACTTCGTGGCGACCACGAACTCAATGATATTAAAGCCGAGAAATTTGATGGTGTCGCATCCCCACTAACCTTTGCCAGTGAAGAACAAGTAAAACAGTCATTGGGTTGTAGTGTTGGCTCCCTTGGCCCTGTCGGTCTTGAAATCCCGGTGATTGTAGACCGCAGCGCAGCTCACTTGGCCGACTTCGCCTGTGGTGCGAACAAAGATGGCGTCCACCTAACGGGTGTCAATTGGGAGCGAGACTGCCCACTGACACGCATCGAAGATATCCGTAACGTAGTCCCTGGCGATGCCAGCCCAGACGGGAAAGGTGTGCTGGAAATTAAACGCGGTATCGAAGTCGGTCATATTTTCCAGCTGGGCACCAAGTACAGTGAATCCATGAACGCACGGGTACTCAATATGGAAGGCCGTGAACAAGCCATGCTCATGGGCTGCTACGGCATTGGTGTCAGCCGAGTGGTTGCTTCCGCCATCGAGCAGAA
>JAGPWA010000035.1 GCA_018066715.1 Porticoccus sp. | reverse complement strand
TGAGTACAAAACCAACACCGAATATAGCATCGATGAAAACGGTGAGTCGGTGGCGACACACACACGTTATGTCGAAAAGAAAATTATCAGCTTGGCGTCTATTCGTAGTGCACTCGGCGTCTCCTTCCGTATCACCGGGCTAGATAGTCCCAGAGAAGCCTCTGAGTTGGCTTTGCTGCTTCGGTCTGGCGCATTGGCTGCCCCGATGTATTTTGTGGAAGAGCGGACTATCGGGCCGTCCTTAGGGGCTGAGAATATTGCATTGGGTATCAAGTCGGTCACTATCGGCATGGTTTTGGTGCTGGCCTTCATGTTTGTTTACTACCGGGTTTTTGGCATCTTCGCCAACATGGCACTGGCGGTTAACCTGATCGTTCTGGTTGCAGTGATGTCAATGCTCAGTGCCACCCTCACACTACCGGGTATTGCCGGTATCGTGTTGACCGTAGGGATGGCGGTGGATGCCAACGTATTGATCTTTTCGAGGATTAAGGAGGAGCTGGCCAATGGCCTGCCTCCACAGTCAGCGATTAATGCTGGGTATGATCGAGCCTTTACATCAATTATTGATGCCAACCTCACTACGTTAATCGTGGCGGTCATTCTCTATGCCATTGGATCGGGTCCCGTACAGGGCTTTGCGGTGACTCTCTCTATCGGTATTTTGACCTCTATGTTTACCGCCATTGTGGGTACTCGGGCGTTGGTGAATCTGGTCTATGGTGGCCGAACTATCAAGAAAGTGTGGATTTAGGAGCTGACCATGACAACACAACGCATTATAGATTTTATGGGTCACCGAAAATTAGCAGCGATTGTTTCCGCTTTGTTGATTATTGCTTCCCTTTTATCCCTGTCTTTTAAAGGTGTGACCCTGGGTTTGGATTTTACGGGCGGCACTCAGATTGAGGTGGGTTACCAGCAGCCAGCAGATTTGGAAGCCATCCGTTCACAGCTAACAACAGCCGGGTTTGAAAGCCCTGTCGTGGTTCATTTTGGCTCCGAGAGTGATGTGCTGATTCGATTGCAAGGTAAACCAGAAGCGGGGTTGTCCGATGAGGTGCTAAAAGCACTGGGCAATGGCGACAATGGTCTTGAGCTTCGCAGGGTGGACTATGTGGGCCCACAGGTGGGTGACGAGCTACGCGAGGATGGTGGTCTCGGTATGCTTGCCGCACTGGCTATTGTCATGCTCTATGTAGCCATTCGTTTTCAGTACAAGTTCTCTTTGGGTGCCGTGGCAGCTTTGGCCCATGATGTGATTATTACCTTAGGGTTCTTTTCATTGACTGGTATGGAGTTTGATCTCACCGTGCTTGCTGCGGTGCTGGCGGTTATTGGTTATTCCCTCAATGACACCATTGTGGTTTCGGATCGTATTCGTGAGAACTTCAGGTTACTACGAAAGTCCGATGCACTTTCTGTGATCAATGAATCTCTGACCCAAACCCTAGGCCGGACGCTGATTACCTCCTTAACCACCTTGCTGGTATTGTTTGCACTGTTCTTATTTGGTGGTGAGTTGATTCACAATTTTGCCGTCGCTTTGATAGTAGGTGTGTTCGTCGGAACATACTCTTCTATCTATGTAGCGGCGAATATACTGCTTACGTTGGGAATGACTCGCGAAGATCTGCTGCCTCCAGAAAAAGAGGGTGAAGAGTTTGATGGCTTGCCTTGATTAAAGGGAATAGCTGAAAACGCCGCTTATTGCGGCGTTTTTTTATGGGAGGTAGTTTTTCGGGCAAGGGTATTGATGATGGATTTCTTAATTGAATTGTTAGTGAATTGAACTATACGTGAATTGAATTTCTATTAAGTTTATTGAACTCGATTCTTTAAGCCCTTGTCACATCGTTCAGTATGGGTGGGTTTTTTTAGTGCACCTTAAGTCGACCTTTATCGCCAATATTCCCAGGCAACTAAAACCTTTTCCGAGTACCACGTCTTTCCGTAGCTACCGTTGTATCGAGCCAGTGCCGGCGTTAGATTCCCTTTTTCCTTATCTAGATAGTATTTGAGAATAGTGCAGCCATAGCGCAAATTGGTGTCTACATCGATTAGGTTATCTTCGGGGTGTCCTATTTCATTTTTCCAAAATGGCATCACCTGCATTAAGCCTTGGGCTCCAGCGTAAGATAGCGCGTAGTGGTCAAATCGGCTTTCAATCTGAATGACAGCGAGTACGATTTCAGGAGATAGACCCGCACGGGTAGCGGCGTGATGAATTTTTCTGAGCAGCTTTAGTCGTTCTTCGTTGTCAGGCATATAGCGTTCAAGCTGACTTGATTTGGAGAACAGCCAAACTTCCGCATCGAACCTATCTTCAAAGCTGTCAGATTGCTCAATGGCCTGCTTAAGTAGAGTGACGAGTGTTTGGTCAGCCTCAGTAGAAGACGACTGATCGGCAATGGCGGGGGTGCTTATTGCCAGGGCGGCACTGAGCCACCCGGCGATAATCAATTTTCCCGCTGTTGTCATCATCCAATAGCCTGTTTTAAGAAGCTGGGTAATTCTGCGAGGGCCACTTTCTGGTTTTCTCCATCACGGCGGTTACCATATTCCACCTGCCCTTCATCTAGACCTCTGTCGCCCACGACAATGCGGTGGGGTAAGCCTATGAGCTCTATATTGGCCAACATAACGCCCAGTCGAGCTTTTGGTTCATCCATAAAGAGTACATCATATCCAGCGTCTTGTAGCTCTTGATAGAGTGTCTCGCAAGTTTCGCGAACCTGTTCTGATTTGTGCATATTGATGGGTACCAGCGCAACTTGGAACGGTGACAGTGCATCTGGCCACATAATGCCGTTGTCATCGTGATTCTGCTCGATGGCGGAAGCAACCACTCGGCTGACACCAATGCCGTAGCAGCCCATAAGCATGACTTGTTCTCGGCCTTCCTCATTGAGTACCCGTGCATTCATGGATTCACTGTACTTGGTGCCAAGCTGGAAAATATGACCGACTTCGATACCGCGTTTAATTTCCAGTACACCTTTACCGTCTGGACTGACATCGCCAGGGACTACGTTACGGATATCTTCGATGCGTGTCAGTGGGTTGGTTGTTAATGGGCAGTCTTGTTCCCAATTGACACCCGTCAGGTGGAAGCCATCTTTGTTAGCGCCACAGGTGAAGTCAGCTAAGTGTGCTGCACTGCGGTCTACGATCACTGGGATTTCAAGACCGACAGGGCCGAGGGAACCAACACTACATCCCAATGAATGCTTTACTTGTTCTTCACTGGCAAAGGTTAGTGGGGACGCTACACCAGCAAATT
>JAGPWA010000033.1 GCA_018066715.1 Porticoccus sp. | reverse complement strand
GGTCTTGATAAACAGGTTCGGGTGATTCCCAAGCCCATGACGGCCTTTAAAAAACCGACCCATACTCAGATTGATCACGGGTTAATGATTTGTAACCCTCCCTACGGAGAGCGTTGGGGGGAAATGGAAGAGCTCCGGCCTCTGTACGAAAGTCTTGGTGAGTTGGCTAAAAGGGAATGCCCAGGATGGCGTTTGGCGGTGATTACCGGTAATGCGGAGTTGGCGGGTGAATTGCGTCTGCGTGCTGAGAAAAAATACAAACTGTTCAATGGGACGATTCCCAGCCAGCTGTTGTTATTTCAGCTAAGAGGTAAGGAGGAGCAGGACAGAAATACAAAGGAAGATAATGAACGGGAGGCCAGAAAGCAGGCGTCGCCATTGACGGAAGGCGCAACGATGTTTGCCAACCGCTTGAAGAAAAATGCTCGGAAACTCAATAACTGGTTAAAGCAATCAGGTGTCAGCTGCTATCGACTCTACGATGCGGATATGCCGGAATATTCTGTAGCTGTGGATATTTACGATGATGCTATTCATGTTCAGGAGTATGCACCACCAGCAGATATCGACGAGCAGCAGGCCAACAAACACCTCACTGAAGTGCGCCAAGCATTGCAGCATCTCTATCCTGAGAGCAGTAAAAAATTATTTTTTAAGGAACGACGTCGCCAAAAAGGTGATAGTCAATACCAGCGTCAGCAGAACCGAACTAGGGATAATGCGGTACTTACCGTCACTGAAGGTAAGGCTAAATTTGAAGTTAATCTTGCCGATTATTTGGATAGCGGCTTATTTTTAGATCATCGCCCTGTTCGTCGAATGATCGCTGATATGGTAGACGGAAAACGGTTTCTCAATCTGTTCAGCTATACAGCAGCGGCGACTGTTCAAGCCGTATTGGGTGGAGCAAAAACCAGTTTAAGTGTTGATATGTCCAATAGTTATCTTGATTGGGCAAAGCGCAATTTTTCGTTGAATGAAATCGATAAAGACAGCCATCAGTTATTGCGTGCAGATTGTCTGGAATGGTTGGCTGTGGGTGAAGGTGAGTACGATGTTATCTTTCTTGACCCACCCACCTTTTCAAACTCCAAGAAAATGGATTCAGTGCTTGATATTCAACGGGACCATCCACGACTTATTGATGAGGCCATGGCTATCTTGGCACCGGGTGGAACATTGGTTTTTTCAAATAATTTCCGGAAATTTTCGATGGATGAGGATGTTTCCGACCGATATCAGGTTGAAAATATCACGGACAGCACTCTTGATCCTGATTTCCAGAGAAACCAAAAAATCCATAATTGCTGGTTGATCAAGAAAGAACAAAGTGACATTGAAAAAGAACAGAGCGACTCTAGAAAAGAACAGGGCGTCTATAAAAAAGCAAAAAACCCCTGGAAAAAATAACCAAGACATTAGAAAAAGAACGCCTATGGACAATATTCTTACCCTTTACACGGGGCCTCACTGCCACCTTTGCGATCAGGCAAAGGCCGTTATCTACCCTGTTATAGAAGAGGCTGGCTGGCAGTTGGAGGAGGTTAATATTGCCGAGGACGAATCCCTTAAAGATAAATATGCTGTGCGTATTCCGGTGATTGTTCTGCCGGATGGTCAGGAAAAAGGGTGGCCTTTCAGCTCAGGACAAGTCAAACGTTTAATCCGTGGCCGATAAGCCCTTACCAACCAAAGTAGGTCACCATGTCCGACTCTTTATTCAATTCACTTTCTACCCGCCATTTACGGATGGATTTTATGGGTGGCCTGACCGCTGCTGTCGTTGCGCTGCCTTTAGCATTGGCCTTTGGAGTTGCCTCTGGCGCCGGGCCTGCCGCGGGTATTTACGGTGCAATATTTGTCGGTTTCTTCGCCGCATTATTCGGCGGAACCGCTCGTCAGGTGTCAGGGCCAACTGGCCCCATGACAGTCGTGATGGCGGGGGTCTTTACGTCGTTACAAGCCAAATACCCTGAGGCAGGGTTAATGATTGGCTTTAGTGCCGTTATTCTTGCTGGATTGATGCAAATTGCTCTCGGTATGTTGAAGTTGGGCAAGTACTTTATTCTGGTGCCTTACCCGGTGATTTCAGGCTTTATGACCGGTATTGGCGTGCTCATTATAATCCTCCAGATAGGTCCTATGCTTGGCCACGATGGTGGGTCATCGCTGATGGCCTCACTGGCCAGTGTTCCTGGCTGGTTGCAAGCGGTCAGCATGCCTGCATTGATATTGGCGCTATTAACCATCGCTGTGGTCTATTTATGGCCTGCACGGCTAGCGGTGTGGTGTCCATCACCACTGGCGGCATTGTTGATTGGTACAGTTTGTGCGCTGGTCTGGCTTCCAGGAGACGCTGTGGCGGTGATTGGCGATGTTCCATCGGGCTTTCCAGTGCCTCATTGGCCAGTCTTCACTCTGGATGTCATGGGTGAATTATTATATGCCGCCACTTTGCTGGCAGTACTTGGTGCGATTGATTCACTATTGACCTCCCTTGTCGCTGATAACTTAACTAAAGAGCATCACGATTCTGACAAAGAACTGATAGGGCAAGGTATTGGTAATGCCGTAGCGGGTGTTTTTGGTGGCTTGCCGGGTGCCGGTGCAACCATGCGTACTGTGGTGAATATTCGAGCCGGCGGTAAAACGGGCTATTCAGGGGCTATTCATTCGCTGACCTTGTTGGTCATCATGTTGGGAGCCGGTCAATACGCGGCTCACGTGCCTTTGGCCGTACTGGCCGGAATTCTGATTAAGGTAGGCATCGATATTATTGACTGGCCATTTTTCAGCCGGTTAACAAAGTTACCTGCCAATACGGTTGGCCTGATGATAATTGTTCTGTTGATGACCGTATTTGTAGACTTGATTACCGCCGTACTGGTTGGGGTGTTCATTTCTAATTTGATCACCATCGAGCGATTGACCAGTATCCAGTTAGATAATGTACGCCTAACTGATGGTGCCAATGCCAAGAGTAAAGGCCGGCCTATTGAAGAGCAGCAATTGGAGTCTTATCAGGGAGCAGTGGTATTGTTAAGGCTTGAAGGCCCACTGAGTTTTGGGGTGGGACGAGGGTTGCGTCAGCGTCTTGCGGGTCATAAGTCTTATCGTTTGATGATCATCGACTTAACCGGTGCTCATCTGGTGGGGACCTCAACCGCGATGATTCTCGATGAGCTGGTTCGTGCAGAACTGTCCAGTGGAAGAGAAGTGCTGGTTGTTGGTATTTCTCAAAAAGCAGAAGTTAATTTGTCTCGTCTAGGTACATTAGAATTTCTTGATAAAAGTAGAATTCTACCCTCTATGAATGTGGCAATGAATCGTGCTGACGAAGTGCTGAATAGCACGGTAGCCTGATGGATTAACGGCTCTCACTTAGACGATATTTTGTCTATTGTTGTGGGTTCAGCAAGTAAAATACATCGAGTATTGTACGGGTATCATCCATCACTCGAACAATACGATCATCAATCTGTTTGATTGAAGTACCTAGCGGATCTGTGGGGAGTCTACGCAGGATTTCTTCGGGTAATGAACGGGTATGGTTGAGGTAGACGTTCTCATCCAGTACTTCGCCTCTCGCCACCTTCTTCTGCCAGCCGGGCGGCAGTTCACCACCACGTTCGAGCTTTTTACGAAGCCCAGGCGGTAAGCTTTTTTGTTTATGTTTGTTGCCGGACTTGCCATTCTGCCTGTCGTCGTTGCCTGAACCATGATGGGTATCATCGTCCCAACCTTGGTCTCTGCTATAGCGACCATCACGACTGTGTAAGTATTCAGAGAGCACCTGCTGTTCAGCCGCCCCAAACAATACACTGGTTGCTACTTCTGCAGCGGTGGGTGCCAGTTGATGGGTTGATGGTTCAGGTGTGTGGCTCCCCGCATAGCCTGTACCGGAGAGACAAAGGGCAAGTAGCAGTGGTATTGACAGGTGTTTTGTCATAATCCTTCCTCGTTGGAAAAGATAAAAAGATCGTCGTCTCTTTTTATATGGCCATTATCAGATGTTCTCAATGCTAGAGCTGTTTGGCAATATTCGTGGCTTTTTCTTTCATGGCAGCAAGGGTTTTCCCCTTGGTATCAGCGTCAGTCAGCGTTGGTTCTACCAACACCGTATTGATATCCTGAAACCCCATAAAGCCGAGAACCATTTCCATATAGCTTTTCTGGAAATCCATGGCGCCGGCCTCAGCACTGCTGCTGTATTCTCCGCCGCGGGCCAATATTAATGTGGCAGACCTTCCTGTCACCAGTCCCTGATAGCCAGTTTCGGGAGAAAAACTCCAGGTGAGACCGGGCTGGCAAATGAGGTCAATATAATGTTTTAGCTTGTAAGGAATAGAAAAATTCCACATAGGAAGGCTAAACAGATAATGATCTGCATTTTTAAATCGGGCGACAATATTTGTAATTTCTTCCCAGGCTAAGGCTTCTTCTGTGGTGGGGCTTTCTCCGTGCATCACTCGGTATTTTGCATTAATACGATCCCCATCAAACTCGGGTAGCGTTGCATCCCATAAATCGAGAGATTCGACCTGATTCCCCGTGTTTGCATCTTGAAAAGCAGAAACAAAGGACTGAGCGACCTCAATGGAGGCCGATCTGTCTTTTCTTGGCGATGACTCAATATACAATAATTTGCTCATACTACCCCTATGTTCTGTTTGTTGATCTTGTTCGTATGCTATTAATTTAGCTTGAATTATTCCAATGTTTTTCTACAAACACGCTTATTTCTTTGATGGCCTGATTGGCCTCAGGAAGATAAGGAGCCCACAGGTGGAAGTCATGCCACATTCGTTCCCATATTTTTACTGTGACTTCCACATTAGCATGTTTAGCGGTCTCAGCAAGACGCATGGTGTCACTGAGCAATACCTCATCTGTACCTGCGTGAATTAATAATGGAGGAAGGCCTTTAAGGTCTGCATAAAATGGAGAGATAAGAGGATGCTGTGGGTCATTGTCACCTACGTAATGAGCACCCAGTTTGAGCAGGTCTTGGGATATATAGGGGTCTATTTTTGCGCAGTTTGTTATGGATTCTCCCGTTAAGGTGAGATCCGTCCAGGGAGAGATGCAGAGTGCCATAGCCGGGAGGGGGAGATGGTTGTCTCTCAGCGAAATTAGCGTTGCCAGTGAAAGCCCACCACCGGCTGAGTCACCTGCAATAATAATATTTTTCGGTAAAACCCCTTGATTCAGCATCCATTGATAGACAGCCAAAGCATCTTCAAGTGCGGCAGGGAAAGGATGTTCAGGCGCTAGCCGATAATCCACAGAAAGTGTTCGAACTCCACAGGTCTTTGCTAACCTGGCCACTAAGCTACGGTGCGTGGTGGGTGAACCCATTACATAGCCACCACCATGAAGGTAAATCATGGCTTTCCCCAAAAGGGAGTGAGGTGGATCTAGCCATTCAGCAGGTATGCCTGCTGCATTTATTGATGTGACTTTTACATCTTTTGGCGGCTTTAGAAATCGGGTGTCTTTGACCAGTTTCGCCCTCAACTGATCGAGAGGTTTATTGTAGTTTGCACTTATTTTTAGGACCGTACGCCAAAAGTGACTGCGTATAGAGGCCATGATTACCCTCCGTCTATCATCTGTGACCGGTTCGTTGGTGGTATGCCCCTACAGGTTCTGGTATTCACTTTATTGGTCAGGACGATATAGCCGCGATTTGAATCAATCGTTTACCCAGATTTTCACCACGGTACAGACCTGCAATGGCCCCTGGTGCCTGTTCGATACCATCCAGAATATCTTCACGGTAGTGAATCAGACCGTCATTGACCCACTGGGTGAGCGTGTCTATGGCTTCTCCGTAGCGGTCTTTATAGTCGAAGACAAGGAAGCCCTGCATGCGCGCACGCTTCACAATGAGTTGGCGTTCAACTCTTGGTCCCTGGGGAATGGGGTCCCAGCTGGCTATAGAGGCGGTGCCGCAAATCACAACCCTTGCGCCAACATTCAGGTGGTTTAAAACGGTATCACTGATGGCACCGCCAGTATTATCAAAGTAGACATCAATTCCGTTAGGGCAGGCGGTAGCCAGTTGTTCATCGAGCCCCTCACACTGGTAGTCAATGGCTTGGTCGTATTGAAATACCTCACGGCAAAGTTTGACCTTGTCCGGGCCACCAGTAATACCCACTGTTCGACAGCCCTTTATCTTGGCGAGTTGGCCCACACAGGAGCCCACCGCTCCGGCTGCTGTGGAGACGACCACGGTCTCACCGGCATTAGGCTGACCAACGTCTAGCAGTCCAAAGTAGGCCGTCATGCCATTAAGCCCAAGTACGCCCAGTGAGGTGGAGATGGGCAGCCCGTCACCGCAAACTTTGCGTTGAATACTCGGGTTATTCGTATCGTCATTGGTTTGGTTATCCACCAGAGTGTAGTCCTGCCAGCCGAACATACCTGTAACATAGTCGCCGGGTTGATACTCAGGGTCGCCTGAAGCCACAACCTTGCCAACGGCCAGTGAGCGCATCACAGTTCCAAGGGCCACTGGCTCTGCATAGTTTGCGACAGGGCTGACCCAGCCTCGCATGGCCGGTTCAACGGAGAGAAAAATATTACGAATAAGGACTTGCCCGTCACCGGGATCGGGTATTGGCGTCTCAGTAATCTCAAAGTGCTCGGCCTGGGGAATGCCCGACGGTCTTTTTTTTAGCCGTACTTGCCGGTTTGTGGCTTGTTTCATATCAGTTGTATCTTATGAGCTGTTTATATCATTAGCCGCTTTATAGAACTACCATTCCTGAGCTTTGATGGTGGTTATACTGTCGATGTGGTGAGGGTAAGTGGATAAACTTTGCTCGATTATCTTACATGATTTAGGCTATTCCCCATGGTATTCGAAAAAAACTATAAGATTCAATTAACCGACGATGCTTTTCGGCGTGCAGATGAAGCACCCGATGAGAAATTCTATGCTATACCCAGATTCACCAGCCATATTGATCTTTATGCCATAGAGGCAGTCACCGAGATTTATCGGCAATATATTCCTGAAAATACAGCTGTTCTGGACTTGATGAGCAGTTTGCTCAGCCACCTGCCAGAGGAAATACATTACCAGCGTGTGGTTGGCTTAGGTATGAATGCAAGAGAGATGGCTAACAA
This sequence comes from Porticoccus sp., assembly GCA_018066715.1. Lineage (GTDB taxonomy): Bacteria > Pseudomonadota > Gammaproteobacteria > Pseudomonadales > Porticoccaceae > Porticoccus. Next base: position 4,636 of record JAGPWA010000033.1, on the reverse strand, counting down.
TAAACAGCTGACGGACTCTCTCGTTCATGACCTCAATATCAATCCAATATTGCCCTTTGGTAATAACGACTTTGGTGCAGGGCTTATCTGTGTATCCATTGATTATTTAGTACAGCCAGTGGCGGTACTCAAAGAAATGGGGCGTGTATTGAAAAGTAAATCCCCTTTGATCATTACGTATTCGAACCGGTTTTTTGAAACAAAGGCCACGGCTGCCTGGTTATCTCTATCTGATGATCAGCGGGCATACTTGATTAAATCATTTCTTACGGAGGCCGGGTGTTTTGAGGATATAGAGCTAATGGATCGTAGCCCTAAAGCTGCAGACCCGCTGTTTGCTGTTGTGGCGAGGGTGGTTTGATATAGGCTGTCTGAGTTAGGCGGTTCTCGGTGGTAGGCCCTAGGTAGCCGGTCCGAAGTAGGCAGGTTGACGGTATAATTTCATTTAAACAGCCAATGATTACACACTAATGATTAGACAGAGACGTTCAATAACAGTCCGGGGTCAAATAAGATGACAACTCAAACCGAGCCGGATCCAATGCATGCGGTTACCCTGAAAATGGTGGTAACTCGACTTGAAGGGAAATATGGCTGGGAGGAGTTGGGTCGCAGGATTAAGATCAAATGTTTTACCCATGATCCAAGTCTTTCTTCCAGTCTCAAGTTCTTGAGAAGAACACCCTGGGCAAGAAAAAAGGTCGAGGAGCTTTATTTACAAACAGAGTGGGTATCAAACAATGTTTGGCCTTCAGGTTTGTGAGGCGGAGTAAAAAATGTTGTTAGATTACCTTGAGTCTTCAAACTAAAAGCTGTGCAGGTCTTTGGGATGTTTGTATGGCGCTATCAATTGCGTCGTACAATTGATCCATCATAATGGGCTTGGAGAGGTAAGCTGAGAAGCTGTATTGTTTGGCCCGCTCAATATCTTCTACCATCGCATTTGAGGTGACAGCAATGACCGGAATATCTTTAAAAACCTCGTTGTCCTGTAATAAATCAAAAAATTGATAGCCACTCATGCCGGGTAGGTCAATGTCGAGTAGAACCAGCTCTGGCCTATTGGTATGAAGAAAGGTGAGAGCCGATTCTGCTGAGTTTACTAGAGTAAGCTCAGTGTTTTTTCGGTTTTCCAACATTGACTTCATTACCAGTCGGTTGGGTTTGTTGTCTTCCACATAGAGAATATGTGTTGGTGTTAGTAGCTGTTCCGGTACACCTGAGTTTTTATCGGTTGTTATTTTATCGGTGTCTTCAATCTCAATCTCATCATTGTCACTTTTTATGACGTCATAAACGGGTAAGGTTAACCAAAAGGTGGAGCCGACACCCAATTCACTTTTAACGCCAATTCGACCATTCATTTTTTCTATGAGTTGTTTGGTGATCACCAGGCCAATACCCGTGCCTTCAGTATTACTTTTTTCGGCACCAAGCCGGTTAAAGGGTTGAAATAAATTAGAAAGTTGACTGGCGGAGAGCCCTTGACCGGTATCCGATACTTTAACTGATAATTCGTTGCCATTCATGGCGCAGGAAATTAATACGGAGCCATCGATCTCATTGTATTTAATGGCGTTGGTCAGCAGGTTGAGCATAGACTGTTTCAGTTTTATTCGGTCGGCATAAACGTATTGATTAAGATGATTGCAATTTGTTGATGTAACCGTGATGCCTTTCTCTTGTGCAGAAGGCTGTACCAATAACATGCACTCATTAATCAAGCCGTTCATTTTGAATTTTTCAAAAAACAATTTAACTTCATTGGACTCAATTTGAGCCAAATCCAGGATGTCGTCAATGAGTGCCAGCAAATGCCTGCCGCCACTGAGGATCTCATTTGCACCACTTTTAATACCCTCTGAGGCGTCGGTATCCAGTTGGAATATTTGGGCATAACCCATAATGGCATTGAGGGGGGTTCTCAGCTCGTGGCTCATGCTGGAGAGGAATTGTGATTTGGCCCGGTTGGCACTTTCAGCAACATCTTTAGCCCGTTGGAGTGTTTTCTGTTGCTCTTTGTATTCTGTTATGTCCCTGACGGCGACGGCTCTAACATGTCGTCCGTTTAAAAGGTGGTTGCGGGGTAATATTTCGGCTATAAATATAGAGCCATCTTTTTTGATACACTCGGTTTCATAATGTCCGATGGACTTTTCTTTTACCCGCTTCTCAATTTTATTAATGGAGTCATCTGTAAATAACAGTGGGATTATTTGGTGATTTAATAGTTCACTGTTTTGATACTGAAAAAGATCAAAAAATCGGTCGTTGGCATGGAGGAGTATGCCGTCGTCATGAATATAGATACCTTCAAAGGAGGAGTTGGCAAAGAGACGAAAATTCTTTTCTCTCTCACTGAGTATTCGTTGTGCATTTTTAATATGGGCAATATCGCGAATCATGGCCATAAAGCATCTGTTGCCATGGTGGACACTTTCACTGATTGAAATGTGAAGCTCTAGGTGTTGGCCACCTTTATGCTGTCCGTAGACTTCTCTACCTGCGCCGATCACTTTTTTTGAGTCGGTTGTCTTGTGGAAATTTTTGATGTAACTATCGTGATGCTTTTTAAAGCCAGAACTCACTAGTAGACTAACATTCTTGTTAATAACCTCACTGGCTTCGTAGCCAAAAAGTTGTTCAGCGGCATGGTTAAAAGAAACCATAATCCCGCTGTCATCGGTAACGATAATCGCCTCAACAGCATGATTGAACAGGTTGCTGTAACGCTGTTCTGAAAGCTGTAAATCCTGCTCAGCCTGCTTAAGGTCGTCAATGACTAAAGAGGAACCGGCATGTCGGAGTGCCGTACCGTCAGTACTGCGCTCAACGACTTCACCTCGGGCTCTAATCCATACCCACTTTCCTGATTTTTCTTTTACGCGGTATTCGCAGTCGTAAAAACTGGTGGTTCCATTCAAATTATTATTCAGGGTTTGGTTAACATGTTCTATGTCATCAGGGTGTAGTAAATTACTCCAGCCGGCGATGTTGGGTTCAAACTCATCCAGTGTGTAGCCGAAAAACTCAGCCCAAACGGCATTGTATATGATCTGGCCGGAGGTGATATCCCAGTCCCACGTGCCGAGGCGAGCACTATCAATGGCTAGTTCAAATCGACGGGAGAGGTTGCTCAGCCGTTGGTTCTCTTTGTTTAGCTCGTCTATTTGTTGCTCAAGGTTGTTCTTCATGGCGCGACTTTTTGTTATTCCCTTAACGGTTATTTTTATTATTTATTAATCACACATTTCGTTATGTAGTATTTTTCAGTGATTTTGTGCGTTGCAGAAACTAACACCCTTCAAGTGCGCCCTCAAGCCCATAAAGAGAAATTAATTGAGTTTTAACAAGGAATATAGTCTTGTTGTGGGTGCTTTGGCCTAAATTATCCGTCCAAGAGAGGCTTTATCGGGACTACTTGGTATTTGAGTTGTGACAGAGGCGCCGAGTGGCTTATTTTATTGCGGGCGTGACACCGATGAATCGGGACAGTGGTTCTCATGAAGGTAAACGGTATATCAAATGGCAAAACAATACCGCCAATCAGTAAAGTCAGATTCAATGTTTAGCCATCTTTTATTAATACCAAACTAGTCTTTACTATTAAGTTGTATCTGGTGCTGCTTTTTTAAGTCCAAAGAGTCACGAAGAGCAACTAAGATGGGACAACCCACCCACCTCAAAGAACTCAGGCGGTTTCAATCGATAGTATTTATCCTCCACGTCCTTCAACTGCTCTGCATATGGCTGTGTCATCACGTCCTGCAGCTCTCGAATTAGAGAGTAATTTCCCGCAGTTGCTTGCTGATAAGCCGGCACAACAAACCACTCTCGCAAAATGTATTTTGGGTTGACGAGCTTCATCTGCCTAGAGATTTCCTCACTGGATCGGGGCGAAGTAGCATTCGCGTCACTGGCGCTGTTGAGGAGCGTTTTCCATTTTTCGAGCCACTCAGCCCAGCGCTTGTCCATCTCTTTGGGGGCTGCATCATACGCCGAGTTATTGTAGAAACTTTTCTTGAGTGGCCCAATGTCGTCGGGTATCGACGAGAGCTCGCGGAAGAAAATAGTGTAATCGACAGGCGTTTGTATCATGAGTGTTTCTAGCTCGCTGAGCAGTACGCTGTAAAGTGCCTTGTGAGACGCTGTGTTCAAAGTACTAAGACCCAGCTTGGCAGCCCACATCTTGTCCATTTGCGTGTGCATTACTTTCGAAAAACCACGTTGAATCTCGTCGAGCTCTAGCAAATAGTCCTGATGCGACGCCAGCAACGGCCGTAACGCCGAACAAAACATATCGAAGTTGCTTTGCGCTGCGCTGGGTTGGTTCATGAACGAGAAGTGATGACCGCCCCCCGTCCAAGGTTGATAATGCGGGTTAAACACATCGCAAAAGCCGAAGGGACCATAATCAAGTGTAAAGCCACCGACTGCGCAGTTGTCGCTGTTGAAGTTACCCTGGCAGAAGCCGACGCGGATCCAGTTCGCCACCAGTGACGTGAGTCGGCTTCGAAACTCGCGCGCCAGCAACACCACTTTTTCTGGGGTGGTGAGTTGCTTATCAACAACGTCAGCGTACTCACGATCAATCAAGTGCAGCACAATCTTCTCGAGTTCTTCCGCCGCTTTCGGG
>JAGPWA010000018.1 GCA_018066715.1 Porticoccus sp. | reverse complement strand
TCAGTCCTTCATCAGCGGTGATCAGAGCCTGGCAGTCGGAATCGAGAATACGGTCTTTTAACGCCTCTGGAGAAAAGCCACCAAACACCACGGAGTGAACTGCGCCAAGCCGTGCACAGGCCAACATGGCATACGCGGCCTCTGGAATCATCGGCATATAGATACACACTCTATCGCCTTTCTTGACACCCCGGGCCTTCAATACATTGGCCAGTTTATTCACCTGCTGGCTCAATTGGTTATAGCTAATGTTGCTGCTGACAGAAGGGTCGTCGCCCTCCCAGATAATGGCTGTTTGCTCTCCACGTGTCGCAAGGTGACGGTCGATACAATTCACGGTGACATTCAGCTTGCCGTCGGTGAACCAGCTGGCTTCCCCCGTACCAAAATCAAAGCTGCTAACATCACTCCAGGGTTGCTCCCAGTCGATAAATTTTTCTGCTTGTTCTGACCAAAAACTATCCGCATCATCTATCGAACGGCGGTACATCTCCTGGTAAGTTTTCTCATTAATAAGCGCATCTTTAGCAAAACTCTCGGGAACTGGATAAACCTGTACTTGAGACATATGAGCCTCCCTTATATCGCGTTATTTTCGATTTTAAAAAACTACTGTGTTCAGACTAATTGAAATGAAGACTACCATCTACTCGACCTTTGTATAAGTAAGCCCGTTGTATGAGTCCGCCTTTTATATACGCACGCCTTTTACATAAAGGGCCCTAGGCCTATCAAACTAAATTACCTTGAATATATTAGCCTGAAGAAAGGATTAATCGTCATGCCGAAGGGTGCGAGTTACTAAACTGATTTAACCCAAAATACTCCGTCCGCCTCCCAAAAACAACAGGTCTGTAGCCATTAGCTAATTTCACGCCCTTATCCTACAATCGACCAACTATTTTCAACTGGAGTTATTAATGAAACGCAGAACATTGAGAATAACTAAAATTATTACGGTACTAACTACTGTCTGTACTCTCCTAATAGGCTGCGCTTCTCAGCAAGCCAAAGTCTCCTCTGATCAGTATTCAGGTTATCTAAATGATTACGCCAAGCTGACAAAAGTAAAAGGCCAAGAGAACTTGCGCTGGATTAGCGATGAATTAAGGTCTGGGGGCTATAACAAGGTAATGTTCGACAAAACAGTGGTTTATCCACAAAGTATTTCAACACTGTTTCTAGAAGATGTTGCGGCCATTTTTGATCACGCTCTTCGTAAGTCCTTTGCTGACAGCGTTGAGGTAGTCACGCAACCCGGACCTGGGGTGCTTCGTATTAAGCCAGCTATCACTGGTCTAACGTCTGAGACAGAAGGGGTGAAAACCTACGAATTTATACCTGTCGCTGCAATTTATAACGGCTTTAAGGCTGCCATGGGATGGCGCAGTAAGGTTTCCCAGCTTTTTCTAGAATTCGATGTCATTGATAGTGTTTCTGGAAAAAGTATGGCTGCAGGGGTTCGCAAGGGAACCAACGAGCAGCTCACTCAAGAAGAGGTCACGCTCAGTGATGTTCGCCCAATAGTCCAGGAATGGGCCAAACAAGGTGCAAATTCCACTAAGGGGTTGTTCTCTGAGGCCTCACCTAAGATTAAGGCCGTCACTTATTAGCTGATGCTGCATTACTTGAGTAAGGGCCCCCGCGGGGCTCTTGCGAAACAAGGTCTTTGGTTATTAACCGCTTTTAGATTGGCCGTGATGCCACCACTTACCATCCCAACCAACACACAAATCAGAGGCAGGTACTTTAATCTGCATTGAGTGGCTTGAACCCAAGGCGTTTTCTCAGGTAACCCCTTGAGGCATTAAGGTTAGATAAAACCAGTTCAGATAGTTTTTCTATTCCCTCCTGTCGAGTTTCAACGGAGTCATCCAGCCAAATAATACCCTGCCAAAAATTAGCGGTATGTACTTCCGACAGTAAAAACCCAGAGACCTGCACCACGGCCTGCGTACTAAAATCGCCTCCTCGGTAATCAGTCACAAACGCCTCAATAGTGTTATATGTCTTGGGTGCTATTTGTTTCTGAGCAGATTGAATACTGGCTTTTTCTCCGATATCAATCGGTCTTAATAGCAGCACGCCCTGAATTCCTTCCTCTTGTAGCTTTAGGCGTAACGCCTGATCACGTAGGCTGGAAATATCCGGAAGCAGGCTATGGCTTGCGATTGCATCATAATTATTTTCCCTGAGGTTTTTGACCAATTCATTTTCAAAATCTCGACGGATATTGTGTTCTTTACTGAGTGCAACCACCGTAAATTTTAATAACTGATCTGTGCGTCCTACTCCCTGCTGATTCTCTGCAGAGGCATGCCCGCCAAATAACAATATAGACAAGCTTAATATCACAACATGACGAAGCATTTATGTTTCTTCCCACACCACACTAGCGTTACGTGGTGATCAGTCCAGGTCGACCTTATAAAAAACTGAGTACAACACGGGCACTACTATCATGGTCAATATCGTCGCAAAGACCAGACCAGCAATAATGGTGGTCGCCATCGCTGCAAAAAAGGCATCAAACAGCAGGGGAATCATTCCCAATGCGGTGGTTGAGGCCGCCATACCAACCGGCCTGAGACGACTGACACCTGAATCAACGATAGCCGATAATAAATCCTTATCCTCTCCACTCTGAAGAATGATTTCATCAATCAGAACAATGGCATTCTTGATCAACATACCAATCAGGCTGAGGAACCCCAACAACGACATAAATCCGAATGGCTGGCCTGTTGAAAGCAGGCCAAACGTAACGCCGATAAGCGCCAGTGGTACCACCAACCAAATAATGAGGGGCTGGCGAAGTGAGTTGAATAACATAATGGTAATCAGCACCATTACCATTAGAAACATAGGAAGACTCGCCGACAAACCCGCTTGAGCATTACCGGAGTCCTCATACTCACCGCCCCACTCAAGCTCATAGCCCTCAGGTAACTCAATGGCCTCAATCTTTGGTCGTACCCGTGCAAACAACTTAGTGGCCGGGCCCGAGACTGGGTCAGCAAAAGTGATAATGGTTGGCTTGCGGTTACGCCGCATAATGATTTCATCGGTAAAATCTGTCTTAAACCCCGAGACAACCTGACGCAGCGGAATCATAGCCGCGGCAGCGGGACTCCATATTTGCAAGTTGTAGATATTCTCAATGTTAGACCGACCAGGTGTATTTGCTCGTATAATAATGGGTAGCAAGAGATCACTATCCCGATAAACACCCACCTGCTCACCCTCAAAGCCTTCTTGTATAACACTGGCAATCTGCGGTCGAGTAATGCCATTATGATTGGCTTGCCTTTCCGCAACCACTGGCCGTATCACTTTGACACGCTGTCGCCAATCAGTGCGTATCGCTTTAGCATTACCATCCCCGTGGAGAATAGATTCGACTTGCTTGGATAACACTCGCAGCTCGTTTCGGTCAGGGCCGCTCAGCCTCGCCTGAATTTTACCTGTACTACCCGGCCCGAGCTGAAATTTGGCGGCGTAACCCAACACATCTGGATAATTCTGTTTTAAATGCTCTTCAATATTAACCGATAAGGCATCCATTTTGTTCGGATCATCCACATCGACCAGCAACTGTGCATAAGCACTGTTCAATTTTTCTGGCGTATACGTCAACAGAAACCGGAGCCCTCCTTTCCCAATCAATGAACTGATGTGAGTCACACCTTCCTGCTCTTTTATATAATTTTCAACCGACTCAACTAGTTGCTCCGTCTCATCAATATGAGACCCCTGAGGCAACCAAAGATCAACCATAAACTGGGGGCGAGTGGAGGGAGGGAAAAAACTCTGATCAACAAATTGGAAACCCCAAACAGAGGATATAAAGACCCCAACAACAACGAGCAGTGTCAGCGACTTGAACCGAATACAGGTACGCAACATATTTTTATAGCGAGCATAAATCCCACTGTTGTAGGGATCATCTGCCTCAGCATTTGACTCTGGCTTCTTCAAAAACATGACACACAAAAGCGGGGTTATCGTAACAGCCGTCACCCAGCTCAAGAGTAATGAGACCAGTACCACTTGGTACAATGAGCGACAAAACTCACCCGTATTGTCATCAGAAGTACCAATAGCCGCAAAAGCAAGAATGGCAATAACTGTGGCACCTAATAATGGAATGGCTGTCTGTTTAACCACCTCTATAGCAGCAGACTTCGCCTCTTCACCCTTCTGTAATCTAACAAGTACCCCATCTACTACCACAATGGCATTGTCCACCAACATTCCCAGTGCAATGATCAAGGCACCCAGTGAGATACGTTCTAGGGCAACCATCATAGGCGCGAGAAAAATAAAGGTACCAGCAATGGTCAACAGCAGCACAAAACCAATTAACACGCCACTGCGTAGCCCCATAAATATCAGTAGCACAACAATCACAATAGCCACTGCTTCCAGAAGGCTGATGACAAAGCTCTTAATGGCAATATCCACGGCGTCTGACTGCATGGAGACCAGACCTGCCTCCATACCGAGGGGCAACTGAGACTTAAGCTCGGCAACTCGCTCCTTCAGAGCCCTTCCCATATTGATGACGTTGCCACCAGCAACTGTCGATATCCCCAACCCGATGGCAACCTTACCGTCGTAACGAATCAAGTAGTCTTGCGGATCCACATAACCACGCCATGTCCGGGCAATATCTTTCAGGAAAATTTGTTCGGAAGGCCCACTGCCCCCACTGAGAAGGATTTCACCAAATTGCTCTATGGTCTTGATTTCACCGGTGGGATGGATGGTGATAAATTCATTACCAACAGTGGCACGACCCGCGTCAGCAACCAAATTTTTCTGCCGTAATTCACGAACAATAGTATCGGTAGAAATACCAAGCTGAGACATTCGGTCACGGTTTATTTCAACATAAACAGCCTCCGTGCGCTCACCAAAGGTATCAATTTTACCTACATCTTCAACTAGCAGTAGCTCTCGTCGGAGCAGATCAACAACATCTTTGATCTCGGCATAACTGTAACCATCGCCCGTGATCGCTATAAAGATACCGTATACATCACCATAGTCATCAACAACTAGAGAGCTCCCAGCACCTGGCGGCAACTCTCGCTGAGCATCATCAATCTTGCGCCGAAGTTCATCCCAGACTTGCGGCAAAAGCTCCTTGCCATATTTGTCTTTAATCGTCACGGTAAGAGTGGACAGCCCATTATCAGACTTAGACACCACTCGCTTGAGCTGCCCCATACTCTGAACGGCTTTCTCCAGACGGTCAGACACCTCTGCCTCAACCTCGGCCGCTGTAGCTCCCGGGTATGCGGTAATCACCAGGGCGTCCTTAATCGTAAATTCAGGATCTTCCAACCGACTAAGGCCCTGATAACTCATCAGGCCAGCACCGAGCATGACAAAGGTCAACACTAGCGTAGTAACCCGACGCTCAATGAAAAACTGGGCAATATTCATATAACAATCCCCACCATCACTCGCCTAAGAGACGAACTTTCATCCCTTCACGCAGATGATGTACACCCGAAACAGCGATACGGTCACCCTCTTGTAGGCCATTTAATACCCGAATATCCGTACCGGACAACTGCCCAAGCTCTACCATTACCTTTGACACTTGCATGGTGTCAGTGTCCACATGCCAAGCATATGCTGCGCCTGTCTCATTCCCTGCTACAGCGGCAACAGGAACCAAAAAGCCCTCCAGCTCAACGCTAGAAACATCATCCTTGGGCGAATGCATAATCACTTTCGCCGTCATGCCGGGAAGAACCGTAGCCTCTTTGGTGTTTTCGAAGGAAAGCGTGACCAAATAGGTGCGCGTCACTGGGTCAACGGCGGTTGAGAAGGACTTAAACTTTGCGGGAAAGCGCTGGCCGGGTATAGCGCTAAGCTCTACCTCAGGCCTGACTCGAGTCGTTCGCTCACGAAGAGAAAAGCCTCGCCTTACTCGTGCGACATCCTGCTCCGGTACAATGACCTCTATTTCCAGATGCGATAAATCATGTAACAAAAGCACGGGTTGCTTCGACCTAACGTTTTCAAAGTTTTCGACAATCTTTGTTGCAATCTCCCCGGAAAACGGACTAAAAATCTTAGTGTCCTGCAGCGCCTTTTCAGCCGTTTTCAGTTGCTCCCTGGCAACCTGAAAATCCCGTAATGTGATATCCACCTCAGCCTGTGACCCTGCACCTTGGTCAAATATCTTTTTTGCTCGAATGTACGCTGAACTCATTGCTGTCCGATTTGACTTAGCCCCGTTATATGCGGCCAAGTAATCAGTGGGATCTATGCGAGCCAGCAACGCGCCTTTCTCAACCTTGTCACCTTCCGTGATGGGCAATTCAATAATTCTTCCCGGCACTTCAAATCCCAGTTCTACGCTCTGTTCTACGGTGACGACACCGGATAGTTCTCGAGTAATGCCAGCCTTGTCCGCACCCAGGGTCATCAGCTTCACTGGACGGACAATCTCTGCTTCCGGTTCTGGTGGCTCACTGCAAGCCTGCAACAGAACTATTGAGGTGACGGCCAGGAGAACCCTGTATTGAATGCAATGAGTCTGTCTTAATTTCATCTGCTCCCTCCAGGGAGATACACAAATTGGTATACACCTCTGAGGTGAATACCACATGAACGGGTATTTTTACTTGGCTTTATCGTCGGTCATTAACAAGTCGCCCCAGTTGGTGCGTTCTTCCATCTCATTTCGGGTCTCATCAGAAATAAAGCTATTCCCTTCTCGAATCTCCCAGCCACCACCCAGCGCCTTATACATGGCGATGAGATTGAGTGCGATATCACCACGAGCCCTGGTCCACTCATTCTGTTGTACGACCAAGGTGCGTTGAGAATCAATCACTCGCTGAAAATCCACAGAGCCTTCCCGATACTGAATACTGGAAATCTCGACAGATCGCTTAGCTGCGGCTGAACTGGTAGCACGAAACGTGCTCTCTCGCTTAGATTGTCCAAACGCTACCATGGCATCCTCGACCTCTTGATAAGCGGTGAGAACGGTATTTTGATAATTTACGACGCTTTGCTGGAAACGAGCATCCTGAACACGAACATTATTCTTAATGCGACCATAATTCAGAATATTCCAGGTAAACGATGGCCCCGCTGAGAAAAACAACGTGCCACTATCAAATAGGTCACCTGTACTACTATCATGGGTATCACTGGCTTGATAGCCAATGGAACCTGTCAGTGAAAAACTTGGATACAAATCTGCCTTGGCAACACCAATCAAAGCACTCTGATTAGCCGCCTGATACTCGGCTAAGCGAACATCCGGACGACGCCGAAGCAGGTCAGCAGGAATACCTGTGGCCATAGCAGCTGACGCAACGGGTATCTGCCCTACGCCACCCAACATCAGCGTCAAGTCCGAAGGGGGCATTCCCATCAGGACACTGAGACCATTGTTGGCTTGGCGTAAGGCGGTCATAAGGATAGGGTCCTGCGCTTGAGTCTCAGCAAGGGTAGAGGTTGCCTGCTGAACATCTAGTTCAGTTGTTGCGCCATTTTTATACCGTACTTGTGCAATCCGTAAACTTTCCTGCTGTAAGCTGATATTAGAACGAACTAGGACAAGCTGCTCTTCAAGTGTTCGGATGGTGACATAAGCACGAGCTACTTCTGCGGTTAGGATAACCAGAGTGTTGTCATAATCCGCCTCAGTCACAGAAAGGGACGCCTCTGCGGCTTCTATTGACCGACGAAATCGACCCCAAAAATCCAACTCCCAGGCAGCATCAAAACCTATCCGATGGTCAGAATAGCTGTCATCAGTCAGCGCATTAAAATTTGGACTTTTTTCGCTCAACCTAACTCTACCAGCCGAACCATTTAGCTGTTGCACCTGCGGGTAACGATTACCGACGGCAATACCTAACTGCGCTCTTGCTTCAAGAATTCTAAGCCCAGCAACTTGTAGCGGGAGGTTCTGCTGATAGGCTGTCTGGATCAATGTATCGAGGACAGGGTCATTGAAGGCTTTCCACCATTCAACCTGCACACGAGGCTCACCTGACAGTGCCTCATCCTTTGCTGACCAATTGGCCTCTGCTGAGACTTCCGGTTTTTCAAAGTCCGGCCCAAGTGCTGTACAACCTGTCATCAATAAGGTGGAAAGCAGACCAAATAGAACCAATCCGTATTGCTTTCTACGGAATGATGAGCGAGTAACAAATGCTGATTGAGAGATTATCCACCTCGATCAATAATTTCTTATTTTTCAATATGACATAAAGTCTAGAGCTTATGCAAGGAAATACAAGGTTCTATCTAGGAGAGAGGTCACCCTTAACTGTAAGAGCCATTTTTACACTAAAAAACAATGAGTTAACTTATTATTCCAGCCTATAAAAACACGCCTTAACAATACTAAAATCCATGAGAAATTTTATAAAAAATGCAATATAAGGCTGGAAAAGTAATTTTATTTCATTACTTTTTGTAGGTGAATATTTTAACCACCGTAGCACTGGCATGTGTTTTAAGAGGTCGAGACTCGCAGGGCCGAGAAGTAGACCGACCACGACAAAAAACATTGGGCCCGCTATCGGCGATGGTTCAGAAAGCCGTAAAAATAACCCAAAAAAATAGAATGAGCAGTGCTGTCAGGATAATCGTGCATCGAAAATCACGCCTATTTCTGGGGAAGGGATCCCAGTAGTGTCCCGATATATTGTTCGAGACGCTTCTGCCCTACTGATTCAGGAACCTCTTCCCCGACAAAAGCCTGTACAGCTCCACGCCATAATGCGCGATGGCCTCCTTGCTTACCAATAGCCAGCAGCAACGTCCCGACATCATAATCTTCAGATGTTTTGCTCAAGGCTGGATCGATATTAAAAAACTTATTTAATGTATCACTTTCACTCGTCGACATATCACCCAAGATGACTGCAGCCAACATCACATATTCAGCACTGCTGGCATTAACGAACATATGCCCCCTATTAGACATTTGGCGCTGCACTTCTGATCGAAGATAATTAGGTAGAGAAGGCTTGTTTGATAAGATCTGATTAGGGTCAACCCAAATAACATCGGAATACCAACCTACCGGCTCACCCCTAGGGAGGTAAAACCCAGGTTTGCTGACCACAACAGATGAGGATGGCCTCAACTTTGTAGCGTAGCTTGGTTCAGACTCAGGTTCGCTCGGAGCAGATGACATACACCCGGATAAACCCCACAAGATAAGCACCGCTAATTGAAGTGTCCTAACCACGAAACTCGCCTTAATTATTCATTAAATATAAATATCTACCGGAGCACACAGCTGGCGAGGTCAGCCCTCACCGACAAGTATTTTCTAACATCAGGTCTAACATCAGGTCTAACATCAGGATTGGGAATCTTCTGAGTCAGCACCAGCCAACTCAGTCGAAATATAAAGCCCCATTAAACGGGCCACAATGACAGTCAAATAAAGCTGTCCTACAATCGCCTCCATTGCTGACCATGACCTAGCGACCGGGGTTCCCGGTGTAATATCTCCATACCCTAGAGTAGTGAGCGTGACATAACTGTAATACAGCAGCTCTCGCAGTAACGCTGTATAACCCTGCTGTACATCAACATCGATGGAAAAGGCCTCCGGAGTAACCACCTCCATCATCAAATAAATATAGGCCCATATCACCCCTATTAAGAGGTAGACACAGAGCGAAGCAAAGATAAGATCACCGCTCACGCGTTTGGTAACGACGACAAAACGCAATAAGTGGCTGAGGATAAACAGCATGAAAATGATGGCAAAAAAAACATACCCCAAAGTCCACACTGACGCTTCGTTGACCAGAGACTGCCCACTTATCAGTAGAACAGGAAGCGCAAAAACCCCACCTATCAACATCGACCGGTGATCATGTGTTACCAACCACAGCATCGACAGTAGAACCGCAAGCCACACCAGTTTCTGTATTAATCCCGCCCCATCGCCAAAAAAAGGGGGTAACAAGATCAATGATACCAACGCGAAAAACAACCCTAGAAAGCTGTAACGTGGAAACTGTTGATCACCCATACGTAGTATTCCTATGCTTTTTACAAGAAATCTATATCGGTCAGTAGGTTAGTACATTTTATTGCTCAACAAACTCATCATAATGCCAGCAAATATTTATCAGTCTCTGAAGTTATCAAACTGAAATGGCTGCCCTAAGTCCGCACCTCGAACTAGCGCCATGACCGCTTGCAGGTCATCACGTTTTTTTCCGGTGATTCGTATTTTGTCACCTTGAATCGCCGCCTGGACTTTCATCTTGGCATCTTTCACCAGCTTGACTATTTTCTTCGCCATAGGCTGATCAATACCCTGCTTAAAACGAACTTGTAGTGAAAAGGTTTTACCACTGTGAAGCGCCTCTTCATCCACATCAATGACGTAAGGGTCCACTTTACGTTTCACCAAGTTTCCTCGCAGTATATCCAGTAGTTGCTGGCACTGAAAATCTGCCTCGGTAGAGAGAGTCACCTCACCATCTTTAAATTCAACCTTGGTATCTACACCTCGAAAATCAAAACGAGTGGCGAGTTCACGCTGGGTATTTTCCGTAGCATTTCGAATTTCTTCTTGTTCAACTTCGGAAACAATATCAAAAGAGGGCATTGAGCTATTCCTAGTCACTAATTATCACAAAGCTGACAGTCTAATCCTGATTAACAATGAGGAAAAGAACCTGATGAGTGGCCAGCCTAGTTCAAAAGCTATCAAAAACCTAGTTCACGAGGGGCAAGGAAAACTTGGTGCCATTGGTTGCTGTGAACAGTCGGCGGTTGTCCAGCGTTTGCCGAAAACCCGCTCAGGTAAAACATTGCGTCGTACCACACGTCAAATTGCAGACGGAAAACCCTGCTCAGCACCCTCTACTATTGATGATCCGGTTATTTTTGATGGCCCAGTTATTCTTGATGAAAGGATGGATGCAATAAAAATCCTGAGGGTTTCCCCAAACTAAAGCATTGGAGCTAAACCCTAGAAGCTCGGGTGACCCATTATTTAATAGCAAGGCTGAAGTTGTGTGTATTGTCAGCCATATGTAATCAATTTATGGTGGCAATGAAGGGTTGGGTTTTCCTGCCAGTATCAACATGACCAAATGCATCATTCATGCGTTGTAATATCGCAACATCAATAGTCAGAACAGCAAGTTTTGTATTCTAGCGGTTACCTCACTACCCTTTATGGCTTGATCAACACGATCAACAAAACGTGTTCTTGGCAACCGGGTTATTTTCATCGCCTGCCTGTTCATATTGCCAGCTGATCCTGACCCTAGCCAATTTTAATTTACACCTGGTTTTGTACCACATCACTATCAGACAATTTATTTGGTGCCTCATGTGCTGGAGACAGTGCTTCCTTCGCAGCACAGAGCAGCAGAGCTTTATCGGAGACGGGCGGTTGATCTGTCAAGATACCCTGCGCCATACTGTCTGACCAGAATATCACCCGGTTCCTGCCATTTTCTTTGGCTACATATAGCGCATCGTCCGCTTTAACTACCAACTCGTTAAAGTCAGTTATCTCATCAGTTAACGTCGACACGCCAAAACTTGAAGTAATCGAAGTGCCTTTCAATTCAGGGGGGCTTAAGCTTTCAATAATAACACGCATGCGTTCAGCAACACAGACACCTGCCTCCTGTGTAGCACCGGGCAATACCACACAAAACTCCTCTCCACCAAAGCGCCCAACCAAATCATTTGGCCGACTCTCTTCACTCAAAATTTTTGCCAACAATTTGATGACGACATCACCAACGGCATGCCCATATCGATCATTCACAGTTTTGAAATGATCGATATCGACCATAATGAAACTGAGCACCTGTCCCAATTCTCTCGATTGTTCAAAAACCGTCTCTAGGCCGGCAAAAAAAGCGCGCCTGTTCAAAACATTTGTCAGGGAATCCATGTTAGCAAGAACTTGCAGCTCCTGATTCTGGCGTGTCACTTCACGCTGAGTATGCTTCAACTTGTCGAGGGTTTTACGCAACTCTTCGTTTTTAATTTCAAGCTCTGTAATATCATCAAAGGTGACCAATACACCGCGAACACCTTCATCCGAGGTGGTAATTGGAGAGCAGTTGACCGTAAAGGTATAACTATGAATCAGGGTATCTTTTTGTTCTATGTTTAACCGGAGAGGTATACCTTGGGATACCTCCTTACCGCCAAGAACAGACAGCCAGGGTAACTCCATCTCCGCTATATCACCAGAGTCAATCTCCCAATCAAACTCCGTACTTTTCTTGCCAATCAGACTTTTTGACACCTGTTGTATTTTCTCGGCAAAGGCTGAATTTGAGAACACAATGTAACCTTCGTGATCTATAATCAGCAATCCTTCGGATAACGTATCCAACGCCATACGTACCCGCTCCGGAATCACCTGATTAGGATCCAGCTCGCGCATGGTCCGTTTCAGAAACAACATATAGGTCACAAACCCAACAACAGCCACAAACAAAATAACCGCAACGAGTGATCCTTTATAAGGAAACCAACTGACATCACCAGCATCGGAGAACCTAAGTTCCACGGCGCCCCACCTACCCTCATTATTAAAAATGGGCACCTGGATTTGTCTGAGAGTCGACTTACCTTGCTGTAATAACGTCCAGTTTTTCTCATGGTGTCCGAATGCCACCAAAACAACACCGTTACTTTTTCTAATGGCGGCTGAAAGGATGCCAGTATTTCTCTTTACCACGGAGTCCAGCGCATCACTAGCGCCATCCAACTGCTGATTTATCAACGCTGTAGAAACTTGCACGGCAATAGACTCAGAAATAATTTTTCTAGATTCAAACTCAGCAGTTTTTGTATCGGGCAATAGCCCAAGAAATGCGGCTGTAACCAACATAGCAACCGTCAACATGACCAGCCCAAAACTGATACGAGTTAATGGCGATCTAAAAAATTTGAGCATGTATAAATTTCCACTTTTTTAATTAAGAGTCGCTTTTAAAAACATCTTCCACAATATTGTCCTCATCACTGTTTTCTCTTTCATCTTGATGGTTTTTATTCTTTCTTTTTTTCGTAGCCAGAACAGGGAACGGGTCAAATTGCTGCCATAGGGGTAATACCGACAGGTAACCCATCAACAGTGAGCCACCTTTAAAAATCCAGCTAACCATCCCCGCTACAAGACTGATGGTAACACCCAGTGTTATCTCGGCACCTAACTTGAAATGATTTTTTTTCTTTTCTACCGCGTCATCCAAATCCTGACCAAGTTGATCCAAACTGCTGACAAAATCGCGATTATTCATCATCGACGTCGACTCAGTAGAGGACAATATATCCTGTTTAAAAGGCACGATATCCAAATTATTTAAATCGAGAAATTTAAGTGGCACCCGTTTTTTAATGTCATCACTTTCTGCCATCACACTCGCCAACACGTCATCATTGATGGGCAAAAGTACTCCCCATTGTTTATCCGCATCGACAACACCCCGTGCTATGACACCTTGCTCAAAAGGAACACCTTTTACATAAAGTCCATCGCCACCAGCACCCCTGGGGTCGATGCCATCATTGGCAGATTTTTTCTGAAGATTTTTATTTATATCCTCATCGTCAATCTTTTTATCATCAACCTTTTTACCATCCACTTTTTCTGGAATAAACTCATCGCCATCAGAATAAATAGAAGCATCCACATCAGAAACATTAATGACAAATGACTGGCTACTAGTTGTTGTATCCGTACTGGTTGCCAACACTGTTACGGAATGGCTCTCAGCAGCCTCAAAATTCAACGTACCGGCTACCGCAACCACCCCGCTACTCGGGTCTATATCAAACAAACCACCGGCATCATCTGATAAGGAATAAATCACCGAATCGGCAGTATCTGGATCAATAGCAAGCCCAGTAATGCCGACTGGCGTTCCTATTACTGCATCCTCATCCACACGGTTAGCCACAACATCAGCATCAACTACCGCGCCTAAACTCCCCCCCACCGCATTGACCGTAATGCTAAACGTTTGACCGGTTAATTGATTACCTATTGGGTCTTCAACGGTGTAGCTAAAGCTATCACTGTTGGTATTTAGCCCATCGTGGGTATACAGCACATTGCCATCAATAATATCTTGCTGGGTAAAGGTGTCGTTGCTACTCACCGCCCAAGCAGTGCCGCCAATGGTTAAACTCCCATTTGCAACATCGCCCACCGTGTAAATCAGTGTGGCATCGTCAGTGTCTGCATCCGATGAGGATAAATCCGAGGTGGTTAAAACGGTATTAGTATCACCTTCATTGACCGTGATGCCTTGATTGACCACCGTCGCGGTATCGTCATCGATGGCATTGACGGTAATAATAAAACTGCCCATCGCTGGTGATGCGCCATCTTCGCCGCCATCGGCCAAGGAGAAGCTAAAACTATCACTGGTGGTATTACTACCATTGTGATCGTAGGTTACGTCGCCAGCATCAATCTCTGCCTGGGTGAAGGTATCGCTTAGGCCCAGTACACCGAATCCATTCAGACTAAGCGTGCCATTGCCTGTTACAGCGGTAATTGTGTAGGTTAGCTCACTACCGTCGTCATCGGGGTCGCCTTCGTTGAGCATAGCGGTGGTGATAACGGTACCGGCACTACCTTCGTTAACGGTAGTGCCAGTGTTAGTTGCCACCATAGGCGCATCATTGACGACCGCCACATTAATGGTGGCCACAGTGCCATCGGCAGTCAGGCCACTGCCTGAGTCGGTGACACTGGTGAAGGTGACGGTTCTGGCCGTGGTTGAGGGATCGTTATGGGTCGTGTTATTAAACACCGCACTGTTGAGCATGGTATTGACGGTGGCATCGTCGGCACCGGCATGGGTAATGGTAATCACCGGTGAGGCACCGGCACTGCTGACGGTGTAGCTAAAACCGTTACCATCCGGGCCAGTGGCGCCGTTGCTGTTCAAATCAATGTCGGTGGCACCAAAGCTGAGGGTGTCGCCCGCGTCGACATTGGCCAAGGTCAAGATGACTTGGCTAATGGTGTCGCCGGTTTCAATCGTGTCGAGGGCGGCACTGAACAAGGCGCTGGTGGCACCCGCATCTTCAGTAAAGGCCACGGTATTGCCGGTGGTACTGGTGTCTATGGCATCGTCGGTGGCAGTCACAGTCATACTAATGGCTTGGGTTTCTACATTGCCGGCATCATCAGTGACTTGTACGGTAAAGGCATCGGCGCCGTTGTAATTAGCCGTCGGGGTATAAGTCCAGTTACCTGCCGCATCAATGGCTGCGGTGCCATTGCTAGCTGCGCTATTGATACTAAAGTTCGGTGTGGTGAAACCATCAATCGCATCAGCGAAGGTGACGGTGCCGGCTGTTGCGGTGTCTTCATTGGTGGTGTCTGAGGTATTACCACCAAAGGTGCCGGCATCGTTGACGGCGGTGCCTGTCATAATTTTCACACCGGTCACCGCAGCGGCAACACCATCATCCACACTGGTCGCAATGGTAAAGTTACTGTTGTAATTAAGCGTGGGAGTAAACGTCACATCGGCAAGCAATGCATTGACATCGGCAATAGCACCACTGGCTATCCAGACACCACTAACGAATGTCGACGTCACTGACCCCGAAGTGGCTGTGTTTAAACTACCGGCGGCGACATCAGACAAAGTGAGCGTAGCGGTAACATTGGCACTGTCGGCATCGGTAATCACAATATCGGTTAAATTGAGAGCGGTGTCTTCGGTATAAGTTTCCGCTGCAGCCAGGTTAGTTGCTGTTTGAGCATCGTTGACGGCGATAATAGTCACCGTTGTGCTACCCACGTCAGTTAGGGCACCGCCCACACCCTGGCTGCCGGTATTACCATCGTCAAACGTCCAGTCGATTTGAGCAGAGGCTGGAGGTGCATCTGAGCTATTGGCGTAAGTGAGTTGGCGTAGGATGTTATCGACATCTACTGATGTCGGGGTTTCGCTGTTGGCGTTGGTAAAGGTAATGACCAGTTGGCCGGATGTGGTGGTGGTATCAAATGTACCGATGATCTGGGTGTTCTTGATCAGGTTGCCACCCGACAAGGTGATGCCGTTGCCATCGCTGAAACTGAAAATATCTTCTGTGGACACGCCGCCGTTGCGCACTAAGGTCAGGCTAGTGCCATCGTAATCGCCTAGGCCGCTGTTGAGCTCATCGAGTTCGGCATCACGGGCATCCGCTTCTACATCCAGCACCACGGCTGCACCGCCTTCGGTGAAGGAGGGCATGCCATTCAGGTCACTTCCCCCGTCGCTCTCATACCAAGCGATCTTGTTGTCACTATTCGAGGCCGAGACCACGTCCAAGTCACCATCGCCGTCTACATCCGCTATCGTGACATCGGTAGCGCCATTGGCCGTGGTAGTGATGACGCGTTCGGTGAAGGTCTCGCTGCCGTCGTTCTCATACCAGGCGATCTTGTCGTCAATATTCGAGGCCGAGACCACGTCCAGGTCGCCATCGCCATCCACGTCTGCCGTCGTGACGGACCGAGCGCTATTGGCGGCGGTGCTAATGGTGTGCGCGGTGAAGGTCTCGCTGCCGTCGTTCTCATACCAGGCGATCTTGTCGTCAATATTCGAGGCCGAGACCACGTCCAGGTCGCCATCGCCGTCGACGTCCGCCGTGGTGACTGAGTTAGCCCCATTGGCGGTGGTGGTGATGATATGCGCGGTGAAGGTCTCGCTGCCGTCATTCTCATACCAGACGATCTTGTCGTCATTAAACGAGGCCGAGAGCACGTCCAAGTCACCATCGCCGTCTACATCCGCTGTCATGACATCGATAGCCCCAATGGCCGTGGTAGTGATGACGCGTTCGGTGAAGCTCTCGTTGCCATCGTTCTCATACCAGGCGATTTTGTCGTCATTAGCTGAGGCTGAGACCACGTCCAGGTCACCATCCCCGTCCACATCTGCGGTGGTGACGGAACGAGCCCCATTGGCAGCGGTGGTGATGGTGTGCGCGGTGAATGTCTCGCTACCGTCATTCTCATACCAGACGATCTTGTCGTCATTAAACGAGGCCGAGACCACGTCCAGGTCACCATCGCCGTCTACATCCGCTGTCGTGACATCGATAGCCCCATCGGCCGCGGTAGTGATGACGCGTTCGGTGAAGTTCTCGTTGCCGTCGTTCTCATACCAGGCGATCTTGTCGTCAGAAAACGAGGCCGAGAGCACGTCCAGGTCGCCATCCCCGTCCATGTCTACCGTGGTCACGGAGTAAACCTGATCGGCGGTGGTGGTGATGGTGTGGGCGGTGAAGGTTGGAAGCACGCTGAACGTCGGGGCATCGTTGACGGCAGTGATATTTACCGTCGCCACGGTGCCATCGGCGGTTAAGCCGGAACCGGAGTCGGTGACGCTGGTGAAGGTTACCGTACGGGCGGTGGTACTGGGATCATTGTTGCTGGTGTTATTAAACACCGCACTGTTGAGCAGGGTATTGACGGTGGCATCGTCGGCACCGGCATGGGTGATGGTCAGCACCGGACTCGCCCCGGCACTGGAGACGGTATACGTAAAGCCAGCGGCGACCGTCGCACCATTGGTATTTAAGTCAATGTTGGTGGCACCAAAGCTGAGGGTGTCACCGGCCTCGATGTTGGCCAGGGTTAAGATCACTTGGCTAATGGTATCGCCGGTTTCGATGGTATCAAGCGCCGCAGCGAACAATGCGCTGGTGGCACCCGCATCTTCGGTGAACAAGACGGTATTGCCGGTGGTGCTGGTATCGATGGCATCGTCGGCTTTGGCCACATTGATGGTCGCCACAGTG
>JAGPWA010000008.1 GCA_018066715.1 Porticoccus sp. | reverse complement strand
CTTCTAATGATACGTGTGATTACCATCGCCTGATTTTTCGCAGTGACTACATATCCAGTGCACTTCATGAAATTTCCCACTGGTGTATTGCTGGTGAGCAGCGCAGACAGGTTGTTGATTTTGGATATTGGTATAACCCCGATGGCCGGACAGAGGTTCAGCAGCGAACTTTCGAGCAAGTGGAAGTAAAACCCCAAGCGATAGAGTGGATTTTCTCCGTGGCAGCGGGACATTTGTTTAATATCAGTGCTGATAATTTGTCTGCTGATATTGGAGCCAGCGAGGAATTTGTTGACTTGGTTGTTCAGCAAGCCACGGAGTGGTGCGCTTCACCCATGCCTTCCCGTGCATCAGCGTTTACGTTGGCTCTTTCTGATTGCTTTAATACCCAGCCATTCTGTGCGGATCATTACCGTAAGTCTTTTATCTGATGTCCTCTCCGCTCTATTTGATCGACGCATCGATTTATATTTTTCGTTATTATTTTGGATTACCTGAAAACTGGCACAGCCAAGAAGGGCACCCCACCCAGGCGGTTTACGGGTATCTGAAGTTTTTGTTATCGCTGATAGACAAAGAGTCGCCTGAATATATTGCTGTGGCTTTCGATGAGAGTCTAGGGAATTGCTTTCGAAATCAAATTTACCCGGCCTATAAGGCTAATCGAGTGTTGCCAGACGAAGCGTTGGCATTTCAGCTCAATGCCTGTGTGGAAGTGACGGGCATGTTGGGTATCACCGGACTTGCCAGCGATACCCACGAAGCGGACGACATTATGGGTACGCTTGCCAAACGTGGACGCCAAGTGAATGGCCATCAGATTATTGTAGTGAGCCGAGATAAGGATCTTATGCAGTTGGTTGGCCCTAATGATCTGATTTGGGATTATGGGCAAGCTGAGCCGCAAGATCGAATGGCCGTCATGGGGCGAATGGGTGTTTGGCCTGAGCAGTTGGCGGACTACTTGGCACTGGTAGGTGACAGCATTGACAATATTCCCGGTGTTCCGGGTATTGGAGCCAAAACAGCTGCCGCACTACTCAAGCATTTTGGAAGTCTTAATGCACTGTTACAGGCCGGTGAATTGATAGGGGAGGTGCCTGTTAGGGGTGCGAAAAACCTATCGGCTAAAATTGATGCCTATCGAGAACAAATCCTTATGGCGCGAAAGCTCACTAAAATTGCGGAAGATGCTCCAGTGGGTCATGTTGATATGAATCCAGGGCCGAATAGAGAGTTAAAGCGTCAGCCAATAGCGCTGGATGATTTGGCCGCTTTCTGCCAACGTATGGGGCTTGGTGGGTATTTATTATCCAAAGCGGAAAGATTGGTTGATGGTGTGGAAGATACTCCATGAAGAAAACTGTTACAGAATGAAAAGTGTTACAGAATGAAAAGTGTTACAGGATGAAAATAGTTGCGGACGAAAATATGCCATTGGTTCGGGAGATGTTCTCTCCCTACGGTGAGGTCGTGACTTACCCCGGCCGAGAACTAACCTCTGAGCATGTGTGGGATGCCGATGTATTGTTAGTTCGATCAGTGACGCTGGTGAACGCGAGTTTGTTGGAGGGTAGCAGGGTCAAATTTGTGGGGTCTGCCACCATTGGGGTTGATCACGTAGACCAGCATTATTTAGCTCAACGGGACATTTGTTTTGCTAATGCCCCTGGCTGTAATGCCAATTCAGTTGTGCAGTATGTACTCTCGGTACTTTTTACGCTGCGCCCTAACTGGATGGAGCAAACTGTAGGTATTGTGGGTTGCGGCAATGTGGGTGGCCGGCTGTATCGGATATTGACCGAGCTGGGGGTTAGCTGCCGTTGTTATGATCCTTTTTTAACCAAGGATAAAATACCTGACTTGGTGTCTTTTGACGATGTTCTTCAATCTGATGTGCTGTGTTTGCACACACCTCTATCTACAGAGGGCTCTTTCCCTACGTACCATCTTTTTGATGAAGGCGTTCTGGCGGAACTCTCATCAAAGGCATTGTTGATTAATGCCGGTCGAGGCGCTGTGGTGGACAATGCGGCATTGCTTCGTCTATTGCCGGATAAATTATGGCAGGTGGCACTGGATGTTTGGGAGCAGGAGCCTGATATTGCCCTGCCACTACTGGAGCAGGTAGATATTGGAACACCCCATATTGCTGGCTACAGCGATGATGGCAAAATTAATGGAACAGGGATGATCCGGGATGCGTTTTGTACTTGGCGGGGGCAGGGTGTTCCTGAAACTGATTTGAGTCCAGATCAGCCCGTTCAGGTGACCGCTTCCTTCTTAGCCCAAGCGGTGCTGGCTACTTATAATGTGGCCGAGGAAGACCAGCGAATGAGGCAGGCTCTGCTAGCTGAAAGTACCGGTCTAGTTGACAGTACTGGTCTAGTCGATAGTACCGACGTGCCCAGTGTCTTTGATCGGCTCCGTAAGACTTACCCACAACGCCTAGAGTTTCAGCATTATCGGGTTGGGGGCATCCCAAGCGAGCAGTTGAGTCGGCAATTGTCTGTATTAGGGTTTAGTTAAACCACTGAGTGGATAGGAGAGTGCGGCGTTCACTTTGAGGGCGATGGTTTTTCATCGTTTGTGATACCTGCTTCTTCATCAAGGCCAGAGCAGGCTTCCTGCACCATGCCTTCAGTGATGGGAATCTCGTTCCCATCATCATCAATGAGGGCGGCACCATGGAAATCAGGATTTTTCTCTTTCGGCGTTTTATCATTTTGTTCGGTGTTCATTGCTAGCGTCATCACCTCAGTTTCTTGTGAAGGTTGAACATACCACGATTGATAGCGTGGACAAACCCCGAGGCGCACAATCCTCAGGGTATATCCACAGGGTATAATTGTGCAGTGATTTTCTTTAGCAGATTCTGATGTTGGTTTTGGAGTAAGTTGTGTTCAGAGTGGGTCTTATTATCAACCCCTTAGCAGGTATTGGTGGTGCTGTTGCATTGAAGGGCAGTGACGGGGAAGAAACCGTTGCTGAGGCCCTATCTCGAGGCGCTGAGCCCCGTGCACCTCAGCGTGCTATTAGGGCGTTAGGCGTGGTCTCAGAGGGTGCTAATCCTGGGGCCGTGGCTTTGGTGACATACCCTGGGCCAATGGGGGAGGATGTCGCCCGGCACTGTGGTTTTAATCCTGAGGTTATTGGTGATATCCATCCTAATGTAACGACACCAGAGGATACGGAGCTTGCAGCAAAGACCATGTCTGAGATGGGGTTGGACATGATTCTGTTTGTGGGTGGCGATGGCACCGCTCGTAATATCTGCGATGCTATTCCTGAAAGCCAGCCTGTTCTTGGTATTCCAGCAGGCGTCAAAATGCACTCAGGCGTTTATGCCATCACCCCGGAGGCTGCAGGTGAATTGGTTTGTCGGTTGGCCAATGGTGAGTTAGTGGATATACGTCAGCAAGAAGTGCGCGATATTGATGAAGAAGCCTTTCGGCAGGGTAATGTACGTGCGCGCTATTACGGTGACCTTCTGGTGCCTGAAGAGGGGCGCTTTATGCAACATGTGAAATCTGGAGGGCAAGAAGTAGAAGCACTGGTTCTTCAGGATATCGCAGGAACGTTAATCGAGGAGATGGAGGATGACGACCTCTATATCATTGGTCCGGGTTCAACCACACGCGGTTTGATGGAAGAGTTGGGTCTTGAAAATACCTTGTTGGGTGTAGACCTCATCCGGAACCGTCAAGTATTGGCATTGGATGTCACTGGCTCAGACATTGAGCAGGCAGTTGCTGCCGCCGATGGAAGGGTAAAGATTGTTATCACACCGATAGGTGGTCAAGGGCATCTGTTAGGCCGCGGCAACCATCAATTGACGCCTTCTGTTATCAGGCAGGTGGGCCGCGATAACTTGGTGGTTATCGCCACAAAGACAAAAATTACTGCACTTAACGGCAGGCCATTACTGGTGGATAGTAATGACCCTGTTTTGGATAAAGCCCTGGCAGGATATATTCCTGTCACCACGGGGTACCGTGATCGAATCCTTTACCCTGTGAGCTAAGTACGTGGCCCGCTAGGACACTACCTGAGTTAGCTTGGACTTCTTTGCGGCGTTTTTGAGGCGATACTGCTCTAGGAAGTTGGATAGCCTACCAATGGCTTCTTCGAGGTCATCCTCTCTGGGCAGGAATACAATCCGAAAGTGATCCGGGTTTGGCCAATTGAAAGCGGTACCTTGAACCAGCAGAATTTTTTCATCCAGCAGTAAGTCCAGTACCAGCTGTTCATCGTCCTCAATAGGGTAGATTTCCGGGTCCAGGCGTGGGAATAGGTACATGGCTGCTTTGGGCTTGACGCAGCTAACCCCCGGGATTTGGGTTAAGAGCGACCATGCCTTATCCCGTTGCTGCAATAGACGCCCTTCAGGCCCAATAAGATCATTGATGCTTTGATAGCCCCCCAGAGCCGTCTGAATGGCATACATGGCCGGAACATTGGCGCACAGTCGCATAGAGGCAAGCATTTCGATGCCCTGAATATAGCTGCGAGCGCGGTGTTTTGCGCCGCTAACGACCATCCAGCCGGAACGAAAACCAGCTAGTCTGTAGGTTTTTGATAGGCCGTTCAAGGTGATGCAGAGTACGTCTGTAGCCAGTTTCCCCAAAGGGATATGCACGGCATCATCGTAGAGAATTCGGTCGTAAATTTCGTCGGCATAGATAATCAGGTCGTGCTTTCTAGCCAGCTCAACAATTTGTAGTAGCACTTCTTCACTGTAGACCGCCCCGGTTGGATTGTTGGGGTTAATGACGACGATACCACGCGTATTGGGTGTGATTTTTCTGGCAATGTCCTCGATATCGGGTTGCCATTCCTGGGCCTCATCGCAAAGGTAATGAACAGCGTTGCCTCCAGCCAGCGTTACAGCGGCTGTCCAGAGGGGGTAGTCAGGGGCGGGGACCAGAATTTCATCACCGTTGTTGAGTAATGCCTGCATGGCCATGACAATCAGCTCGCTGACGCCATTACCGAGAAAAACATCATCAATTTCAACGTCAGGGATACCCTGAATTTGGCAACGCTGCATCACAGCTTTGCGGGCACTATAAATACCTTTAGCGTGACAGTAACCCTGTGCTTTAGCCAAGTTATGAATGACGTCATGAATGATCTCATCGGGTGCTTCAAGGCCAAACGATGCAGGGTTCCCAATGTTTAGTTTTAGAATGCGGTGGCCGTCTTCTTCAAGCCGGTTAGCGTGGTCGAGTACAGGGCCTCGGATGTCGTAGCAGACGTTATCCAGTTTGTTTGATTTTTTAATCTGTGGCATAAATATCAGTTGCTATTTGTCAAAGAAATTACTATGAAGTCTATTGTATATTAAATGTCGGCTATAACTAGGGCTTGCTATCACCAAGTCCCGTGACAACTAGGGAAGGTTGAGGACATCACTATGAGCAATGATCAAGAAATGAATGATGAATATTGGCGAGAGAAGTTGACCGATGAGGAGTTCT
Source organism: Porticoccus sp. (assembly GCA_018066715.1). GTDB lineage: Bacteria > Pseudomonadota > Gammaproteobacteria > Pseudomonadales > Porticoccaceae > Porticoccus. The sequence continues at coordinate 4,404 of JAGPWA010000008.1, read as the reverse complement.
ATATCTGTCGACAAAAGGGTACTGAGCCAGCGTTCTCTGGGCAATATTGTCATGAGACAGCCGCTGGGTCGTATTTGTGTCGGTGTTGTAGAGAGCCGGTATTTCATTCAAGTAACAAATATGACTCCGGTTCTGGGTGGGCGAGTTTTTATCAACCGGTGAATAGTGACACGGTTACCGAATATTCTGACCCCAGTTATGGCATGGATCGAATAGAAACCATCTGTGCCAATTGTGGTTCTCACTTGGGACATGTTTTTAACGATGGCCCGGAGCCAACGGGTTTGAGATATTGCACCAACTCAGTATCTCTCCTTCTTGAAAAAGAATAATTGGACCTTTGTCGACCTCATGAGGGGATTTGGCGGTATTCGTTGATATCGTCAACCAATCACTTTAGACAATATATATTTCGCTCAGAAAGGCTTTCTGGTTGGATAAATTGAAGTGCAGGGTTGACAGCATAGAGCCGGCTTCTTAGAATGCGCGCCTCTCTTGAGAGAACCATTGTGTCCCGTTCGTCTAGAGGCCTAGGACACCGCCCTTTCACGGCGGTAACAGGGGTTCGACTCCCCTACGGGACGCCATTTTATTGCTATCTCTTACTTATAGAGACAGCGCGGGAATAGCTCAGTTGGTAGAGCGCAACCTTGCCAAGGTTGAGGTCGCCGGTTCGAACCCGGTTTCCCGCTCCAAATAAAAACGCAGAGTCTATGACTCTGCGTTTTTTTTTGTTTGCCCCCCCCATATGTAGTCGAAGTGATTTAGACTACCTGTTGCACCGATGCCATTGTCGTAGCTTGGTATCCTGCTAATACCGTTTAATTTCAACAAATAAAGACAGCTTATACGGGTTGGCCGAACTGTTCGCCGATGTAACTTAAACAGCCTATTTTTAAAATTGATCATTGAGATGTTATGACTCCAGCTTTATCCATACGTAATTTACACAAAGTTTACGATAGCGGCTTTGTGGCCTTAAAGGGGTTGGATCTAGAAGTCCAGCCCGGTGATTTTTTTGCGCTACTGGGCCCAAATGGTGCAGGAAAATCCACGACGATTGGTGTGATTTGTTCATTGGTGAAGAAAACCAGCGGCGATGTATCTATTTTTGGTACTGATATTGATAAAGACTTTTCTTTGGCAAAAAAAGATATTGGTGTGGTGCCTCAGGAGTTTAATTTTAATCAGTTTGATAAGGTGTATGACATTGTTAAAACGCAGGGGGGGTATTTTGGCCTCCCTCCGAAGTTAGCAGGGCAGCGAGCAGAAAAATATTTAAAGAAGCTGGGTTTGTGGGACAAACGCAACCAAATATCTCGAACATTGTCTGGCGGGATGAAGCGACGGCTAATGATTGCAAGAGCGCTGGTGCATGAACCCAAACTATTGATTCTCGATGAACCCACAGCAGGTGTGGATATTGAGATACGCCGGTCGATGTGGCAGTTTCTTAAGGAGATTAACGAGAACGGCACCACTATTATTTTAACGACTCACTATCTAGAGGAAGCTGAAAACCTGTGTCGTAATGTGGCCATTATTGACCGGGGGTTGATTGTTCAGAATAGCTCGACCAAAGCGCTCTTGAGAAAGCTCAGTAAAGAAGTTTTTATTCTGGATGCACAGGAGGAATTAACAGAACTTCCTCAGATGGGCGGGTATAAAGGCCAGTTGATTGATAGCCATAGCTTTGAGGTTGAGATTGAGAAGCACCAGTCTATCAACGAGCTGTTCGCCAGCTTGAGTGAGCAAGGCATTCATGTGGTCAGTATGCGCAATAAAACCAATCGCCTTGAAGAGCTCTTTGTATCGCTGGTAGCGTCTCACAATACCGGCACCCATACTCAGGCTAATGCCGACGCTGAAAGCCGTCAGGGAGAGGTGTAATGAACCCCCAGGAGCAGTGGATAGCCTTCAGTACCATCGTCGTTAAGGAGGTGAGGCGTTTCACCCGTATCTGGCTGCAGACCTTATTGCCGCCGGCGATCACCATAGTTCTCTATTTTGTTATCTTTGGCACCCTTATCGGCCCGCGAATCGGTGAGATGTCGGGCTTTAGCTATATCGAGTTTGTAGTGCCTGGACTCATTATGATGTCGGTCATTACTAATTCTTATTCCAATGTGGTGTCTTCTTTTTATGGAACCAAATTCCAGCGGAGCGTGGAAGAACTGCTTGTATCACCCGTGCCCAGCTATATTATTTTACTGGGTTATGTGATCGGCGGCGTATGCCGAGGGCTGATTGTCGGGTTGATCGTAACCGTACTATCGCTATTTTTCACCGACCTTCAAGTCAACAACATTCCAGTGACGGTAGCTATCGTTTTCCTGACAGCCGTTCTTTTTGCCTTGGCTGGATTCATTAATGCGGTTTTTGCCAATAGCTTTGATGATATTTCTATTATTCCAACCTTTGTGCTGACGCCCCTCACCTATTTGGGGGGAGTGTTCTATTCTATTAATATGCTGCCTGAGTTTTGGCAGGGCCTGTCAATGGCAAACCCTATTCTATACATGGTCAATACCTTTCGTTATGGCCTCTTGGGGATAACGGACATTAATGTGGCTTGGGCTTTTTGTATGGTGATTGGGTTCTGTGTGGCATTGTTTGCCTTTTCTATATACCTGCTGGATCGAGGGGAAAAACTGCGTAGTTAGTATTACTAATACGTAGGGTTGATATTAGAATGGTCATGGAGGTTTCTGGTGAGTGATAAAGGCTTATTGTTGGGGGTTGAAACAGCCTATCCAACGTCTTACTGTCCCGAGGTGCTCAGTGCTATTCCTCGTTCCCAAGGGCGAGAGCTACTAGGCTTAACGGATAAAAAACCATTTTTTGGATTTGATCTTTGGACTGCCTACGAGCTGTCATGGCTTGATTTAAAGGGTAAGCCTGTGGTGGCAGTGGCCGATATTTCTATCCCTTGTGATACCGAAAACTTAGTAGAGTCAAAATCGTTCAAACTGTACCTTAACTCGCTTAACCAAGAACAATATAAGTCTGCACAAGACGTAGCTGCTGTTCTGGAACAGGATATTTCTGAGTGTGTGAATGGGGGGGTACTTGTGGATATACATACCCCGGATAGCTACCGAAATCAGGGGTTAGCATCATTCCCCGGCGTTTGTTTAGATGACATGGACATTGATCTTGTTGTTGATGCCTATGAACCAGATCCTTCATTGTTGAGTCTTGATAATGGGGGGGAGGCCGTCACAGAATCATTGTACAGTCACCTGTTGAAAACTAACTGTCCGGTCACAGGGCAGCCAGATTGGGCGAGTATCCAGATTCGTTATACTGGGTGGCCTATCGATCCAGAAGGGTTACTCAAATACATTATCTCATATCGAAATCACCAGGGATTTCATGAGCAATGTGTTGAGCAGATTTTTACCGAGATTAATGAGCTTTGTCAGCCTGATGAGTTAGAGGTTTATGCTCGGTATACCCGTCGGGGTGGGCTGGACATCAACCCCTATCGCAGTTCGAAAAAAATGAATCCGCCGAAGCTGCGTCTATTCAGGCAGTAGTTATGGTGATGTTAGGCATACTTTGAGAGCGCGCCTAGGGGTCGTTAGAAAAAAGACTCTGGCAGAGTTAACACTTAGAAAATATCTTTGCTCTTTAAACAATTGGCTGCATCAATGAGCGAATCCATAATCTTGTCTTTATCATAGTTACGCACCCGGTCTAAATCCATATAGATAGAAAAGCCATTGGTCAGGTGCTCAAAGTAGGTTTGGTCCTTCCCGAGGTTCTTTCGGAGATCTAGCGCAGAATGAACCCGAACAGGTTGTTGGTAGCCCTTCACTTGGATCTCGCCCTTGTTATGACACATGATCAGGTCTTTAACATGAGAGTAGGTTTCGTGAGAAATTAGGATTTCTCCCGGCTCTGCTGCTGATTCCAGTCGACTTGCTAGGTTAACTTCTGTGCCTAGCAAGGTGTAGTCCAAGCGATTTTCAGTGCCAAAATTTCCCACCGTACAAAATCCAGTGTTGATGCCCATTCTAATTTCTAAGGGTTTCTGAATCCCCTGATTAATCCACTGTTGTTGCAGTGCTTTCATGTGTTTTTTCATGGCAATGGCCATGGACACCGCTGCAACACAGTCTTCTTTTGTGCCGTGACTGGCGGGGTCACCAAAAAACACCATAATGGCATCGCCAATAAACTTGTCGATTGTGCCGCCATATTTGAGGGCTATGTCTGACATCTCTGTCAAATAATTATTGAGTAAGCTGGTCAGTGCATCTGCTTCCATTTCTTCAGACAATTCGCTAAATCCCTTAATGTCCGAAAAGAAAATGGCCAGTTTTTTGCGCTGGGTTTCAAGCTTCACATCCTTGCCTGAAAGAATGGCCTTGCGCAGTGTTGGAGAGAGATATTTTGACA
>JAGPWA010000006.1 GCA_018066715.1 Porticoccus sp. | reverse complement strand
GTCATTGTTTTATCTCAGGGGTTTTTCAGGCGATCTAGAGTAACCTAAATAGCGGTAGAGATAAAAATACTTAGCCTATGGTAAAGATACTTTTCAGTTCATAGGCTGTATCCGCGTAGAAGAATTCCGCGTCTAACAGCATCAGAAGGGGGCTAGGCATGTATTGCCTACTGTGCTTTAGTGTTATTCATTAGTACCCCTCCCAGTGTTTTTCAGGCAATATTTTCTAGCTTAGGTATTGTTCTAATAGCTCTGTTTATCTATCCACAATATAGATATGCTTTTAAATCTGAACATCTGTGCGGTAAAAATGCATAACAAGCAAAGACATCGGATAAACTTATGCTTTTGGCGTTAGTCCCTTTTAAAATTTCGCACTTTATTTCAAGAAAAGGAGAAAAGTATGAGTAATAATGTGCCAAATGTTACATTTAAAATTCGTGTCCGCGGTGAAAGCGTTGGCGGGAAAAATCCCTTTCTCTGGAAGGATGTTTCAACGGAAGACATCTTCCCGGGCAAAAGCATCATTATATTTGCACTGCCGGCTGTATTTACTCAGACGTGTTCTAGTACTCATTTGCCCGGCTATGATGCCAAGTATGATGAACTGAAATCACTAGGTATTGATGAAGTGTACTGCCTGGGCGTTAATTCACCCTTTACTGTGAATCAGTGGGCGAAAAATTTAGGTATTAAGAATGTAAAAATGTTACCTGATGCACATGCAGATTTTACTCGCTTGATGGGAATGTTGGTTAAAAAAGAAAACGGTAACACGACATGGCGTTATTCTGCCTATGTCGTTAATGGGGAAATAAAGAAAATATTTTCTGAAGCTGGGATGATGGATGATTGCTCAGGTGACCCGTTTGAGTGTAGTGATGTTGATACAATGATTGCTCATCTAAAGAAATAGAACATTACTTATAGGATGTTTACTGAAACAGTTTCAGGTGAATAGCCTAACAAGACACATTCAGTTGACCCATTTTCTCGGTGTTTCGTTTGTGACTAATACCACAATCTTCCCTCGCTACATGGGTGGCTGATTTGCGACGTTATGAGTCATAAGGGTGCAGCGCAGTGACGTATGATGAGTACAATGAATTTTGCGGATCATTGCAGGCAACCTCATATGTCGTTCAGTGGGGAAATTCTCACGTTTGGAAGGTAGTGGATAAAGTATTTGCAGTTGGAGGCTGGGGAAAAACGGGTGATCCTGCATTTAACTTCAAAGTATCCGAGCTTAACTTCAATGTTTTGCGAGATGAACCGGGGTTCAGGCCAGCGCCCTACATGGCCGCTCGTGGTATGAAATGGATACAACAGTACGATGTATCTAAAGAAAGAGATGAAGATCTAGCGTATTATCTTAGGGAGTCCCATCGTATTGTGTCTTTGGGGCTAACCAAGAAAAAACAAAAGGAATTTGGTCTCAATCAGAGCTAACTACCATGGAAGAACTAAGGTATAGGGAATCTCATAACAAGGCCAATCACTTTAGCCAGCGCGTTGCGCTGTCAGGACGGCCACTACATATCCCGCCGTGTTGGCGGCGTTAACTGTCTTCAGCTATAAGGGCATGGATAGTTACATTGGAAAAATATGCATTAGCATAATCATTGGCAACCACTTAAAGATCGAACCAGAATTCACGATCATCAGCATTGCCTCATTACACATTGAATAGGATACAAACATGGCCAAAGGTATTATTAAACGTTACGACTTCCGCAAAGGCTTCGGCTTTATTGCCGACGACAAAAGCGGCGAAGACTTCTTCTTCCACAAAAGTGAATGGCAGGGCGATGGCCCTATCCGCCAGGGTTTAGCTGTTAAGTTCGTCGACAAAGATTCAGACAAAGGCCCTCAGGCTGAATCTGTTATTCCTTTAGACGGCGGCAGCAAACCTTCTAGCAACAAAAAACCTGCAGCTAAACCTGCTTCTTTAGAAGATCGCGTAGCATCTCTAGAAAGCTCTGTAGGTACCTGGAAAGTTTTGAGCTTTTTAGCACTTGCTGGTGTTATTGCTCTGGCGGTTGAGAAGTTCGTACTGTAAGTACTGACCTCCAACAATAAAGCCAGTACTCATATAGCGGTATTAATTCCCTATTTCTATGGCACTGTTTTGGTATTTATATTACCCGGCTTTTCTGCAGGCACAGTTATACAGTTTCAAGCAGTTAACAAGGTAAGCCAAAACCGCTCTGCGGGCTGGGCAAGCTAAGGCGTGCCTTAGCTTGCGGCGTTATATGCTGGTGTTACCCATAAAAAGTAGACACCTCACAATTATAAAAGAGGGGCCAATAATGACGCGCCTATTCTTGAAAACAGACGGAGTGGTAGCGCCAAGCTTTGAGTTTGTCGGACCAGAAGTCGATAGGGAGTCCCGCTTTTAGTTTTAGCTGCTCCAAAAATTGGGGCTTATCAGGTATAGATTCCCATACGGCGGGAAGAAATGTGGCACGGTGGCTGCCCTTCTCAATGACCAGCCCGTCCTTGCCCGGCACCAGTTGAGCTAGCAGGTCAGCTTCGCTTGAAAATGAGAGAGGCATTGGTTCTGTAAGGACGGATATTTCGATATGTAGCTCTGCCACTTCTTCTCGGGAGACTGCTGGGAACCGGGGGTCTTCAAAAGCTGAGGCTGCGGCATGTTGTACCGTATCAACCACTAAGGGTTGAGTTGCTTCTAGCGCACCAATACAACCGCGTAATTTACCTTTTTTTCGAAGGGTCACGAAACTGGCGGCCTGTTGTTTCAGGGCTGGGCTGAAGATGGTTTCATCTATCTGTAAATCACGTTCAAAGAGACACCGAACTTGAATGCTTTCTCGTGCTAATGACAGTAGTTTTTGTTGATCTTCATCCGATAGCTCAATAAATGGCATAGGCTCCGTATCCCACCACACGATCCCTGTTCTCTGTATTTTTAGTCACAGAACTTCCATTGGTATAGCTGCTAGTTATAGCGTCCCAGGAGTTTTTCAGGTCGATCGTTTTGATGGACATCCTTTCGTTGTTGGCTAGTCTCAGCAGGCCATTGATTGCGTTGCAACCGCAGGCTTGTGAACCCGTGATTCGGCCATCTAGTTGCTCGATCATGGCAGTGGTTTCTTGATCAAGACGCTGAGCTTCTTGGTAAGGGTGATAATGGCTGAGATCAGAGCTGATCACAACCAGTGTTTCATCGCCACCCCAGGCGCAACGCAATACTTCGGCTACTTGGTCGGGTTTTGCATTGCCCACAACCAGTGGTAATAACTGGAAATCATTCATTATTCGTTGCAGAAAAGGCAGCTGTACTTCTAGGCTATGTTCAAACTGGTGGGCTTCGTCTTTGATGTTTATCAGAGATAGTTTTAGCAGTGCAGCAATTCCGTTCTGATCTACAGGAATGTCACCCAGGGGTGTACAAAAAGTTGTTGCTGACGGTGCTGCTAAACCACTTAGGGGGACGTGATGAGAGGGGCCGAGAAGAACTACCCGAGACAGTCGGTGGGCAATAGGTTTTAGCAATTGGTAGGCACTGGCGGCTATGGCCCCTGAGTAAATATACCCGGCATGGGGAACAATCAATGCCTTGGGTATGAGTGTCGGCTCATTGGTTGTGCTCAAAAAACGATCCACCTGTTCCTGCAGGATTTTGGGATTGTCTGGGTAAAACAGTCCCGCAACAGCGGGCTCTCGGCTTAGCATATTAATAACCATACCTATTAAATGGACTATAACTATATAGCGCTTTTGGAAATGATTTGAAAGCCGAGATAATGCATTTCGAGAGGTATTTATGGCTGTGTCACCGCCTGTTACACATCCCACCCAGTATTGGCACCTGCTCGATGATGACCGCCTTCAATGCGATGTTTGTCCCCGAGAGTGTAAGTTGCACGAAGGGCAGCGGGGGTTGTGCTACGTGAGAGGGCGTGAGGGTGATGAAGTTGTACTTTACAGCTATGGTCGCTCCAGTGGGTTTTGCATCGACCCCATTGAAAAAAAACCACTGAATCATTTTCTGCCGGGTAGTTCGGTGCTGTCCTTTGGTACAGCGGGCTGCAATTTGGCCTGTAAGTTTTGTCAGAACTGGGATATGAGCAAATCCCGAGAGATGGACACTCTGGCGGATACGGCAATGCCAGCTCGGCTGGCAGAGACGGCGGTTGAGCTGGGCTGTCAAAGTATTGCGTTTACTTACAATGATCCGGTGATTTTTTTGGAGTATGCCGTGGATGTGGCGAAAGCCTGTCGGGAACGGGGTGTCAAAAGTGTGGCGGTCAGTGCCGGTTATATTCAGGACGCACCACGCCGTGAATTCTTTCAATATATGGATGCCGCCAACATTGACCTCAAAGCGTTTACTGAATCATTTTACAAAAAAATCTGCGGCGGCGAGCTGAAAAACGTGTTGGAGACACTCCGATACATCGTGCATGAAACAGAGGTGTGGTTAGAGCTAACGACGTTGATTATCCCTGGTGAAAATGATTCAGACTCAGAGCTGGATGCCATGACCGCCTGGGTGGTAGAAAATTTGGGGCCAGACGTGCCGATGCATTTTTCTGCCTTTCATCCAGATTGGAAAATGCAGGATATTCCTGCAACCCCACCAGAAACACTAACCAATGCTCGCCAAATTGCCATGAAAAATGGTGTGCACTATGCTTACACTGGCAATGTGCACGATCGGGTAGGTGGCAGTACATTTTGTCCTTCCTGCCGGGAGCTGATTATTGAGCGTGATTGGTACCAGTTAGGTACTTGGGGGTTGGATGAGCAGGGCAGTTGTCATACTTGTGGCGAAAGTATCGCTGGTGTCTTTGAAGCAACACCGGGTGATTGGGGCTCGCGGCGAGTACCGGTTAAGTTGCTACGTTAAATATTTAAACAAAACTTTTTTACAAAATAGAGTCTAAGCAATCAATATTTAACCGAATGGTTAGGTAATAACGGTTTGATTTGTTAACGCCGTTGCTGCCAGCCCTTTTTTTGTCAGCTGCTCGTTCACTCATTACTAAGAGAAAGTAATAAGGACATCACCATGAATGGTCTTTCTGGAATCTGTTGCCGACTCCATCGGCGAGTTCTAAGTTACCTGAGTTGTTTTGAGGGTATTGCCCCACTATTGTTGCGAATTTTCTTGGCGCCCATTTTCATTCTGGCTGGCTATGGAAAATTGCAGTTGGGTGCAGAAAATGTGGGATTTTTTGAACGGTTAACGGCAGACCCGAATGTGGTTGCCTGGTTTGGCAACCCCGATTGGGGGTTAGGTTTACCCATGCCGGAAGTGTTAGCGCTGATGGCTGGCTGGACAGAATTTTTAGGGGGTTGGCTCTTGTTGTTTGGGCTGTTGACCCGTCTTATCAGTATTCCCCTGATGTTAACGATGGTTGTGGCGGCTACTACGGCACATTGGTCCAATGGCTGGCATGCATTACCTGAAGCAAAGCTAACGGTACCTTGGGAGTGGCGGGTAGACCTGATTGATGATGCTCTGGAGCGTAAAAGTCGGGCCGTATCTATCCTTGAGGAGCACGGGAATATTGATTATCTGACGGAGGCGGGTTCATTTACTGTGTTAAAAAACGGAATCGAGTTTGCAGCCACTTATTTTATTATGCTGCTCAGCCTAATGTTTACAGGAGGAGGTCGTTTCACCAGTGTGGATTATTGGTTGGTGAGAGCACTAAATCCCCGAGAGTGACCTAGAAAAGGCGGTTTAATCGCAGTGTCTAAATACACCATATTCGGCGCAACACACATCGTATTGTCGATGGGGCCGCGGTTTTCTTATCCCGTGCTATAATCCCGGCCCTTTCTAGTCCATGGTCTGAAATCAGGCCATCTTGCATCGGCAACATTATGAGCGAACAGAACAACCAGACCCCTAGTCAGACCTCCACGGACAGTCAACAAAAACAATCGGGCCGTCGTGGCCGTAGGCGTCGTGGTGGGGGTGCTAAACCTACCGTTACCGAATGGGATTTGTCACAATTTGAAGTAGAGCCTGAGGCCGGTAAAACACGGTTTCACGACATGGATCTGCCTCTGCCATTAATGCATGCCATTGCTGACCTGGGTTTTAAATATTGCTCACCGATTCAGGCACGTTCATTGCCTTACACGTTGCGCGGCCACGATGTGGTGGGTAAAGCGCAGACGGGTACCGGAAAAACGGCAGCTTTTCTGGCGACGATTATTACTGAGCTGCTCACCAACCCCGTGGATGATGAGCACTTTGCTGGTGAAGCCCGCGCCCTAATTATTGCGCCGACCCGTGAGTTGGTGATGCAGATTGCGGATGATGCCAAGCTCCTTTGTAAATACACCGAGCTGAAAGTGCATACGTTGGTCGGCGGTATGGATTACGACAAACAAAAGCGTCACTTACAAGAAAGCCTCTGCGATATTTTGGTTGCCACCCCTGGACGCTTGTTGGACTTTGCAGGTAGTCGTGATGTTTACCTCGATCGCACTGAGATTTTGGTGCTGGATGAAGCAGACCGTATGCTGGATATGGGCTTTATTCCCCAGGTACGACGTATTGTCCGCCTGACACCTCACCGAGACAATCGTCAGACCATGTTCTTCTCTGCGACCTTTACTCCCGAGGTCATGAGCCTAGCTGAGCAGTGGACGATTGATCCTACCAGTGTTGAAATTGAGCCGGAGAATGTGGCTACTGATACGGTTAATCAGAAAGTATTTATTACCTCTAAGGCTGAGAAATTCCAACTGCTTTACAACTTAATCAGTCAAGATGAGGTGGAAAGCGTGATCGTCTTTGCTAACCGTCGTGATCAGTGTCGTCGACTGCAAGAAAAGCTGAAAGGGAAAGGTTTTAGTGTTGGATTGCTGTCGGGAGAAGTGCCTCAAGGTAAGCGAGTTAGGACACTGGAAGAGTTCAAATCTGGCAAATTGAAGGTATTAGTAGCTACCGATGTGGCGGGCCGGGGTATCCATATTGATGGTATTAGTCATGTGGTGAACTACACTCTGCCAGAAGAATCGGAAGATTATGTTCACCGCATTGGTCGTACAGGTCGTGCAGGGAAAAGCGGTACTTCCATCAGTTTCGCTTGTGAAGATGATGCATTCCTATTGGAGCCCATACAGGAATTGCTGGGCAGAAAATTGGACTGTGAGCAACCTGACGAATCTTTACTAAAAAGGTAACCTCAAATAACAAGAATTAGTCCCTCTCTTTAAGGGGCTAGTTTGTTGGGGTTGGACTCCATACGTTCCAGCCAGAATGAGGTCGCTCCGATCACAGAT
>JAGPWA010000140.1 GCA_018066715.1 Porticoccus sp. | reverse complement strand
CGGCCGCTGTTTCACCATCCTCCAGCGTTCCTTCAATCGCCTTAACTTCAGTAGGCGAAGGCAAATACTGAATAACCGCATCCAGCATTGCCTGCACACCCTTATTCTTGAAAGCAGAGCCACCAATAACAGGAACAATTTCATTGGCCAAAGTACGTTGACGAATGGCTGATATGATCTCTTCCTCGGAAAGCTCTCCGCCCTCAAGATACTTTTCCGTCAACTCATCGGTTGCTTCCGCCGCAGACTCAATTAAGTACTCGCGCATTTCTTCGCACTGAGCGACCATATCTTCAGGGATGGCTGCGTAGTCAAAGGTCATGCCCTGATCAGCCTCACTCCACAGAATGGCTTTCATTTTGACCAAGTCGACAACGCCTTTAAATTCTTCTTCAGCACCGATAGTCATCTGTAACGGAACAGCATTGGCACCAAGACGTTCCTTTAACTGATCAACCACCATCATGAAATCAGCACCAGCACGGTCCATCTTATTAACGAAGACTAGGCGAGGAACTTCATATTTGTTGGCCTGACGCCAGACGGTCTCAGTTTGGGGCTGCACACCCGAGGAGCCACAAAGCACGACAACAGCACCATCAAGAACACGCAAGGAGCGCTCTACCTCAATGGTGAAATCTACGTGCCCAGGGGTATCAATAATATTGATGCGATGCTGTGGAAACTGCTGCTGCATGCCAGACCAAAAACAGGTGGTCGCTGCCGAGGTGATAGTGATACCACGCTCCTGCTCTTGCTCCATCCAATCCATGGTCGCCGCACCATCGTGCACCTCACCAATCTTATGAGACAACCCTGTGTAAAACAGTACTCGCTCAGTAGTGGTGGTTTTACCGGCGTCTACGTGTGCGCAGATGCCGATATTACGATAGTGGGTGATGGGAGTCTTACGAGCCACGGTATTCCCCGGAATAGTTAATTCGAAACAGCTAGTGTAGGACGACTAATAAAAAATAAAACAATGAATCTTATAAACCACAAAAGGTAGCTGACAACAGCTACCTTTTTGTGAAACACCAACTTACCGATACAACGATTAGAATCGGAAGTGTGAGAACGCCTTGTTGGCTTCTGCCATACGGTGGACATCTTCACGCTTCTTAACGGCACCACCTTTATTTTGGTGTGCATCGATAATTTCACCCGCCAATCGTTGTGACATGGACTTCTCACCACGAGCACGAGCATAGTCAACCATCCAACGCATCGCTAACGCGATTCGGCGAGAGGGGCGAACTTCAATCGGCACTTGATAAGTGGCCCCACCAACACGGCGAGACTTAACCTCTACCATGGGGGAAATGTTATCCAGGGCAGATTCAAACGCGGCCACTGGATCTTCTTTAAGGCGACTTTCCACTATGTCTAAGGCACCATAGATGATACGTTCAGCCACGGCTTTTTTACCGCTGACCATAACGTGGTTCATAAACTTAGCCAATGTGATATTGCCGAATTTTGGATCCGGCAGAATTTCACGCTTAGCGACTACTCTTCTTCTAGGCATAATCTAGCTCTTCTCTTCAGGGTTGTCCGGGATCAATATAGCGCGTTTGCGCACCCGGCCTTACTCGGTTCTTACCGACGCAAAGTAACGTCCTTATTTTGGACGCTTGGTACCGTACTTAGAACGACGCTGTTTACGATTGCTCACACCGGCTGTATCAAGGCTACCTCGAACGGTGTGATAACGCACACCAGGTAGATCTTTAACACGACCACCGCGAATCAATACCACGCTGTGTTCTTGTAGGTTGTGCCCTTCACCACCAATGTACGAAGTCACTTCGTAGCCATTGGTTAAACGAACACGGCATACTTTACGTAAAGCAGAGTTCGGTTTCTTCGGTGTCGTTGTGTATACACGAGTACACACACCACGGCGCTGCGGACAAGCTTGCAGAGCTGGCACATCGCTTTTTACGACTTTGCGTTTTCTCGGCTTACGAACCAACTGGTTGATCGTTGCCATTCAATAACTCCAAACAAAACGCCTTCTCTATGAAGGCTTTAATAAACAGACCCGTAAAAACGGACCCCTATTCAGGGAGGCGGCATTCTAAAGATACCGCACCCTTGAGTCAAGCGGCCTCAAAAGGACCGCCCTGCTCATTTGATTACTCTTCGCCGGAGCTCAGAGCTTCACTCAGTGCTGCTTCAATATCAACAACACTCACTTTTTCTTCTTTGGCCGCTTCACGATCTTTACGGCGCTGGGCGTGGTAGGTCAAACCCGTTCCGGCTGGAATCAGTCGACCAACGACCACATTTTCTTTCAGGCCACGGAGGGGATCTGACTTGCCAGTAACAGAGGCTTCTGTGAGCACACGAGTCGTCTCCTGGAAAGAAGCTGCCGAGATGAAGCTTTCTGTCGCCAAAGACGCTTTGGTAATACCCAATAGCACACGTTGGTACTTAGCCGGGAATCTATCTTTTGATGCCAGCTTCTCGTTCTCTTCCAGTACGCGGTTAAATTCTACCTGCTCACCTTTAACAAAGGAGGAATCACCCATTTCAGTAATTTCTACCTTACGCAGCATCTGCCGCACGATAACCTCAATATGTTTATCGTTGATTTTCACCCCTTGCAGGCGGTAAACATCCTGGATTTCAGTGCCGATGTATCTCGCCAGTGAATCTACTCCCTGCAAGCGCAAAATGTCGTGAGGATTCTCAGGACCATCTGCGATAATTTCACCCTGGGCAACATGCTCTCCTTCATAAACGCCCAACTGACGCCATTTTGGGATTAGTGCTTCGTAGTGAGTACTGCCATCCGGGAGCAACTTTCCACCGGTCGGGGTAATAACCAAACGGCGCTTACCCTTGGTTTCCTTACCATAGCTGACGGTACCAGTAATCTCGGCCAGAATAGCTGGATCTTTCGGCTTCCGCGCTTCAAACAAATCAGCAACACGAGGCAAACCACCCGTAATATCACGAGTCTTTGAACCTTCCTGAGGAATACGAGCTATGACATCCCCTGCACCTACATGACTGTTATTGCTGATGCTAAGAATAGCGTTACTCGGCAATATATAGTGAGCGGGTACAGTCGAGTTGGCGAAAGTCAGCTCTTTGCCGTCATCACCCAACAACGTTACCATCGGCTTCAGGTCTTTACCTGCAGACGGACGCTCATTGGGATCAAGTATCGAAATACTGGAGAGCCCGGTCATTTCATCAGTCTGGCTACGGGTAGTGAGCCCTTCTTCCATTCCAGAGAATCCGATGGTACCCGCCACTTCAGTAATAATTGAGTGAGTGTGTGGATCCCAGTTAGCAACGATGTCGCCAGCTTTCACAGCAGCCCCGTCCCTCACCTTAATCAGAGCACCATAAGGCAACTTATATCTTTCACGCTCGCGACCATCGGCATCAGCTAGGGCCAGCTCACCAGAGCGAGACACTGCCACCAACTCACCGTTTTCACGCTCCACCACCTTGATATTAACAAGGCGAACCGTACCACTCATCTTCACTTGAACATTGTCAACCGCAGAAGCACGTGAAGCAGCACCACCAATGTGGAAAGTCCGCATGGTTAACTGAGTGCCTGGCTCACCAATAGATTGGGCCGCGATCACTCCAACCGCCTCACCAGAATTGACCTTGTGACCACGAGCCAAGTCACGACCATAACATTCAGAACAAATACCGTAGCGAGTTTCACAGGTAATCGGTGAGCGAACTTTCACCTCATCGATACCCATCAGCTCAATGTCGTCTACCCACTTTTCATCAATCATGGTGCCGGCTGCCACGGCAACGACCCTTTTGGTGCCAGGTTTGATTACATCCACAGCAACCACTCGACCCAAGATACGATCACCCAGTGATTCAATAATGTCGCCGCCTTCGATCACTGGGGCCATCAAGAGGCCTTCAGTGGAACCGCAATCATCTTCAACAACCACCAGATCCTGAGACACATCCACCAAACGGCGCGTCAGGTAACCGGAGTTTGCCGTTTTCAATGCGGTATCGGCCAAACCTTTACGAGCACCGTGAGTGGAGATGAAGTACTGAAGTACATTCAATCCTTCACGGAAGTTGGCGGTGATTGGCGATTCAATAATAGATCCATCAGGACGGGCCATCAGGCCACGCATCCCGGCTAGCTGACGAATCTGAGCGGGGGAACCCCGAGCACCAGAGTCAGCCATAATAAAGACCGAGTTAAAGGAAGGTTGCTCCTCAACCTCACCATCACGATTTGTCACCGGCTCAGTACTAATCACGTCCATCATGGCTTTCGCCACTTGGTCGTTAGCGCGAGACCAGATATCGATCACTTTGTTGTACTTCTCACCTTGAGTCACAAGACCCGACGCAAACTGACTTTCAATTTCTTTCACTTCAACTTCAGCGCGAGCAATAATTTCGACTTTGGCGTCAGGAATCGTAAAGTCATTAACACCAATAGAGGCGCCAGACTTAGTAGAAAAATCAAAACCGGTATACATCAGTCTATCGGCAAAAATCACCGTTGCCTTCAAACCAACATCACGATAGCAGCGGTTCAAAATCCGCGAAATCGCTTTTTTAGTCATCGGCTGGTTGACAGTGTCATAGCCGAGACCTTCCGGCACGATATCCCATAACAGCGCACGGCCAACGGTGGTATCGATCAGACTAGTTTTTTCTTGACGCTCACCGTCTTCATTAAAGGTTACTTCTTTGATACGAACCTTAACGCGAGCCTGTAGATGAGCATGCTTGCCGTAATAGGCGCGAGACACTTCCTGAAGGTTGGCAAACACGCTACCTTCACCCTGTGCATTAACACGGTCACGGGTCATCCAGTACAAACCCAACACCACATCCTGCGAGGGCACAATAATCGGCTCACCATTCGCAGGCGATAGAATATTGTTCGTAGACATCATCAGTCCACGTGCTTCTAGCTGAGCTTCCAGGGTCAACGGTACGTGTACCGCCATCTGGTCACCATCGAAATCCGCGTTATAGGCGGCACAAACCAACGGGTGCAACTGAATAGCTTTACCTTCAATCAGCACAGGTTCAAATGCCTGAATACCGAGACGGTGAAGGGTTGGTGCACGGTTCAACATGACCGGGTGTTCGCGAATCACTTCATCGAGAATATCCCATACCACGGGTTCTTCGCGCTCGACCATTTTCTTGGCCGCTTTAATAGTAGTCGCCAAGCCACGCAACTCTAGCTTGGAGAAAATAAACGGCTTAAACAGCTCCAGTGCCATACGCTTGGGTAAACCACACTGGTGCAAACGGAGTGTTGGTCCAACCACAATCACAGAACGGCCAGAGTAATCAACACGCTTACCGAGTAGATTCTGACGGAAACGACCCTGCTTGCCTTTAATCATATCGGCCAGGGATTTCAGTGGGCGCTTGTTGGACCCAGTAATAGCTCGACCGCGACGACCGTTGTCCAACAGGGCATCCACAGATTCCTGCAACATACGCTTTTCATTGCGCACGATAATATCTGGCGCATTTAACTCTAGTAGTCGTTTCAAACGGTTATTACGGTTAATCACTCGACGGTAAAGATCATTCAGATCAGACGTCGCAAAGCGACCACCATCCAGAGGTACTAATGGTCTTAGGTCTGGCGGCAATACAGGCAACGCTTCCAACACCATCCACTCGGGCTTGTTACCTGAGCCAAGGAACGCTTCCAACAATTTTAGGCGCTTGGAAAATTTCTTAATTTTGGTTTCTGAGCGCGTGTTCGGTATCTCTTCACGGATCGTAGCAATTTCGTGCTCCAGATCAAGGTCCTTCATCAACGCCTGAATGCCTTCAGCACCCATTGTCGCTACAAAGTCATCACCAAACTCTTCCATTGCCTGGAAATATTCGTCATCCGTGAGGAGTTGGCCACGTTCAAGTGTCGTCATACCGGGCTCGGTGACAACAAAGGATTCAAAGTACAGTACCCGTTCGATCTCACGCAGAGTCATATCCAGCATCAAACCAATACGGGAAGGCAGTGATTTGAGGAACCAAATATGTGCGACCGGACAAGCCAACTCGATATGGCCCATACGCTCACGACGAACTTTTGCCAAGGTAACTTCAACACCACACTTTTCACACACGATACCGCGGTGCTTCATGCGCTTGTATTTACCACAAAGACATTCATAGTCTTTTACTGGGCCAAACAATTTGGCACAGAACAAGCCTTCACGCTCAGGCTTGAAGGTACGATAATTAATTGTTTCCGGCTTTTTAACTTCACCAAAGGACCACGACCGAATCATATCTGGCGAAGCCAGACTGATACGGATGGCATCAAACTCGGCAGTTTGATCCTTTGACTTGAGCAGATTCAGTAAGTCTTTCAATGCCTTTCTCCAGAGCGGGTGCTACCTTTGCGCGACGGGCCCAAGGCCCGCCCCCAACGTAACTTTTGCTGTTATTCAGATTCCAACTCAATGTTGATCGCCAACGAGCGGATTTCTTTCACCAACACGTTGAAGGATTCCGGCATGCCGGGCTCCATGCGATGGTCGCCATCCACGATGTTTTTATACATCTTGGTTCGTCCATTCACATCATCGGATTTAACCGTCAACATTTCCTGCAAGGTGTAAGCGGCACCGTAAGCTTCCAGCGCCCAAACTTCCATCTCACCAAAGCGCTGACCACCAAACTGAGCTTTACCGCCCAAGGGCTGCTGTGTCACCAAGCTGTAAGAACCGGTAGAACGAGCGTGCATCTTATCGTCCACCAAGTGGTTCAACTTCAGCATGTACATATAACCAACAGTAACGGGGCGCTCAAATTGGTCACCGGTACGACCATCATAAAGTGTCATCTGGCCGCTTTCGGGTAAATCTGCCAGTGCCAGCAGCTTCTTGATTTCTTCTTCTTCGGCGCCATCGAATACGGGTGTCGCAATCGGCACACCTTGGCGAAGATTACCAGCAAGCTCATCGACTTCAGCAGCAGACAACTTATCTATACCAGCAGGCTTCGTACCAACACCAACCTCGTATATTTCCTGAAGAAATTTACGAATTTCAGTCGTTTTCTTCTGCTCGGTGATCATCTTGTCAATTTTTTCACCAAGCGTTTTGGCGGCGAGCCCCATATGGGTTTCAAGAACCTGACCAACGTTCATCCGTGAGGGTACACCCAGCGGGTTCAGCACGACATCGACGGGAACACCATGTTCATCGTGAGGCATATCTTCCACCGGCATAATCACCGAAATAACACCTTTGTTACCGTGACGACCAGCCATCTTGTCACCCGGCTGAATGCGACGCTTGATCGCCAAATAAACTTTGACTGTCTTCAGGACACCAGGCGCCAAGTCATCTCCGCTCTGAAGCTTCCCTTTTTTGTCTTCGAAGCGCTCATCGAGAATTTTACGGCGCTCATCGAGCAACTCTTCAGCTCGAGCAATCTGCTCATTCAGAGCATCGTCACTCATCTGCACGCTGAACCAGTCATCACCGGTATATTCGGCGACAGCTTCTGTAGTCAGTTCATCGCCTTTTTTCAGGCCCGGAGCCTTAACGACCTTGCTGCCAGCGAACGCCACACTAAGACGCTCAAAGGTAGCATTTTGCATAATGCGGTATTCGTCGTTCAAATCCTGACGGAATTGGTCGAGTGCAGCCGTCTCAATTTGTTGAGAGCGCTGATCTTTTTCCAAGCCCTCACGAGTAAACACCTGCACATCAATCACTGTTCCCTTGGTACCGGTAGGCACACGCAGGGAGGTATCTTTTACATCAGAGGCTTTCTCACCAAAGATAGCTCGCAGCAGCTTTTCCTCCGGCGTAAGCTGGGTCTCACCTTTCGGTGTTACCTTGCCCACCAGAATATCGCCAGCGGCTACTTCCGCACCGATATAAACGATACCAGACTCATCCAGACGGGATAATGCAGCCTCACCAACATTGGGGATATCCGCAGTAATTTCCTCGGAACCCAGCTTGGTATCACGAGAAGTACACGTCAGCTCCTGAATATGAATGGTCGTAAAGCGATCCTCCTGAACAACACGCTCAGAGATCAGAATGGAATCCTCAAAGTTGTAACCATTCCAGGGCATGAATGCGATACGCATGTTCTGACCAAGGGCCAACTCACCCATATCGACAGAAGGCCCATCGGCAAGAACATCACCGCGGGCAATAGAATCACCCTGCTTTACAATCGGACGCTGGTTAATACAGGTGTTCTGGTTTGAACGGGTATATTTGGTCAAGTTGTAGATATCTACACCCGCATCACCCGTTTCTACTTCTGCATCACTGGCACGAACCACGACACGACTAGAATCAACACTTTCAATCACACCGCCACGGCGGGCAACCACACAAACACCGGAGTCAGTGGCAACATAGCGCTCAAAACCGGTACCCACTAATGGCTTCTCAGCTTTCAGTGTCGGTACAGCCTGGCGCTGCATGTTTGATCCCATCAAAGCCCGGTTTGCATCATCGTGCTCCAAGAATGGAATCAACGATGCTGCCACAGATACAATTTGCTGTGGCGACACATCCATATACTGGACTTCTGCCGGCGCCTTAAACGTAAACTCACTTTGATGGCGAACATTGACCAGATCTTCAGACAATTTGCCATTTTTATTAACGGCAGCCGATGCCTGAGCGATCACGTAGCTCGCTTCGTTAATCGCAGACAGGTATTCGATCTCATCGGTTACCTTACTATCCACCACCTTGCGATAAGGCGTTTCCAGGAAACCGTAATCATTCGTGCGAGCATACGCCGCCAACGAATTGATCAAACCGATATTTGGCCCTTCAGGTGTCTCAATAGGACAAACCCGACCATAGTGCGTTGGGTGAACATCTCGCACCTCAAAACCAGCACGCTCCCGAGTCAGCCCGCCTGGCCCAAGCGCAGAAACACGACGCTTGTGGGTGACCTCTGAGAGAGGGTTGTTCTGATCCATAAACTGGGACAGCTGACTGGAACCAAAAAACTCTTTCATGGCGGCAGCAACGGGCTTGGCATTCACCAAGTCCTGAGGCATCAGGCCATCGGACTCCGCAACAGACAAGCGCTCTTTAACTGCGCGCTCGACACGAACCAAACCGATACGGAACTGGTTTTCTGCCATCTCACCAACAGAGCGTATCCGTCGGTTACCCAAGTGATCGATATCATCGACCGAGCCTTGACCATCTCGAATACCGATGAGTACTTTCATGACATCAACAATGTCTTCAGGACAAAGGGTGCCTTCACCTACGTCCTCATCACGGCCCAATCTGCGATTGAACTTCATCCGGCCAACAGCCGACAAGTCATAGCGATCGAGACTAAAGAACAAATTGTTAAACAAGTTCTCGGCGGATTCTTTAGTGGGTGGCTCACCCGGACGCATCATCCGGTAAACCTCAACCAAAGACTCCAACTGGGTACGAGTACTATCAATACGCAGGGTATCGGAAATAAACGAGCCACAATCCAAGTCATTGGTGTAGATCGTCTCGACGGACTTGAGTCCGGCGGCTCGCAATTGCTCAACCACCTCTATGGTGATCTCCGCATTACACTCCAACAGAAGCTCGCCTGTTGCAGGATCCACCAAATCTTTCGCCAGTGCGCGCCCATACAAATACTCGGCAGGCACGGCTAGCTTGGTCACTTTGTCTTTTTCCAGCTGACGGATATGACGCGCCGTAATACGACGGCCATCTTCAACGATAACTTTGCCGCCCTTACCTTTTATATCAAAGGCCGCGATATCACCACGCAGTCGAGAGGGGACAAGATCCAACGTGCAGGTATCATCTTTACCTAAATTAAAGGTGCTGGTTTCGAAGAACATGGCCAACATTTCTTCAGAGCTATAACCCAGAGCACGCAGTAAAACAGATGCCGGCAATTTACGGCGGCGATCGATTCTCACATAGAGCAAATCTTTGGGGTCGAACTCAAAGTCGAGCCATGAACCACGGTAAGGAATAATTCGAGCTGAATACAACAGCTTACCGGAGGAGTGGGTTTTACCCTTGTCATGATCAAAGAATACACCGGGTGAACGGTGGAGCTGGGAAACAATAACCCGCTCGGTACCATTAATAATAAAGGTACCATTATTTGTCATCAGGGGAATTTCTCCCATGTAGACTTCTTGTTCTTTAATATCCTTGATGGTCTTGTTACCTGATTCTTTATCATAAATCATCAGGCGCACACGGACCCTTAATGGCGCGGCATAGGTCACACTGCGCAGCTTGCACTCTTCCTCGCTAAAAGCTGGCTTTCCGAGTTTATAGTCCACATATTCAAGACCCGCATTGCCAGAATAACTGACAATGGGGAATACAGATTTAAATGCGGCATGCAAACCGGTGTTCATCCGCTCTTCTAGGGATACACCCGGCTGCGTAAAATTCCGATAGGAGTCGAGCTGAATCGCAAGAAGGTAAGGAAGTTCCATTACCTGCGGCAATTTGCCGAAATCCTTGCGAATACGTTTTTTCTCAGTATATGAGTAAGTCATCACATTCCCCGCACGTTCACTTAGTCAGCCTTCCGGCTGGTCGCCTTTAAAAAAAGGTCTTTATTCCAACTCATAGCCTCTCGACTAGAAGCAGGAAAAGGCCGACGGGCATATTACCCGTCAGCCCATGCCTGATGTCTTATCAAGCAACTAGCGCGTTAAGCACGAACTTACTTAAGTTCTGCAGTGGCGCCGGCTTCTTCCAATTGCTTCTTCGCTTCTTCAGCATCGTCTTTAGAGGCAGCTTCTTTAATTGCAGAAGGTGTTCCATCAACGAGGGCTTTAGCTTCTTTCAGGCCTAGACCAGTAATAGCGCGAACTGCTTTGATCACGTTTACTTTCTTGTCGCCTACGGAAGTCAGCATTACATCAAATTCAGTTTGCTCTTCAGCTGCGGCTGCTTCACCACCTGCTGGAGCCGCTGCAACAGCAACAGCTGCCTGCGCAGAAACACCAAATTTTTCTTCCATTGCACTAACGAGCTCAACAACTTCCATTACGCTCATTTCAGCAATTGCATTCAAAATGTCATCTTTGGACAGAGCCATGACTCAATCTCCTGATAAAAAATAAATTTAAATAAACGATACCGTGAATTAAGCAGCTTCCTGCTTTTGATCACCAACGGCCGCTACAACACGTGTTACTTTGGTAGGCACTTCGTTGAAAGTACGAACCAACTTGGTAACTGGAGCAAGTGTTACGCTTGCCAACAGACCCAGAGCTTGCTCCATGGTCGGTAAGCTGGCGAGCACATCAATTTGCCCTTTGTCTAACAATTGACCACTGACTGAAAGCGCTTTTACTTCAAAGTCTTCATTTGCTTTCGCAAAATCTTTGAACAAACGCGCTGCAGCACCTGGATCCTCCATTGAGAATCCAAACAGCGACGGACCAGCTAACACATCGGCCACACACTCGAAATCAGTACCTTCAAACGCGCGTTTTGCCAGCGTATTGCGGACCACACGAAGGTCGATATTTTGTTCACGAGCCTGAGAACGAAGCGTTGTCATATCCGTCACGTTAACGCCACGAGCGTCAGCGATTACCAGTGACAACGCATTGCCAGCAGTCTCGTTAACTTCAGCAACAATCGCTTTTTTGTCTTCGAGATTCAATGCCACGAGATTATCTCCTGGATTTAATTGGCCCCCTACAAAAGAGGTGGCCAATCGGCTAAACATCAATCCAACTACTATCGATGCAATTTCGGTGATTAAATCCAGTCAAAATATTGAACTGGGTCACACCGTCTGCGTAGGCGTTCTTTTCAACTGCGGCCTACTAGAGACCTGAACATCACATTAAACCCCTGAGGGCACCTACGGTCTTTGACGGCCCGGGCGCGGACTACAAACTCGCCACCCAGACCCCAAAGTTTGGTTTAGAGCCCCCCTTTCGGAAGCTCCAGATTACTAGACTTCTAGTGAAGCCTGATCAATTATCAAGCCAGGACCCATCGTTGTACTGAGGGTCACTTTCTGCAGGTAAATACCTTTGGCTGAAGCCGGCTTAGCCTTCTTCAGATCTGCGATAAGCGCTTCCAGGTTTTCCTTCAGATCGCCAGCTTCAAAAGCAATACTGCCGATAGCACCATGAATAATGCCATTTTTATCTACACGGTAGCGCACCTGCCCAGCCTTAGCATTTCTTACGGCTGTAGCAACATCCGGGGTGACGGTACCCGTTTTAGGGTTTGGCATTAAACCACGCGGACCAAGAATTTGACCCAACTGACCCACAACTCGCATCGCCGCTGGATCAGCAATAACCACGTCAAAGTCCATATTACCGGCCTTAACTTGCTCAGCCAGGTCTTCCATACCAACTAGGTCAGCACCTGCTGCTTTAGCAGCTTCGGCAGACTCACCCTGAGTAAATACGGCAACCCGGACCTCTTTGCCAGTTCCTTTGGGCAGCGTGGTAGCACCACGCACAGCTTGGTCAGATTTACGTGGATCAATACCCAAATTTACAGCCACATCAACAGATTCAGCAAATTTGACGGTAGAAAATTCTTTTAACAGCGCAACAGCATCATCCATAGAGTACTGCTTGCCGATTTCAACTTTTTCGCGAATGGCGCGAATTCGTTTAGATAGCTTAGCCATTTACACGCCCTCCGTTTCAATGCCCATGGAACGAGCAGAACCGGCGATAGTACGAACTGCTGCATCCATATCAGCTGCAGTCAGATCGGCCGCTTTAGTCGTCGCAATCTCTTCAAGTTGTGCACGAGTCACTTTGCCCACTTTTTCAGTGTTGGGGCGACCACTACCGCTCTTAATGCCGGCCGCTTTCTTCAGCAGGTAAGAGGCAGGCGGTGTTTTCATCGTGAACGTAAAGCTGCGATCACTGTATACGCTGATCACAACAGGCACTGGCGCTCCAGATTCCATACCCTGAGTCTGAGCATTAAATGCCTTACAGAACTCCATGATGTTCACGCCGTGCTGACCCAATGCGGGACCAACGGGCGGACTTGGGTTGGCTTTACCTGCAGCCACTTGAAGCTTGATATAAGCTTCTACTTTCTTAGCCATTTTAGTTTCTCCTCAATGGGTATTAACGCCTCAGGACTATTGACCAGGACCACCAAACAATCCGCAGTACAATCCGTCGCCGGCTCCCCGTTGTCGCCCACCATAGGCAACAACATTAAAATATCAATACCTCAGACTTTCTCGACCTGAGTAAACTCAAGCTCAACCGGCGTTGAACGACCAAAAATGGAAACCGATACTCGAACTCGGCTTTTCTCGTAGTTAACTTCTTCAACTACGCCACTGAAATCATTGAACGGCCCATCGTTAACTCGCACAACCTCACCCGCTTCAAATACAGTCTTGGGTCGTGGTTTATCTTCAGAATCCTGCACACGCTGCAGAATTGCATCAGCTTCTTTATCTGTAATTGGTGCCGGCTTATCCGCCTTACCACCAATAAAGCCCATCACACGGGGCGTCTCTTTAACGAGGTGCCAGGTATCATCACCCAACTCCATCTGAACCAACACGTAACCCGGGAAGAACTTGCGTTCACTGGTACGCTTTTGGCCGCCTCTGATTTCAACCACCTCTTCCGTGGGCACCAGAATATCGCCAAACTTATCTTCCATGCCATGAAGCACCACACGATCTTGTAGTGCTGCAGCAACTTTCTTTTCATAGCCCGAATAGGCATGTACTACGTACCAGCGCATCTGCACCTCTTAGCTGATAACCATTGATGCCAACCAACCGAACAGCGTGTCGAGACCCCAAAGGATCAAAGACATCACCAGCACCACGGCAACCACCATTAATGTGGTTTGATTACGATCCTGACGAGTCGGCCATACTACCCTGCGCGCCTCAGTATAGGCGCCATGTAGCAAGGACTTAAAAGCGACACCCTTGCGGGTATTGACGGCTACAAAGGCGACCCCCAACCCGACAACAACCATAGCTACAACGCGATAGAACAACGACTCTACGGAAAAGTAGTAGTTGCCATACACCGCGCCGGCAATCAACAGCACCACGGCACACCATTTCAGGCCATCCAGTCGATACTGCTTTTCTTCAATCGTCGCACTCATTTCCGAACTACGCCCTTGCTGCTAAACCCGGCCACAATAGCCGGATATTCAGGTGTAAGACTGGCAGGCCAGGAGGGACTCGAACCCCCAACACCCGGTTTTGGAGACCGGTGCTCTACCAATTGAACTACTGGCCTGTCGCGTAAACCTTTTTTAAAAAAACCACTTAAACGACCAAGCCGGGACACCCTAAAGCATCCCGGCTTAAAATCAATATATTACGCAGCTATTTACTCAACAATCTTAGCTACAACACCCGCACCTACCGTACGGCCGCCTTCACGGATCGCAAAGCGTAGGCCATCTTCCATCGCAATCGGTGCGATCAAAGTAACCACCATCTGAATGTTGTCGCCTGGCATGACCATCTCAACGCCTTCAGGCAGCTCACAAGCACCC
>JAGPWA010000130.1 GCA_018066715.1 Porticoccus sp. | reverse complement strand
GCTATAACTAATTAAGGATATTAATGTGACTGATGTAAAGCCACTTTCGGGGTACCGAGTCATCGAGTTGGGGCAATTACTTGCAGGTCCTTTTGCCGGTTCATTGTTGGCGTATTTCGGTGCCGAGGTTATTAAGGTGGAGCCACCTGGCAAGGGTGACCCATTACGGAACTGGCGTGTAATGAAAGATGGCACGTCACTGTGGTGGCGCAGTTTAGGTCGAAACAAAAAATGTATTACGTTGGATTTAAAAACTGAGCAAGGCCGGGAATTGGCCGGTCAGTTGATTGATGGCGCCGATGTGCTGATTGAGAATTTTCGGCCGGGTGTCATGGAAAAATGGGGACTGGGGCCAGAGCGTTTTAAGCCAACCAACCCCGGATTAGTTTATACCCGTATTTCTGGCTATGGCCAGACCGGCCCCTATGCACACAAACCGGGTTTTGCTTCGGTGTGTGAAGGCATCAGCGGGTTTCGTTACGTCAACGGTTTTAAAGGTGAAGCACCCGTTCGTCCCAACCTGAGTATTGGCGATAGCATTGCCGGATTACACGCCGCATTCGGTGTTACTTTGGCACTGTTGTCGCGCCAGTCCAGTGGTGAAGGGCAGACCGTAGATATTGCCCTCTATGAAGCCATGTTTAACTTACTCGAAGGCGTGGTTCCAGAATTTGATGGTGCAGGCGTTATTCGTGAACCATCGGGAACCACAGTAACCGGCATCGTGCCCACCAATACCTATCGCTGTGCTGACGATAAATATGTGGTGATCGGCGGCAATGGCGACTCAATTTTTAAACGACTGATGGAAGCAGCGGGGCGGCCAGATATGGCCAATGATTCTCGCCTTGCAGATAACACGGGTCGTGTTCAACATGAGCAGGAAATTGATAAGGCACTCTCGGCCTGGTGTGGAAGTCTGCCCAGTGCAGACATTCTCCAATCACTGGATCAAAGCCGGGTTCCCGCAGGGCCGATTTACAATGCAGAAGATATGCTGGCCGACCCGCACTTTAATGAACGAGGTTTGTTCGAGCAGGTAGAGATTAATGGTGAACCGCTGAAAATTCCGGGGATGATTCCCAAGCTAAGTGATACGCCGGGTGAAACGCATTGGCCGGGCCCTGAGGTAGGTAGCCATAATGCAGAAGTGCTTGGGGATTTGTTGGGTTTGGATCAGGCCGCTCAACAGCAGTTGAGGGATGATGGGGTGATCTGAGCTGGCGCTGCAACTATTCTATGGGATATAAATAACAGAACGGTCTTTATACCGCAGCGTGCCGGTTCGTCAGGTATTCCGTTCTTAGAAGGATCGTGACAACACTAGGCCACCGCGCCAGTTTGGGTCGGACTGCTGGCCATTTAGGCTTTCGACCACTGGAATACCTCCGGACAGGGTGGCTGACCATTGTCGGCCAAAGTTCACACGTACACCGGCAGTGAGATACACAAGATTTCCTCCCGTGTGGGCCTGCGTTGTTTCATCCACATCAACTTTGTCCCGCCACTCTCCATTCAGCTCAAATACCACTGTGGCAGCTGAAATTAAGGATGGGGAGTGATGATGGTCATGGTGGCTGTGAGATTCCTCTATGGCCATCAGCGGGTGGGACAGTGCCAAGTCATAATTTAGCGCATTACCGAGATCTGTGTCCTGGGTGCCCTCTGTAGCCAAGGAGGCAAGAATACTGCTGTCCAGTGACCAACGATTCAAACGTTGGCTGTAGGATAGTCCGAGCAAGCCATCTACAGAGCCGGAACCAGGTTGATGTTCGGCTTCAAAAGTTTCACCTTGGTCCGTTTTTTGGTCAGTTTTTCCTGTGGGTAATTTGACCCCGAAATAGATGGCAGCCTGGCGACGGTTGTCAGCGCTGGAAAAAATTGATATTGGCCGTAAGCCGTTAGGTCGCCAATCCCAGATGAGTCGCCAAGCGCATCGACTGAGGGGGCATCTTCTTCATGATGCTCCTCTTCCACTTCTTCCGCCTCTTCATGATGATGAGGAGCCTGTGAAATATTATTGCGACTGATAACTGGCAGAGATAGGCCAAGGGTCAGCTTTTTTGAGCAGCCCCAGGCGGCATTCAGGTTGATGACATCCAATGATTCCACACTATGGACATCCTTACCGGCTTCACCAAACTCACTCAGCTTTCTATCTGAGAACGTATTATTTTCAATATATTCCTGCTTTAGAGAAAAGCTGAAAGCGCCCTCTGGTAATGTTGTCGCCGATTGGCCGACGATAGCACCGCCATAACCACTATTAATCCCTAATGATGGGTTGTCAGCGAGTGCAGCTAGAGAGGTCAGCATAAGGCAGCAGGCAATAAAGATCGATTTGCTAAGAGTCATGAATAGTGGCCAATGTATGAATTAAAACAGAGGGCCATCATAGGGATATAACTAAGGATTTGGGTGCGATAAATTGTCGCAGGTAGCTAATAGAGAGATTACAAAAAAGGGGCCTTTCGGCCCCTTTTCATGGTTATGGATTACACTTCTTGCCGCGGCAGGGTTTGTCTCCACCGCCACCACCTCCGCCACCACCTCCGCCACCACCAGAATCGGTGACGGTGACCTCAGCCCAGCTACTCCAGTCGGATGTACCACTGTTATTAAAGGCTCTCACCCGATAGCGGAAGGTCTTGGCACCGCTGGCATCAGTGAATGTTGTGTCATCTGCCGCATTAGTTCCTACCAAGGTAGTGCTAACCCAGGTATTGGCACGCTTTTTATGAGCTTGCTCACGTTGTATTTCGTACCCAGCTTCATCATCAACGTCTGACCAGCTCAGCAGGGCGGTACCATTTCCGCCATTACCGACAGCTAACCCTGTGGGTGTCGCTGGGGGTGGTGTAGACGCCGCTTGGGTTGTGGCGCTGGCAGTATTGGAGTTGCTTGAATCCCCTTCGGTATTATGAGCTCTCACTCGGTAGTAGTAAGTTGTCGTGGGGTTCAGGCCTGTGTCGTTATAGCTCTGGCTGTTAGCTGAAACTGCGCTGGTAATGGTGCTCCAGTTGATTTCATCGGTTGAGCGATCTACTTCAAAGCTATCTTCATTAGAGGCATTGTCATTCCATATTAGGTTGATCTCTGATGATGAAATGGCATTGGCTGAAAGATTACTAGGTGCATTGGGAACCGTAGGGAGTGGGGCGCCAAAATTAACAGACATGGTGGAAGCAGAGGCTGAGATATTACTAATACTGACACCACTGCTGCTGCCACTATAGAGGTTACTACCTGGACTGCTGGCATCGTCGAATAACGTGCCATTGCTACTTGTCCATAAGTCCACATTAGAGTCTGGTGAAGAACTTCCGTCCGCTTCTTCAAGATCCACCCAGCGCTGAGAATCGTTTTTATTGTTGGTTTGACTGTCGTCGATATGCCAGATGGCTAGGCCTCCTGAAAAATTTTGGCCTAGGTATGTTTCAAGGCCGTAGTCATAGCCAGCGGGTTGACGGTTTTCTATCAGGAAGTATTCATTGTTAATCCCAGTTGAACCGCGGAATACGGTGTCGCTGGCAGTGCCACTGCCTGAAGCTGCAATGGATTCTGTGCTATTGCCTTCAAAGCCGTCCACCCAGTTCTTTCGATACTTGCTCCAGGCGCTGGCACTGACGGGGGTTTCACCCGAATAGTCATCCCCATTTGTAGAGGATCTCCCCCAACTGCCGCTAGACATAACACCGAAGGGACCAATACCACTGGATGAGCCATCGGTATCGTAGAGGTCTGGTAGCCCAAACATCAGGTGACCTAGTTCATGGACCATAATCCCCATAGTAGCCTGGTGTTCATCAGTTAGGTTGGTTCCGTAGGCGTGCAGCTCACCAAACTGGGCATAATTTGTGAGTGTCACACCATCAACAGTCGTCGAGGGTAGGCTCCACTTATGCCCCCAAACGTTGGGTGTCGCTGCATTGGCGGTACCACCATAAGAGGTATCGTAGCCTGCGACGATGATCACGATGGAGAGTTCAGTGGTACTAATGGTGCCATCACCATTAGTATCGTAGCTGGCAAAATTAATATAGTTATCTGCAGAGAAAATAGCATCTTGGGATAGGGTTCTGTTGGCAGTACTGGTATTACCTCCCGTGTCGGGGTGGTTGTAACCCACATTGACCCAGCCGACGACGCCATTATTTTGTGTGCCGGAGCTTTCAATCGCAGGGACTACCGTGGCATGGCCGTGGGAGGTTTGTAGATAGAAATCACGTATATTATTGCTGATAAAGCCCGCCCACTCTGTTTCTGTAGTAGAGCCTTGGCGGTCATTAAACTCGGTAAGAATAAATAAGACCGGAGAACTGCTGTATGTTGGAGCAGCTAAAGGATCTGATTCGCCAGTGTTTTCACTGGTTCCCTGCCCCGGTGCATAAGAGGGGCGCGAGGCTGATGAGCGAAGGTGTTTGCTTAACCCGGGAGGTGCAGCTCTATCAGCCGGTGTATTGCTGAAAACAGGTGCGTTATCAGGGCCAAAACTTGTGACATACCGCCATATGCCATCATGGCCTCGACCAACCGTAAACCCTTTCGGTGTTTCCATACGGTTATTCCACTCATCCCCTTTAGGAGTAGCAGTGAAGGATTCACCACCGGGCTGGGTGATCTGCTGGGGTTCCTCCAGCGCAGGCATAGCCAGGGCTGCCCCCGACAGGAGTAGCCCGGTACTGATGACCGCAGTGATAAGTGATTTTTTCCAGTTCATTGGGATGTTCATGAGAAGGCTCCGCTAATTCTCAGTGTTGCTCTTAATTAAGAGGGACGCTAACTTGTTTAGAGGGACAGTAACGTTCAAACCAGTGGACATCAAGGCGAGTCGGCTGATATTGCCAAACAGCCCACGAACGGTAAGTGCTCTAATCAAATAATTGCTACCTTAGGGTGAAGTTAGAGTAGGCCGTCTGAGACTGCCTAAGAAAAAATGACCAGCGACATTCTTTTGTGAAGCCGTGCTTAGACGCTGTTCAGTCGGTAGTGGGTTAATCGCTATATGGGCAAGTGGACTGGTGGTGGTTTCCCTGTGTTGATTGTATGACTTAACAGTTGCTATAGACTCCTGTAGTGTCGCACTCCTTCTGGATAGGTGTGCCGCTAGAGAGTTTGACTAGAGAGTTCCATCGTGAAAAAAATTGCTATCTTTGTCGATGTGCAAAATATCTATTACACCACCCGTCAAGCTTATGGCCGACAGTTTAATTACCGAAAGCTCTGGCAACGCATAAGTGCTGAGGGTGAGGTGACTTCAGCGACAGCCTATGCCATTCATCGGGGAGATGATGGTCAGCTTAAATTCCAGGATGCCCTGAAGCACATAGGCTTTACTGTGAAGCTAAAACCCTACATTCAACGTAGTGATGGCTCTGCCAAGGGTGATTGGGATGTGGGCATTGCTATTGATGTGATGGAAACGGCAAAAGAGGTTGATACGGTCATTCTGTTGTCGGG
Source organism: Porticoccus sp. (assembly GCA_018066715.1). Classification (GTDB taxonomy): domain Bacteria; phylum Pseudomonadota; class Gammaproteobacteria; order Pseudomonadales; family Porticoccaceae; genus Porticoccus. The sequence goes on along the minus strand of JAGPWA010000130.1, from coordinate 12,669 downwards.
CGATGGTGACTTTGATCTACTGTTAGAAAAAATCAAAAAGGATTATGGGGTGAGCACTGAAGTTTATGGGGTTCAAGCACTTACAGCAGGCTCCCTGATTAAGGCTGCCAGCACCTATCATCCTATCGAGGAAGACCTATTGTTATAAATGATGCTTCCCCTACATGACATAACCGAGATTAAAATAAGTAGCGAATAATATGAGAGATGTTGAGATTAACAGAGAGCCCGTTGAGCTCTATAAGATTCTAAAATTTGAAGGTTTGGTCGAGAATGGCGGTGCAGCAAAGGCTGTTATCGATGATGGTCAGGTACTGGTTAATGGTGAGGTAGAAACCAGAAAGCGAAAGAAAATAGTCTCGGGCGATATTATTGAGTTTGGAGATGAGAAGTTTCGCGTACAACTCACATAGGAATTTTATGTGCAGGATAATCTGTACGATAACAGGCACTAAACATGAATATTAAACAAGAGCTGCATAAAGAGCTTTTAGCTTTCTTGAATAAAGTAGCAGATCAATCCTACACAACGCGAGAGTGGGAGTATTTTGCGATGAATAACTACCAGGATGAGCTGATGGAAAGTGTCCGAGAAGAGATGGTAGAGCTCATAAAGCGTGCGTTAAAAAATAGCGGGGGGAAACCCTTTAGCCGCGATATGAAATCCACGATTCAGCAATTAATTCATGAGCTTGAAGATATGCCCCTGTAGCCAAGGAGCCTGTTTCAGGAACACCGAAGAAGGAACACCTATAGAGGTAAGGCTGTGTTGATCATCACTCCAACTATTTCCCTTCCCGATGATGAAGTTAATATTTCAGCGATCCGTTCCCAGGGAGCCGGTGGCCAAAATGTTAATAAGGTCTCTTCAGCCATTCACCTTCGTTTTGATATCAATGAATCTTCTTTACTTGAACTTTATAAGCAACGGTTATTGAGCTTGCGAGACCGTCGTATCAGTAAAGAGGGCGTCATTGTGATCAAGGCGCAAAAGTTTCGAACTCAAGAGAAGAACAGAGAGGACGCTCTAGAGCGCCTGCAGGCGCTTATTAAAAGCGTTACTGTCGTACAGAAAGTCAGGCGACCAACCAAGCCGACGAAAGGTTCTCAGAGAAGGCGTTTAGACGGCAAAGCTCTGCGGAGTAAGACCAAAGCACTGCGGCGCAATGTGACAGAGTAAAGACTTCACCGGATTCATAAAGCCATGCAATCAAAGCGTGCAAGATTAGATCGTTTTATCAGCGAACAGATGGGCATTAACCGCCGGGACGTAAGGCCATTATTGGCTCAGAAGCGTATTGTTGTGGATGGCTCTCCCGCCACTGATATAAACCATGTGATCGACGAGTTCTCCCATGTGACACTGGATGACCAAGTGCTGCAGGACAACACCCCTAGTTATGTGATGATGAATAAACCTCCCGGTGTGGTTAGTGCCACCAAGGATGAACAGCACAGAACAGTGATCGATTTATTGGAGAGACCGGATCGCCATCATTTGCATATTGTGGGACGACTGGACTTTAATTCCTCGGGGTTATTATTACTCACCAATGACGGTCGGTGGTCAAGGCAGCTGACAACGCCGGAAAATAACATTACCAAGCTGTATCGGGTCACCCTGAAGAAGCCGGTGACAGAAGCCTATATTCAGGAATTTTTTGAAGGGATGTATTTTCCTTTTGAAGATATAACCACTCGGCCAGCGAAACTGCATATTGTTTCTGATCATGTGGCTGAGGTGAGTCTTATGGAAGGCCGCTACCACCAGATTAAACGAATGTTTGGGCGGTTTGATAATGAGGTATTAACACTACACCGTATTGCTATCGGCAACCTATCGTTAGACCCTTCATTATCTCCAGGTCAAAGTAGAGCGCTAACGGGCAGCGAAGTGATTAATATTTCAAGGGTCTGATGATTAGAACTTTGTCTGGATAGCTATTGGTTTTATAGCAAATTTCGTTGTTCGTAGACCTGAGCCCAATGGGCTCCCTTCTTATTAGCAACTTCTGATTCGAAGTAATGCTTCATCCGACGGTTATCTTCCTTGTTATCTTTGAGTGCAGCACCGATTAAAAAATGAACAAGGTCTGTCAATTCTATGGCGCTGTTTCGGTAGTAATAGGCATGAACTCCCATGGCATGGACCACAGAAATGGCTTCAGCTGTAGACATGACGGTGGCGGCCAGTCGGTCAGTACTGCGGCCATCAAGTGTTTGCCCATTTCGGAGCTCATGGAAGATGGTTACTAATACCTCAATAATTTCAGGGGTGGTTTTAACCTCGACACCGGACAGACGGATTAATTTTTCTGCTTCCCGCGTTACCACCTCTATTTCATCGTGAATATCTCGAATAGGTGAAATAGTTTCAAAATTCATTCGCCGCTTTAGTGCAGCACTCATTTCATGAACACCTTTATCTAAAGAGTTGGAGGTGGCAATAATATTAAACCCCTCTCGAGCGAAAAGTACGGAATCTGCCCCCTCAAGCTCCGGGATTTGTATTTGTCGTTCAGACAAAATAGAGAGGATGGAGTCCTGTATGAACTGTGGGCAGCGTGCTATTTCTTCAAAGCGCACCAACTGGCCTTTTGCCATACCCTGGTAGATAGGGCTGGCAATCAACGCCTCTTTGGTTGGCCCAACGTTTTTTAGCAGGGCTTCATTCCAGCTATACAATAGTTGATTGGTGTGGGTGATGGCGCCACCTTGAACGGTGAGGGTGGATTGCCCGGATACAGCACAGGCCAACAATTCAGACATCCAGGATTTTGCCGTGCCGGGATCGCCTATGAGCATGGCACCACGGTTCGTGGCCAGACTGATAATAATGCGTGTAATCTGATCACGTGACCCGACAAATTTCTTTTCAATGCCGAGTTCGCTATCGCCAAGGATGAATTTCTCCACCGCATAAGGTGATAAATTCCAGCCCGGTGGAACGGGGCCTGGGTCCCACTGAGATAGAATATCTAGCTCTTCTCTATAGATATCTTCTGCAGCAGGTCGTTGTAAGGCTTTTTCTCTCATAACACGTTATCCAATTAGGATGTTTGTTCCCACTGCCAGCGGGCTTCGGGAGCCATACGTTCTTCCGGCAGGATACGAGGTAGTTCAGATAGAGGGATGTTGCCCTGAATAACATGGTCCAGAGCGCTGTCGCGCATGGTAATCAGCCCGCAATCCAGTGCCAGTTTTCGTAGTTCGCTGACGGGTATATTGCGAGAAATCGCATTACGCAATTCTGGATTAATATGTAGGTATTCCACTACGGCAACACGTCCGTGAGTTCCTGTGTCATTACACTGTTTACAGCCCTTGCCAATATAGGCGTGAAAGCTATCTGGCGTTCCGTTGGGGAAGACTTCCTGAAGAATTTTGGCATCAGGTTCTGCTTGTTCTCTGCAGTGAGTACAGATTTTCTTGGCCAGTCTTTGGGCAATAATAGCGAGTAGCTCACTGGCCAAAGAGTTGGGGTTGACGCCCAAATCATAGAGCCTCTGCATAGCATCTACTGCATCGTTACTGTGCAGAGTCGATAGCACTACATGCCCTGTCTGTGAAGCACGAATGGCTTCAAGAGACGTTTCATGGTCGCGTATTTCACCCACAAGGATTACATCGGGATCTTGGCGTACAAAAGAACGCATGGCATCGGCAAAACTGAACCCAATGTCTGGGCGAACCCGAGTTTGCTGAATATTGTTAATTGAATATTCGATAGGGTCCTCTACCGTGATGACCTTACGAGTGCCATCAGCAGCCAGCAATTGTAAACCGGAATACAAGGTTGTACTTTTTCCTGATCCAGTAGGGCCGACTACCAGTACGAGTCCTGCGGGATTTTTTAAGAGACGTTTATAGTTTTTCGCAATGGCGGGGGATAACCCCAGCTTTTCAATACTGATCAGTTCAGAGTTTTGTGGAAGCAGGCGGATGACCACGTGCTCACTATGAAGCGAAGGTTGCACCTGAACTCGTAAATCAAATAGCGCGTTGCCCACACGCAAGCGGGACCTGCCGCCTTGAGGTAGTCGTCGTTCTGCAATGTTCAGTTCAGCCCGTAATTTGATAACATTTATTAGCCCCTTTAGTTCATTGGGGCTGATATTGTAGTGAGAGATATCCTGCATCTCTCCATCAATCCGCAGACGTACTCGTACGGTATTACTATATTGCTCAAGGTGAATATCACTGGCTCGTTCAGCCACCGCATCCAGTAACAATGCTTCAAATAGAGAGATTAGATGTGCGCCAACCTCCGGCTTACGATTGCCTAGCAGGTCCTCGTCTTTTTTGGGTTCAAGGCTCTCTAGTGAACATTGCTCGGGTGAAGTTTGGGCCTGTAGGCAGAGGTCTGTGGCAGACCAAAGGCGGCGGAAATCAGTGGGGGTTACCAGTATGGTTTCAATTTTTTGCTGAGGAAATACTCGCTGAATTTCTACCATGGAGGCATTGGGGTTGCTGGTGGCTACCTTGAGGATATTTTTTTCGGCGTAAAGGGGTATTAAATGGTGATGGTCGAGAAATGCCTGTGAAAAGCTATTAAATATTTTCGGATCAATCCATTTCAACAGTTTCTCTACATTGCCCAATTTTACGCCGTATTGTTTGGCTAGAGAGCGGTAGAGATCCATATCATCGACGTTAGTTAATCGGCGTACCTCATCAATAATCAGTGTGTTATCAGCTTTGGCTCGATGCCTTGCTTTTGCGAGAATGTCATTATTGATAAAGCCCAGTTCTATCAGGATTTCGTCCTTGTTCTGAACAAAATCCAGATAACCGTGTTCACTACGCTTATAGTTGCGATGCCCATCGCCAGTGTATTTGACTAATTTCAGCAATGATGAATCTGCATATTCCACACAAATCATTTGGCCGTAAGACGTTAGCTGGTTAAGCAGCGCTGACTTATCTTCAATATTGGGGGTAGTTACAACAATAATATCGAAGGGTGCTTCCTGAGGGGCGCCATCACGACCATCACCCTGATGGATCACCACATTCGCAAGATTGAGACTGCTAAGCTTGTCTGTGGCTGCGTTGACCAGTGAGGTGACTTTTTCGATGCCGATCACTTGACTGGCCACCTGGGCTAGAACCGCGCTGGCATACCCTACGCCAACACCGATTTGTAGTATTTTTGGGTCTGGGGGTAGCTGCAACACACTAAAGATATGGTGTAGGGTCTCGGTGGAAGGAATGCTCCTACCCACCACAAGCCCATCCTGCTCACAGTTTACAAAGGCTCGTCGATCAACCTTGTTGAGGGCTTGTTCAAGGCGAGGGTCAATCCGGTCACTTAATTGGTTAGATAATTGAATATCAGTGGTGGTCATGGGTGTTTTTAACCTCTTGATATCTTTTTTTGGCCAGCTAAGAAATTAGAGTAATAGGCTGTTAATGGAATATCCTACCTAAAAAATTGAGATGCTGGTAATGACTTCGGTCACTAAGAGCCTACGATTTTGCAATGTCTTAACCCATTGAGTTTATCTGTTTCGGTGGAGGGCGAAACACTGAGGTTGGCTTTATGCCATCCGCCCACAGCTGTTGTGTTTCAATCAGTCGTTGTCTGGTCAGCGGGTGGTTCGCTCAGTATCTTCTTACCCGAAAACATCGCTGAGATTAGGTTTCCCCCTTCGCGTAGTTCAGTCACAACAACTGCGAGAATATGTATCAGAATCAGGCTGAGCAGTATGAAGAAATTGTAGTAGTGAATGGTAATTACAGGTTTACGGAAGGCTCGCATCGCTTCGTAGGCGGTCTCGTCATACATTTCCTTTGCATAGGGAACGAGTGTTGCTGGATCAACTCCAGAACTGGCTACCCAGCTAGCAATCCATGAACCAATGGGTGGGTAGAACAGATCTGTACCGGCCAGTATTAGCCCCGTTAGAGCCTGTACCAGTAACAAAAAAAGTAGCAGGGTAACGGCGATACGCCCAATGGGGTTGTGGCCGAGATACTGACGTGGTCGCCCGGCTTTGATATCACTGATGTGGTCACAGGCTTCTCTCATATAGCCTTTCCCGCCGGGAAGAATTGCCCGCCATCGCGCATAGGGTCCGCCAATAAAGGCCCAAATCAGACGCCACAACAGGTTGAGTGAAAATACATAGCCAATCCAAACATGCACTGTCTTAAGTAAGATTTTTCCCTCAGTGGTGACACCGAGGGCCTTACTATTAAGAATGACCACGCCCACGGCAATTAGCCCGAGTACACATAAGACGTTAATCCAGTGAAACCAGCGGATATTAGCGTCCCAAACCAAGTGCGCTTTGAGGTTACTCATAACGTAGCTCCAGTAACTCGTAGATTAAAGTGGTGACTATTTAGCCATGATCATGATCCGCTAGTTCCCGGAATTCAAGCAGTGCAATGTATTGCGATCACTTGTCTTCACAGTGCCCCTCATTGAGAACGGATTGTTCACGAAGCCTGTTTTCAACCACCAAGGCTTGTTTTAGCACAATTATCTAGCCGAAATTGGCAGTTTTTCAGGCTAAGGGTAAAGGTTGTGTATCAATTAGGTGAGGTCTATCGATACGATAGGACAATACGTCAGGTACGGAAAGTGCATGGCTAAATATTTTCAGATGAATTGATATCGAACAAGTATGCGTGGTGGAGAATTATTGCCTAGACTTTCTTCATGAGTAACAAGGAAAAAAGATGAGCCACTTTTCTGGTGTCGCTAAATGCCTGATAGTATTTTTTGGGTTGTTTTGGATGCCTTTTACGGCTTATGCCATAGAGGTCAATGAGTTGATCCGACAGTCGTATAGAACAAGGAGATAGCGTATGAGTAGCGTTCAACAACTTCAGGCAACCGTCGATGCACTAGCTGCTAAAGGTAAAGGTATTTTGGCCGCAGACGAAAGTAGCCCAACAATAGCTAAACGTTTTGATGCCATTGGGGTCGAGTCGACGGAGGAAAAGCGTCGTGCTTACCGCAGTTTATTACTATCAACGCCCGGTCTTGGCGAATTTATTAGCGGTGTCATCTTGTTCGAAGAGACGTTAGGGCAGTGTGATGACAATGGTGTTCCTATTCCTGAATTATTGGTTAAGCAGGGCGTCGTGCCAGGCATAAAGGTTGATAAAGGCAAAATCTCTCTCGAGGGTGGTGAGCTTGGCGATGAAATTACTGTAGGTCTAGAAGGTTTGGCTGAGCGTTTAGACGGCTATAAAAAACAAGGGGCGCGATTTGCCAAGTGGCGTGACGTGTATACCATTTCCCAACACACGCCGAGTCAACTGGCTATTGATGAGAACGCTAAGGTGTTAGCACGTTACGCGAAGGTTTGTCAGGAAGCGGGTATGGTGCCGATTGTAGAGCCCGAAGTATTGATGGATGGTGACCACACCATGGAGCAGTGCGCGAAAGTAACAGAAGCTGTTCAACATGCTGTGTTCCAAGCTCTAGTGCAAGAGGGGGTTACTCTGGAGCATATCCTACTAAAACCCAATATGATTGTTCCGGGGAAGGATTGTGCGAAACAAGCCACCCCAGAAGAAATCGCTCACGAGACAGTTAAGATTTTAAGAAGAACGGTGCCAGCGGCAGTGCCCTCTATTCATTTTCTTTCTGGTGGGCTGTCGGATGAAGCATCAACCGAATATCTGAATGCAATGAACCAAATCGGGCGGCATCCATGGGAGCTGAGTTTTTCTTATGGGCGCGCGTTGCAACATCCGGCTTTGGTCGCTTGGCAAGGAGATGCGGCTAACGCGAAACAAATGCAAGCGGCGTTGTATAAACGAGCCAGGCTAAATGGCACGGCTCGATACGGTCGGTATACACCTGATTTGGAGTGAAGGAGCTCTTGACTGGTTATTACCCGGTACTATGATAAATTTTCCAAAATATTAATCATTTTTAACCAAGGTAGTGAAATGGAGTAATCGTTTAACTGCTTGTTCGTTGAATGAGTTGGGAGGAAAGGTGCCAGACAAAAGATTGAACTTGGCTCTGTTGCCAGAGTTGCCCCAACGCATGGTTAGCCCACTAAAACCTCAGCAGATGACAATTAAGTCAGCGAATATACCGTTTTTTTAATTGTTTTACTGACGGCTCATTGGGCGCGATTATCATCAATTGTGAAACATATTTTTTTATTGAATAGGTATTACCGGTTTTTTCCAGATAGAGCACCAAAGTCATTAGCAGGTCGTATTGATTAGGCCAGCGTTCGGTTGCTTTTACCAAGACCTTGGCCGCTTCCTTCGTCTGGCCCAGATTATCGAGAGCCACAGCATAGACGTAGGCATAGCGAGCTTGCGCATCGGCCTGCTCTATGGCCAATTTTAAATGGGGTAGTGCGCCGCTGGGGTCACCCTGACGAATCAGTAGTAAGCCGTAACTGTGTTGTGCTGCTCCGCTATCCGGTGCAACAGATAATGCCCGCTTAAGTAGGGTTTCTGCCTCAGCATCACGCCCTGTGCCACGGTAAAAGTCAGCCATGTTAACTAGTACGGTCACGTGATTGGGCTCAATACGCAGCGCCTGTAGATACGCATTCTCAGCAGCCCTGATATTCCCAAATTGTAGCTCTAGAAGGGCGATTGAAGCCTGAGTTGAAGGGGAGTCAGCTGACACCTTGAGGGAGGCGAGGTATTCCTCAAGAACGGGTGCTAGAGCAGCTTGCTGACCCGGGCGTAGTTGAGGATAGGTGTCCGCTAGAGTTTCTGCGAGCTGAAAGCGCACAGAGCGACTTTCATCGTTCAAATGGGGTGACAATAATTTCCAGCGAGTCTCCGGGGGTAGGGCTTGCATGGCGCTAACGGCTGCTCGCCTGACCATGGGGTTTTCATCCTGCAAACTTTGTAATGCTGCTTTTACACTGGCATTTGAAGGAAATACAGCCAGTTCCTGCAGTAAGCTCGCTCTTACTATGTTGGGTGAGGACCCCTCTTCAACTAGCTCAGTGATGGCTTGAGTAACAAGGATATCCCCAGATCGTGAGCGCTGACTTAAGGTGGCCCAATGGTCATTGTTAGGTTTTATACCCCATGTCGACAATTGCTCACTGGCCCAGGCGTCATCTTTACCAGTTTGGCCCATATGGCAGTTGGTACAGGCATTGGGTACGCCCAAAGTGCGTGACAGGTCGGGCCTGGGGGTAGTAAAGCTATGGTCGCGTCGGTCATCCACTTGCATGTAAGTACGTTCTGGCATGTGGCAATTTACACAGGCTGCACCAGTTGAAGCCTCTGGGTGGTGATGGTGTTTTGGTGTGTCAAAGACTTCTGGTAAATGGCATTGCGCGCACAAGCCATTGCCCTCTATTAACACTTTGCCACTGTGCGGGTTGTGGCAATTGCTGCACGTAACGCCCTTGCCGTGCATTTTACTTTGTAAGAATGAACCCATAACAAAGGCTTCTTCACGAATTTGCCCATCGTGAAAGTAGGAACCTTCATTTAACAACTGGAGCCGATTGGCATCGTGGAAATCTCTACCTTCGGTTGTTTCTGTTAATGGTGTTCGCAATGAGTGGCAGTCGCCACACATATTAATTTGGTCGGCATTTTTCTTGCCTTGTGGGCTCGCAATAGATTCTCTAGGCTTGAATTGCCAGTTAAGGGCCGGGGAGGCTGGGGAGGAAAAGCCGCTGTTATTGTCAGTGAGTTTATTTTTTTCGGCCAGTTCAAGGTGCTTTTTTCCTGGGCCGTGACAGGCCTCGCAGCTAACGTTGATTTCCGACCAAGTGGTGTTGTAGCTGTGTGCCTCTGCATCGTAGTTTTTGGTTACATTGGTTGAGTGGCAACTGGCACAGCGGTTATTCCAGTTCTGGAAATAACGTGTCCAGAAAAAAGGATGCTCAGGATTAATATTTTCATCGGGTTGCAAATGGAACCATTGCTGGCCGCCTTGTTCTTTGCTGCGGTTATCCCAGGCGATATTTAGGGCCTGTATATGGCCATCCTTTGTCTCGATTAGATATTGTTGAAGGGGTTCAAAGCCAAAGGTGTATTTTATTTCGAAGGTATTTGTCGTGCCGGTTTCATCCAGCGTATCAACGTAATAGCGCTTTTTATCCAGATAAAATCGGCTGTCAATATTGTGGTGCCGAACCGTAACGTCTGAAAAGTCTCCCAACACAGAGCTAAGTGTCGCCACCTGCATTGCTTTGCGGTGGTCAGATTGTTGCCATTGTTGATGTTCTTCCTGGTGGCAGCTGCTGCAGGCTTCAGCTCCGACGTAGGCGTCGTTGTCTAATTGGCGGGCTAACAATTGAGTGCTGCTACATAAGCCAAGTGTGAGGCTGAATATTGCAAGTTTTCGAAGAACAGAAGTTTTCAACATAAAACTAACTACTCAGATACGTCATTTGTCGGGCCTATTGTGCCATAAAATTTTAGGGTTTTAGCCTTGTTCGTTCTTAGAAAACCGGTGGTTTAAATGATTCAGGCCATGGAGTGCAATATTTGGGAAAATAATTCAATTGGTGATACTGCTGCATTTATGAGGACGATTGAAATATACAATACACGTGCCCCCTCCGTGTGGTGCAATTTCTACTATACTTTTTCAAGCACTGGATGATCAATTGAGCTAAGACTCTTACCTTAAATGTAGCAATCTGTTCAAAAGGTTTGGGTTGTACGCCGAGTACAGAGATATGTCCATCATGTATTACCAGAATTAAAAGAAGAGGCTATTTAAGGGGTTCGCTATGAAAAATAATCGAATTATTGTGGCATTTCTTGGGCTGTTGATGCTTGTGCCATTTGTTGGTGCAGGTGAGATTATTCATGATGCCGAATATGCCATTATTGAAGCCCAGAATGGCAAAGTGTGGGCTGCTGATGATAAGACTCTCGACAGTAAGCTGGCCGAGATTCGTAAAAAGAACGGCGGCAAGCCACCCAATATTGTCTACATTCTGCTAGATGATGTGGGTTTTGGTGAAATCGGTATGGATAACCTTAGCGTCATCCGTGGTTACAAAACCCCCCATATGTCGGCCCTCGCAAGGGAAGGCATGAGCCTACAGCGTATGTACACGGAGCCATCCTGTACGCCGACCCGTGTGGCAATGATGACCGGGCGTTATCCAACCCGGACGGGGTTAACCGAGGCGAAGGCGACTATGTCTGGTGATGGATTGCCTGCTGAAGAAGTCACACTTGCTGAAGTGCTCAGGGATGCAGGTTATTACACCTCTCATGTGGGTAAGTGGCATATGGGTGATATCGAGCAAGCCTATGCCAGTAATCAGGGTTTCATGCATGCTGAGTTCCCCATCCACCAGCAGGGGCAGCTTGCCATTATGGGCAGGGATATGGAGTCTGCCGATATCATTCGTGGTGTCGACACCAACCGTCAAGCACAAACCTTCACCTTGGATAAACTGTTTACCCCCGATCCTGCTCACATGGTGACTGGTGTCGAGCTGCGTGATGGAAAACTCTATGAAGTTGAGATGAAAGCTGGAGAGGCTTGGACGCAGAAGAAATATAGGGAGATGAACGAACGTTACCAGAAGAATGCATTGGGACAGCTTCGTACTCTCGCTAAGCAAGATAAGCCTTTCTTCTTGAATTACTGGCCGCTGTTTCCTCTCTCTTTTGTGCAGGAGCACAGAAGTGAATACAACACGCTTAACGGTGGAACCATGGCCGATATCCTTGTCGAGGTTGATGAGTGGATCGGTCAAATTGTCAAAGAAGTGGACAATTTAGGTATTGCTGAGAACACCATTATTATGGTGATGGGCGATAACGGGCCCTTTTTGCAGTATGCAGGTCCTACTGGTCAGTCGGATCGGATCTACCGTGGTGGTAAAGCCGATCATTTGGAGGGTGGTGTGCGAGTTAATGCCTGGGTGCAATGGAAAGGCGTTATAAAACCGGGAAGCTCTGCTGAGGATATTGTTCATGTAAGTGATCTGTTTACCACGTTCGCGCGTCTGGGTAATGCAACGGATGGAATTCCCAGAGACAGGGTGATTGATGGTGTGGATCAGAGCGGTATATTACTGCTGGGTGAGACCCGCGGGAGACGAGATTATGTGCATATCTATGAAGGGCCAATACTCAAGTCAGTCGTTAAGAATAAGTACAAAATGCACCTCCCTCCACCTGGATCTAATCCTATTGCGGCACATGTATTTGATCTCTATCGTGACTCTCGTGAAGAGCGTCCGGTTGATTCGATCAAGTATGGTCCATGGGCCGGCGGTCAATTCGCGGGCATGATAAAACGCCATATGGCATTCAAGCAGAAATACCCGGACAGACCGCCTACTTACGGTAAGCCCTATACAGGAATTGAGAACCTCAGACCTGAAAGTAAAAAGGCCGTTGAGATATTTATGCTTGGGTTACCTCAGAAGAAATAGGGTATTTGATTGTATCTAACCCCCACAGAAAGGATGCCATGTATCCTTTCTGTGGGGTTCTCAACAAGTGCCGCCATTTATGGCGGCACTTTTTTACACTCTGGTATGCCCCTGGCTTAATGGGTATTTACACTAGGAGAAAATTTTATGAAATTCAAAAACTCTATTATTGCAGCAGTTTTGATGGGGCTATCTATTTTATTCTCTGTATCTGCGATTGCAGAACAGCCCCCCAAACTGGTGTTGCAGATAACGGTCGATGGTTTACGCGCCGACTTGCTTAGTCGGTACCAAAAGAATTTCGCTA
>JAGPWA010000124.1 GCA_018066715.1 Porticoccus sp. | reverse complement strand
GAGCTAATGGTTTACTTGGGGCCAGCGATAAGTCAGCCCCATTTCGAGGTGGGAGCTGAGGTACTCGACGCTTTTCTTGCCAATGATTTTCTAGCTAAAGCCCCTCAACAGTATGTTCGTCGTAATATAGAAAACTGCTTTATTAAAAAAGAGGCTGAACACTGGCAGGCTGACATCTATGGCCTTGCCAAAATTGCCCTTCACGAGCAGGGCGTGACACAGGTATTTGGTGCCGAGTATTGTACCTACGCGGATGCGCAGAAATTTTACTCCTATCGCCGTGATGGTCAGACGGGTCGTATGGCTAGCTTGATCTGGATCAGCTAACCCTCAGTTGAAGACAGATCATTGCCCGTTCGACGCTGGGCAATGCTTGAAATATCTATTCCTGCCCCAACTTGTTGTTTAACGAGCAAAATTTAATCATCAGGATTGGGTTCAGTTATGCAATTTGACCGTTTTACGTCTCATTTACAGACCGCTATTTCAGATGCTCAGTCAATGGCTGTGGGCAGAGATAACACTGCCCTCGAACCAGCACATCTTATCTTGGCACTGCTGAATCAACAGGGGAGCGCTTTGCGGCCTATGTTTATTCAGGCTGATTTTGATACGTCCGGGCTAAAGAGTGAGCTTGAGCAACAGGTTGATCGATTGCCTCAGATACAGTCGCCAACGGGTGAGGTCAACTTATCAACGGATTTAGCCAAATTATTCAATTTGGCGGATAAGAAGGCGCAGCAATTGGGCGACCAATTTATTTCCAGCGAAGTGGTTTTACTGGCGGCCTTTGAGAATAAGGGTGATATTGGTAAGGTCCTGTCCAAGTTCGGTGATAGTGTCAAATTTCAGGCCGTTGTGGATAAAATTCGTGGAGGTGAAGCAGTGACAGACCCAGAAGCCGAGGGTAATCGACAAGCGTTAGATAAATATACCATTGACCTCACAGCGCGTGCCTCAGAAGGGAAGCTGGATCCAGTGATTGGTCGTGATGATGAGATACGTCGGACTATTCAAGTATTACAGCGTCGCACCAAAAATAACCCCGTATTGATTGGCGCCCCGGGTGTGGGTAAAACGGCCATTATTGAAGGGTTGGCTCAGCGAGTGATTAATGGAGAAGTACCCGAGGGCCTCAAAGGTAAGCGAATTTTATCATTAGATTTGGGTGCATTGCTGGCTGGCGCCAAATTCCGTGGTGATTTTGAAGAACGTCTTAAAGCTGTTCTCAACGAGTTATCAAAGCAGGAAGGTCAAATCATCTTATTTATTGATGAGCTGCATACCATGGTGAACGCAGGCAAAGCCGAAGGCGCCATGGATGCTGGCAATATGCTGAAGCCTGCACTGGCTCGGGGTGAGCTACATTGTGTGGGAGCCACGACGCTAGATGAATATCGTCAATATATTGAAAAAGATGCCGCTTTGGAGCGCCGCTTTCAGAAAGTATTGGTCGATGAGCCTAATGAAGAAGACACCATCGCTATCCTACGTGGCCTTAAAGAGCGCTATGAAGTTCACCACGGCGTCGACATCACAGACTCCGCAATTGTGGCCGCGGCCAAACTGTCACAGCGTTACATTGCTGATCGTCAATTACCCGATAAAGCCATTGATCTCGTGGATGAAGCTGCCAGCCTGATTCGGATGGAAATTGATTCAAAACCAGAAGCGATGGACCGCCTCGAGCGTCGCCTGATTCAGCTAAAGATGGAGCGAGAAGCGGTAAAGAAAGAAGAGGATGAAGCCTCTCAGAAGCGTTTGAAAAAGATTGAGGAAGACATAGAAGTGATCGGCAAAGAATTTGCCGACCTCGAAGAAATATGGAAGGCGGAAAAGGCGGCATTACAAGGGTCCGCCCAGATTAAAATTGAACTGGAGCAAGCGAGAATCGACATGGATGCTGCCAGCCGGGCCGGGGATTTGGCAAAAATGTCGGAACTTCAATATGGAAAAATTCCCGAGCTAGAGAAGCAGTTAGTCGCAGCCAGCGAGGCTGACACCAGCGAGAAGCAGTTGTTACGCAACAAGGTGACGGAAGAAGAGATTGCTGAGGTTGTTGCCAAGTGGACGGGTATACCTATTTCTAAAATGCTTGAGGGTGAGCGTGAAAAATTACTGCGAATGGAAGATGATTTGCACAAGCGAGTTATTGGCCAGGGTGAGGCGGTAGTTGCGGTTTCAAATGCAGTAAGACGTAGTCGTGCAGGGCTTTCTGACCCTGATCGTCCAAACGGTTCGTTTCTGTTTTTAGGGCCTACTGGTGTGGGTAAAACCGAATTGTGTAAAGCGCTCGCCGAGTTTTTATTCGACAGTGAAGATGCGATGGTGCGCATCGATATGTCTGAGTTTATGGAAAAACATTCCGTCGCCCGGCTAGTGGGTGCGCCCCCTGGTTATGTGGGTTACGAGGAGGGTGGTTACCTGACGGAAGCGGTGAGGCGTCGCCCCTACTCGGTAGTGTTGTTAGACGAAGTGGAAAAAGCACATCCAGATGTGTTCAATATTTTGTTGCAAGTTCTGGATGATGGTCGGCTGACTGATGGACAGGGTCGAACGGTAGATTTTCGTAATACTGTGATTGTGATGACGTCCAATTTGGGTTCTGATCGAATTCAAGAGCTGGTTGAGGATCACTCTTTTGATACGGTCAGCTTTGATGTTTCTGATCAGGATGGAACGGAGGCAGATGATTCCACCGCCAATGAAAACCGTTATCAGGCGATGAAAGAGGCGGTTATGGATGTGGTATCCGGTCATTTTAGGCCGGAATTTATTAACCGCATTGATGAAGCGGTGGTATTCCACCCCCTGGCCAAAGGGCAAATTCGTGGGATCGCCGACATCCAGCTTGGGTTGTTAAGAAAACGTCTTTCGGAGCGCGATCTATCGTTGGAAATTTCAGCGCCCATGATGGACAAACTTTGTGATGCAGGATTTGACCCTGTGTACGGTGCGCGACCACTGAAACGAGCTATTCAACAATTATTGGAAAACCCTTTGGCTCAGAAGGTACTAGGTGGTGATTTTGTTCCAGGCGATACTATTGTGGTTGACTTGGACGATGAGTCTGTAGTGTTTTCTAAGGAGTAGCGTTGGCAAAGGATAGTTGGGTGGATGCCTTCAACGTATCGATGGGCGGAATGACGACACATTAAAAATAGAGGTTTTTATCGCCATGGTTCAACCAACGAAGGGGCCCGAAGCCGGAGGTACTTCAGAGGCAGACATCACTTCAGAGCTAGAAAGTACTAAAGATACTGAAACTCTAAATAAAAGATATTTTGAGCTATTAGACAGTCTTCTGAATGACCAAAAGAATATCGCTATCAAAAAATATCCTGAATTAATTTCCGCATATAAGGCATTGGAAGTTTACGAGGTTTATTTTTTGGCGGGTGGTAACTGGGATGAAGTAGGAGCAATCGAGTTCAAAAAGAAAATGGCTAAAACGATCATCAGTAAGCTAGTAAATGGAAATGATTCATCCGAACTCCAAACACCCAAAGAGAAAAAGGTGGGAGTATAGAACCTTAACACGACTATATTTCCTCAATGCCAGTGAGGCAAAGCTCGATTCAGCTTCGGGACGGTGTTTTATGTCAGATGCCGGATAAAACTTAGATGACTACTGGTGTAAGTAAGAAGGGGAAGATAATTGTCTTCCCCTTCTTCGTTCTGTTGGTGTAATTAAATTGTGTAGAAAAAAACTTTTAAGCGTTAGTCTTCTGTCATTACTGACAAAATTCTTTCACCTGATCTTTAGATTTTTGACGCCACTCGTCATGTTCTTCTGAGGTCAAGTAACGCTCTTCACCTTTTTCTTTATCGTTATAGAGAATTCTGGGCCTGTCAGTAAGAGAGGTTAGGTTTTTCTTGGCCATCTCACAATTCTGCGCCTTACGTTCACGTTCTGCAGCAGCTACTTCTGGTGACTGCTTTAAAGGTTGTTCTTCTGACGGTTTAGTGCTGTCAGGATTTTCAGGTTCCGGCTCTTTCTCTGAGGGTTGTTCTGCTGAGTTGGAAACCTTAATCTTGAGTGTTTCAGCCTCTTTTTCGACAGGTGGTATTTCTGAATAATGCCAGGATCCATCATCACCCTGCCATTTATAGACTTTTCCTGCTTGCGCGGTCATCCCGATTGCCAGTAATAGACCCGTAAGCACGACCAAAGTGAGATGTCTCATATTCTTGAACCTATATAAAAAACTGTCATTATTTTTATCATAGCGGATTTAAAGGGCGGATGTTGAGTGTTTGGTAGCAAAAAATAGATGTCCATTCCAGAATTGTCAGAGGTAACTACTTGACTTTATGGCGGTAAATCCATAAAGTTCACGACTTCGGCGAGTACGATCTTTTACTCGCGCGCTGGTTTCTTGCCAGCTTGCCAAGTGAGCGTAAACAGCGTTCGCTGGGCATCCAGAACAGGCTTGTTTACCCATGAGCCTGACGCGCCGACCACCATAAATCGGCTGCGGTGTTGCAATAGCAGACCTGTGATGTCACAGCGGTTGTGGTTTATGTCCCTTGCGGGCTAGATCAGCGTTGTGGTGTTTATTTTTTGAGGGTTTGTTCAGTGGAATTACTGTCTGGCGGTGAAATCGTCGTTCGTGCACTTAGGGATGCCGGTGTTAAGTACTTGTGGGGTTACCCCGGTGGTGCTGCGCTGCATATTTATGATGCATTGTTTCAACAATCGGATGTTCAACATATTCTCGTTCGCCATGAACAAGCTGCAACCCATGCGGCAGATGGCCATGCCCGTTCTACTGGCGAAGTAGGTGCCGTTTTGGTGACGTCCGGTCCGGGTGCTACCAATGC
>JAGPWA010000123.1 GCA_018066715.1 Porticoccus sp. | reverse complement strand
AAAACCGGGTTGCCCCGGTTACGGAATTCTATCACCGTCTCAGGTATGTTGCCGCATTTTTATACGGGCAACATACCTGGATAGATCAACTGATGGTCGAAGGTTGTAGGCACCAATAATAGCTGCCGTACTACTTGCCTTTCTGACTATTAAGGTAGTGGAAAAAGTCACTGTCAGGATCCACCAACAGCACATCGCCCTTACTGGAAAAAGCTTCTCTGTAAGCATTCAAGCTACGTACAAAGGCATAGAACTCAGCATCTTTACTGTAGGCTTTAGCATAAGTAGCCGTAGCCTGAGCATCACCTTTACCACGAGTTTGCTCAGCATCACGATACGCATTAGCCAAAAGAATCGTTTTCTGGCGATCAGCATCCGCACGAATTTTTTCCGCTTGCTCGCCACCTTCTGAGCGCAGTATTCGAGCTTCTTTTTCACGCTCAGCTTTCATTCTGCGATAGACCTGTTCGCTCACCTCGGGAGGGAGATCAATCCCCTTAACCCGAACATCAACCACCTCAACACCCAATGACTCACGCACAGTGGTATTAAGACTGTCGGTCAGGTGTTCCATTAACTGATCACGCTCACCGGAAACGACTTCGTGAAGGGTTCTCGCACCAAATTGGTTACGCAGCCCATCATTAACCCGACTAGCTAACCGATCTTGGGCCACCATCTCATTACCACCAGTGGCCCTATAGTAGGTGTCTACGTCAACGATACGCCACTTGGAAAACACATCTACGATCAACCGCTTTTTTTCCACAGTGAAAAAACTGGAGGGCTCTGCATCCAGAGTCAGCACCCGTGCATCAAATTTTCTAACCTTTTCAGCCAACGGGATTTTAAAATGCAGCCCCGGCTGAATATCGGTTTGAATCAAACGGCCAAAGCGCAGTTTTACGGCTTTTTCCGTTTCCTGTATCACGTAAAGGGTACTACTACCCAGCAGCAGCAACGCTGCAAGCAACACTAATAATCCTGTTGAACGACTAGTCATCTAGCGCACCCCCCGCGGGTTAGTAGTAGAGCTACTTTCGCGACGTAATTTATTGATTACTTCATCAGCGACACTGTTCACATCACTGGAATTGAATGAAGACGATTGATTGCGAGAAGAACCCTGCTGAATAATTTTATCCAGTGGCAGGTAAAGCATATTGTTACCCCCCTCTACATCGACCAGCACCTTCGAGCTATTCGTCATCACCTCTTGAATCGCATCTATATACAACCGCTGACGCGTCACTTCTGGTGCTTTTTGGTATTCGGCCAGCAGTGATTCAAAACGTTGAGATTCACCATCAGCCTCTGCAACCACTTGTTCCAGATAACCGTTAGACTCTTCAATCATCCGCTGTGCCTGTCCGCGTGCCTCCGGGATAATACCGTTGGCATAGGTCTGAGCTTCATTAACCAACCGCTCCCGATCTTCGCGGGCTTTAATCACATCATCATAGGCTGCCTTAACTTGTGTAGGTGGTTTAGCCTCCTGAATATTGATCTTCCGAACTTTGATACCCGTGCCATAATTATCGAGATAGGTCTGCAACCTCAACTTGACCTCGTCACCAATTTTCAAGCGACCCGTAGAAACCACTTCATCCAATTTGCTGCTACCCACCACATGGCGCAAGGCACTATCTGTAGCCTGACGCAGGCTTGCCTCGGGTGTTTTTACATTAAGCACAAAGGATTTCACATCACCGATGTTGTACTGAACAGTCAATGGCAGCTCAACAATATTTTCATCTTCCGTCAACATCTGACCACGACTGGAATATTGACGCTCTTCGGTAACACGTACTTTAGTCACACTATCCACGAGCGAGGGATTCCAATGAAGCCCCGCACCTACAGTATCGAGGTATTTACCCAGTCTCAGTACAACCGCTTGTTCCTTTTCATCGACCTGATAGAAACCCGAGATACCCCAGCCTATGACCAACACAACCAGAACAATGCCAAGCAAACCGCTGCTGGAGCTACTGTTATTACCACCTGAACCACCGGAGCCGCCAAAAATCTTATCGACGCGAGCTTTAAAGTTTTTCAGCACGTCATCCAGATCCGGTGGACCACCGCCACCGTTATTGCCACCCCAGGGATCTTTTCCGCCACCGGGTTCATTCCAGGCCATACTGTTCTCCAGATTCTTTAGTGTTATTCAACGGCCGATGATTGTATCAAGCCGCCAGTTAAATACTATGATTTCAAGGTCGATAGTTATTTTAGGGTCGATGCTGCGCTATGCAGTTTTCTGTGCTGGCGATTGGGCAATCACCTGTAACTGATTTTGAGCCAGCCCTTCTGCTTTCAATAGCCGGAGAAAACTTGGCCTAGGCATACGGATATCCACCAAAATATCACCATTATCCATTTGAGACTCGGACACCACCGCGTTATTTTCGTAGAACATGGCACGCAGCCTCGCTAAGTTTGGCGGCAGCTTAAAGCATTCAGAGACAATATCGTCCGCTAACAGCTCAGTCATGGCCTCAAGAAGCAATTCAGAACCCTCGTCCTTCTGGGCTGACATCCAAACAGCAATGGGCTTTCCTTCTACATCACGATCAATCCGTGCAGCCACATCACTCATCAGATCAATTTTGTTATAAACCACCAATGTCGGTAATTCATGTGCATCGATCTCTTCCAACACTTCATTGACCCGCTGCATATTGGTCTGCCGTTCCTCGCTATGAGCATCGACTATATGCAACAGTAGTGAAGCATTTGCCGCTTCTTCCAGCGTCGCATGAAAGGCCTCAACCAATTTGTGAGGCAAATGACTGATGAATCCTACTGTGTCCGCCAAAATGGTGGGGCCTACATCATTCAGCTCAATACGGCGCATGGTGGGGTCAAGTGTCGCAAATAGCTGGTCCGCTGTATAAACATCCGACTCCGTGAGCCGGTTGAATAACGTAGATTTACCCGCATTGGTGTAGCCCACCAGAGAAACGGTGGGGATTTCAGCCCGTAGCCGGGAACGGCGCCCTTGATCACGCTGACGGCGAACCTTCTCCAATCGTTTCAGAATAGATTTGATTCGCCC
>JAGPWA010000113.1 GCA_018066715.1 Porticoccus sp. | reverse complement strand
AAGCTCAAGGACTCTTGCTTAACACGCTCCGGGGCATAGTCCACCATCACCCGTTCAATGGCATCATTACCTTCAACAATCGGGTCCGATAAGTTGCCCTCACCTGAGAACAGATCCAGCAAGGTATCAACCTCATCATCTTTCAGCGTCTTCAGCACAGCCTCTCTGAGCACCCTATTCATGGGCTCATTCACCTGACTAAACCCACCATGGGCATAAGGCTTATCCCACGCAACGCCAACGCCCTCTTCCGTCAGATACAACTCACAATGGCCATTGCCCTCGTGATCCTCAGTCCAACTTTTATCGTTATATAGCTCATCAAATGCTGTTCTCAAGCGCTCATCAATCGCTAGGCATTCAGGGATTTCTAGTACATTATTGGTCACCCCATCGATCATGCCAATGTACTTATGCCGGTAGTGCAACTGAATACGATTGCGATAACCAAGACGCTGCTCAGTAGGTACTACCTCGACCTCAGGAACAGGGGCAGAGAGTCGCTTCAAATGGTTGTCTAACGCCTGTTGTTTATACAGCAGCTCACTTTGATAATCCGTATGTAAGTAGTGACATCCAGGACAACTCTCAAAATGCACACACGCAGGCTCTTCACGGTTATCGGCGGTAATATCTAATGACTTCAAACGGGCAAACATAACGCCTTTGCTGGCTTTGGTTAAGGTCGCAATACCCGTTTCACCCGGTAATGTTTTGGGGATAAAACAGGGTTTGTTATCAACTTTTGCTACACCCTGCCCCATTGAGTCCATATTTTCGATGGCAAATTCTAGAGCGCGTTCAATGAATTTTTTCTTGGGTTTTGTATGACGTCGTCTTTGTTTCAAGGTGATACCTTTCTCAAGTATGGCAAGGGTAGGCGGCTATATTAACACTGCGGACAGTGATAAGAGGGCGAATCTGTGAGAGTAACAGGGGGGGTACTCAGCAAATAATCGTTATAAACCACCCCTTATTTAATTTCATCACTGGGACAATATTTTTGCCATATCCTCGACACCCCCCCAGCTAATAGTTATTATAATCGGTAGTGTCAAACATTAGGTAGGGAAGCCACGTTGGGACATAGCCTCGAACACAAGGAATTTGCTTCTAACCTGCTGAAACAATTAGCCACAGCAACATTCGTTCTGGACAGGGACGGCAGGGTAATGATCTGGAACCATTCTTGCGAAAGATTGACAGGAGTTCCTGCCAGTGAATTAGTCGGCACTCGAGACCACTGGAAAGCATTTTACTCAAAGAAAAGAATGTGTCTGGCCGATGTTATCATTCAAGGTCGAACTGATGAGCTGACCAACCTTTATCCAGTTCACGCTCAACCGTCTATTCATGATGCAGTTCACGCTCAACCATCTATTCATGGAAATGGGTACAAAGCTGAAAACTGGTGTGTCATGCCACGCATTGGAACCCGACTCTACCTGACAGTTGATGCTGCCCCTATCTACGATGAGCAAGGCACATTGATCGCTATTGTGCAATCGATGCGTGACAATACAGAGTATAAAAATGCTCAATCCCGCCTCGAAGAGCTGTCGGTCACCGATGAACTGACAGGCCTTCACAATCGACGTTTTTTTAACGAGCATCTGAACACGGAATGGGCACGTGGTATACGCAGTCAAGAACCCCTATCCCTAATCCTTTTAGATATCGATTACTTTAAACAATACAATGACACCCTCGGCCATGTGGCTGGAGATAAGTGCTTACAGTCTATAGCTGGCGTTTTGCAACGTAGCTTATTGCGCAGTAGTGACATGGCCACCCGATATGGCGGTGAAGAATTTTGTCTATTACTGCCAAATACAACGATGGACAATGCCCTTATCGTTGCACAACGTATTCGATCAACCATGGCAAGGTTGGACATTCGCCACAAAACCAGCAGTGTATCTAACGCAGTTACCTTGAGCGATGGTATCGCCTGTCTCAAGCCGTCATTGCAAGACTGCCCCACTCGGCTTGTCGCCCTGGCAGATGAAGCACTCTATGAAGCAAAAGCTCTTGGGCGCAATCAGAGCGTTAAAGGGTTATTAGGGGTTGAGTTATAGGATCAGAGTCAACTAAGGCTTATTCACATTTGCAATTACAGCCCCCTTTAATGCTTCCTTGAAAAAACACTTTAATGAAAATAATGCGTAATTATCGCCCCCAAGTGCTCCTTAGAGGTATCATTTTCCTCACCGCTGTATGTTTTATACAATTTCTCTGCGATCTGGGTAAATGCATCCAATAAACCAGGGTCGAAATGACTCCCCCGTGAATCCTCAAGAATCTGCATCGTTTTATCCAAGGAAAATGGCTCTTTATAAGGTCGCTTAGACGTCAACGCATCGAACACATCAGCGATAGCAAAGATACGAGCAAGGATAGGTATTGCTTCCCCTGTCTGCCCACCGGGATAACCAGAGCCATCAAACTTCTCATGATGCCCACCAACAACAGGCTGACCATCTGACAGCCATTTCGCCCGCGAGGTGATATCGATACCGTGTTTCACATGGGTTTTCATAACGTCGAATTCCTGCTCATCAAGCTTGCCAGGCTTTAGCAATATGTCATCTCGTATTCCCACTTTACCCACATCATGAAGGAGCGCTCCCTTGATCAGGCTTTGAATCTGATCATCTGAAAGGCCGACCTCTTCGGCCAGACGAACGGAATAAATTGAGACACGATAATTATGTGCATCAGTATCACTATCACGTTTTGCAATGGCGCCACCCAATGCCAACATAGTCTCCAGGTTCGCTTCGAGCAGCTCGTCTGAATATCTGACCAACTGGGCCAGCAGTCCTCTGATAATAGGGTAAATAATCAAGGCTGTAACAAGTACAATAGCTATCACATAAAAAACTGTACGTAGCGTATTGCGCTTCAACTTTGCTGCCGCTGAAGGAGACAGAGAGAAGACAACTTCTGCATGGGCCACCATCTCTTTATTCGAGTTCACAAGAGGAACAGCCACACCCACATAAGGGGCCCCCTCCAGGCTTACGGTGATAGAACGAAGGCCATCGAGGTCAGGAGGCAAGTGTTGGCCTGCATCCATGACAGACTCAACTAATTCCAGTCCCGGGTAGGAGGCATCAGAAAGACGGGCAATCTCCTGACTATTCTCATCGTAAATTCGTGCAACTACAGCCTTTCCATGAACATAGAGAGATGCGCCGCCATCGCTGGCAAAGCTTTCAAGCTTAGCCTGGACCTGCTTAGGATCAAGGCCACCGGGTGTATCAATGACGGGTAACAACTGGTAATTGAACGCATGCATCCGCAATCGCACCAGATCACCCAGAGCATTTTCTAACTCACCACGTTGCGTAACCAGTGAAATAGTTGCGAAAATTCCAGCAATCACGACGGCAGCCAATGTGATACGAAGTGCCAGCACACGATAAATATTTGAATGGTCAGAGTTTTTCATCAAAACGTATCACTTGCTCCAGAAAAAAACAGTTACTTTAATTCTTAAAGTCCAATCGTAGACCACAATTAATAGCTTTGTTATAGATATAAATCAAGTCAGAAAAAGTTTGTGCGAGGACTGTAATGGCCTCACACAGCTCCCAGGTTTGTATAAAAAAGGGGGCGGTAGTAAAGATTTTTTAAGTTACTTCCCGCAGAGTTACTCAACAGTTTTTTCATCTCCATGAATCACGTAGAATCCATGGTCTTCTCACACACAAGCCACCATTGATTATGACCGTAGCGGAAACCTCTTTGGAGCATCACACCCCAATGATGCAGCAGTATTTGCGCATTAAGGCCGAACACCCCAATGAACTGGTGTTCTATCGGAT
>JAGPWA010000100.1 GCA_018066715.1 Porticoccus sp. | reverse complement strand
TAACGCGGATCTTCATTAATATTGATTTCCACATAACGCGCAGCATCATCCAACAACTGCAAGCAGTCCTGACTGAGGTGGCGAAGGTGTAGTTTTTTGCCCAGCTTTTGATACTTATGAGCTAGACCATGAAGGGCTTCGATAGCAGAGGAGTCAGACACCCGAGCTTTTTTAAACTCAATCACCACATCATCAGGATCATCATCCGGAGAAAACAATTCTTTAAAATTGCTCACTGAGCCAAAGAATATTGGGCCTTCAAGTTCGTAGACTTTCCAACCGTCCTCATCCGTATAGGTCGTAACCGCAATATGCTTGGCATGTTCCCAAGCAAACACCAATGCAGACACAATCACACCGACAATCACGGCAATGGCCAAATCGGTGAATACCGTAACCAGCGCCACCAGAATAGAAATAAAGGCATCGCTTTTTTGCATGGCCCGGAAGATACGAAAGGAAGCCCACTCGAACGTACCCAGTACCACCATGAACATGACACCTACCAGCGCAGCCAGTGGAATCATCTCAATGAGGTTGGCGACAAACAAAATACACACCAGCAACACCAATGCTGCGGTAATGCCTGACAAGCGGCCACGGCCACCAGAATTAATATTGATCATGCTCTGGCCGATCATGGCGCAGCCACCCATGCCACCGAAGAAACCATTGACGGTATTACCTAACCCCTGGCCAATACACTCACGGTTACCCCGACCACGGGTATTGGTCAGGTCATCAATCAGAGACAGGGTCAGCAACGATTCAATCAAGCCAACGAGTGCCAGAATCACCGCATAAGGACCAACAATTTTCAGGGTCTCCAGCGTAAACGGCACCATGGGAATAGCAAAGCTTGGCAAACTGCCTTCCAGGCTTGCTGTTGCCTGCTCCTCTAGCGGTAACATGCTACGAACAAAATCAATGACAGTGCGGGCATCTAGGTCCAAACCATGAACCATTAACGTCACCACAATAATAGCCACTAACGAGGCCGGCACAGCCGTGGTCAGTTTCGGCAAAAAGTGAATAATCGCCATGGTCAATACCACGAGACCCAGCATCCAATAGAGCTGACTGCCCTGCATCCAACCCATCGCGCCGGTGGCATCCGGCACCTTAAATTGGCCGAACTGAGCTAACAAAATCACAATGGCCAAGCCATTCACAAAACCCAACATCACCGGATAAGGAACTAGCCGGATAAATTTACCCAGACGAAACACCCCAAACAGAACTTGAATTAACCCCGCCAATAGCACCGCAGCAAATAGATACTGCACACCATGACTAGCAACCAATGCGACCACTACTACGGCCATTGCACCCGTAGCACCAGAGATCATACCGGGGCGACCACCAAACACGGCGGCAACCAAGCCCATCATAAAGGCCGCATACAGCCCCACCATAGGAGCCACCCCTGCCACAAAGGCAAACGCCACAGCCTCGGGGACTAACGCCAACGCCACTGTCAGACCAGAGAGCAGGTCATTCTTTACATTGGACTCTTTGCTGACGATCAGACTAAACATGGAGGTTTCCCGGTGAAAAGTCGCGCATCTTATCAAAGGGACTACTGATTAGCAGCTTAAACCCCGTGATTACGGCCCTATATCCGCTATATGCACGTCAAATGGCCAAATACAGGGTAAAAGCTTGGCTCTGTACTTGCTGGGTTTTTTTTCGAACGATGTAATGAAAAATGGCGGCGCATTTAACGCCGCCATTTGGTCTTTTCATAAGCCAGAAAAACGTTAACCACTTTTTCTAAGATCTGACCCGGTGCTAGAAGTAAACGGGCTTAGACCCTGTTAAATTCGCACCTCAACATAATGCCGCATTATTGGGTTAGAACTACACAGCAGGACTGAAAGCCAACAAAAAAGCAAACCGGCCCTAGCCGGTTTGCTTTCCATCACTTATAAGCGATCTCTTACAATGTATTCAACATCAATACTTCCGAGCACAAATTCGGGTTTCCGGTTAAGCACGCTTTCCAGTCATGCACTTGATCGTAACGATCCTCATAGGTACCAGAAGCACTTCCGCTAAAAACTACAATATTGTCTTTGTAGATGGATACACTCTCTGTCGGGCCGACCCAAGTAAAGCTAACTTTTGTCCACCTGCCTTTACCCTTTTTAGACGTACTGGCTTGTAAATCAACGGCATGATTGACATCCAAAACAGTAGAAGCAGCATTGTTTGTGTCATCGGTATCTATGTCAGATGTTGATACAACAGCGCTTGTCGAATACTGACCTAAGTCCGGCAATACAGTCAAAGAAATAGTCTCTGCTTGACCCCCAGGAATACTATTAAAAATACAGATTGCAGTGTCAGCATCATTACTGCAATTGCCCGCTGTGGAGGTAACTCCGTAGACATTCGAAGAAGCAATATTGACTGTTACCTCAGCGGCAGGATCAGCGGCTAGATTAGATATAGTAAAGTCGATATGACCGTACTCGCCCTCACGAATATCTCCGCCATTGGTAGCAGAAAGAGCCAAATCCACTTCTACAGGTACAACCTTGTTTAACCGTGCAGCTTGGTTGTAACAGTACCCGGCATCACAGATTTCAACATTAACCACGATATCGTGGTTGTTATTGATTTTAACTGCTTCAATAATATTAACGGAGTCATGATTTGTCGGTAGACCAACGGTAATATCATTAAGATTAACCAAGGTCCCGTTAAAATACAGAAATCCATATTTATCCAAGCCGTATAAAACGTTTCCTACCACAAAACCATCGTCCGAAATATCTTTTGCAGTACCATAGAAAACGTCGATCACTGTCTTAGTTAATGTATTTAAATCGTAGATAAAGCTCTTTCTATTTGAAGCGTCATAGCCAACAAGTTGATCGCTGTTATTGATCGCGTAAGGTAGAGATACAGAGCTGAATGTAAGTCCCAGGTCGGTTAAACCGCTTGCCTCAGACCAATAACAAACATGCTTGGTAGATAAACCATAGTCGCATTGGATAACAGCAATACCATTATCATTGATGTCACGGAACCGGAAATCTTGGTCAATGACCGGGTCAACCATGTTGTTATAGGTGCCATCGGCATTCACAATGACCGGATATTCATGTAGGCCACCGCTAATTAGATTACGTGTTGTAATTGCACGCCCCTGCGAGTCAAAATCTATCAATCTATTACCATAGACGCTCGATGTCGATCCATCAGAATTCCATTTGATAGCTGAGGAAAAGGTCTCACCACCTGCAACCCAATCATCTCGCACTACAAAAATATCACTTGGTAAAGTGGTGTCTGTTATTGGAAGTAATAACTCGCTGTTCGTGTTTTCATAAATGCTGACATTGTATAGATTATTGATATTATCAATTTGTCGATAACCAACAAGCCCGCTTTCAGAAAGAGCTTTGCCGTACGTCGAATACTGTGAGTTAGCATAACCAACCGGTTCATAGCTAAAAGCAGGAAGATCCGCATAGGTGTGTGCAGACAAAATCATAGTTGAACAGAAAAAAATACTACCTAAGATCCTTCTCATAAATTGCTCCTTAATATATGTGGGCGGAAAAAGCCTTCATGCCTCAAACGCGGGGACGCTTTAGAGCATCCGAAGTGCTGAGACAGAGCTTTGACTTGTGATGAGCTTGGGGTAATAAAGATGTTACCTGTGCGATAACAACAGAGTTGGGGCTAGGTTTTAGTTTTTGCTTGTTAACCACCGAACATTCCCTTGCTCGTGAAATAAAATAATACCACTAGGAAAGAAGGGAGATAAAAATTACGCTTCATACCTTCCAGTGATACCACGTTTTTTGCATCGCCAGATTATTTGTTTACCATCCGGCTAGCTGAGATCAAAAGCATGGCCGATT
Organism: Porticoccus sp.; assembly: GCA_018066715.1. GTDB lineage: Bacteria > Pseudomonadota > Gammaproteobacteria > Pseudomonadales > Porticoccaceae > Porticoccus. The sequence continues at coordinate 3,575 of JAGPWA010000100.1, read as the reverse complement.
ATCTAAGCCGTGTAAACAGTGCAATCACAAAAACTTTAGCGCTGGAAGCACCTGAGGTCACCGCCTCAGAGACTAAAGCCAAAACAACAGTCAGACCTGAGAGCAGATCAATCTTTACATGGGGCTCTTTGCTGACGATCAGGCTATCCCGTTGAAAAACCACTCATCTTCCGGTGATTACGGCCCTATATCCGCTATATACGGGCCAAACGGGAAAATACAGGGTAAAAGCATTGGTTCTGTACCTACCGGGCTTTTTTTAGAACGATGCTCTAAGGTCTTTTTAATGGATGACAGAGCGATGTGAAGCCAAAGTCAGTGACCCATTCGATGACCCATGAGGAAAAGGCGAAGTATTAACGATGGCGAGTTTTATCAAAAAACTACTTAGTCACACAAAGAGGGCTGCTCTAGATAAAACCACTTGCCTGGGACAACCCCTATAAAAGAATATTTCTAGAGAGCTAAGGGTAAAGAGGCAGACCGCTACGTATCAGTGTCGAGCTTACGTATAATACGCCCGCTGATTTCATAAAAAGACACCCTACGCCTTCTGCAACGAAGAACCTCCACAAGCACCTGTAATCGATTACCCTCTTTTGACGATAGTTCGACGACAATGAAGTTATCTTTAACCGGTTCAGCATGTATGATCGACACCCCTGCAGCAGAGAGGTTTCGGGTCACCGCAATAAATGGTTCACCCGTTGGCTTGGCCTCACTATCTACAGGAATAACTAAAACCTTCCTTTTTAGTGCAACGCGCTTTGTCCCACGCTGGTAACCAATATCACTGCCTGCATCGATGCCTTTCGAGTATAAAACTAGGTCTTCACTGGGTGCCTGGAGCGTACTTTGATCAAACTCAATCACCAACTTACCTACCTTTTCAACTTAATGGACTGATACATCAATGGATACCTAGTACCGCGAAGCCAGATGACCTCGATGGTGACACCCCCGCTAATTTTTTCTCACTGAACGCACCAATAATACTGTCACAACCACAGCACTGGCACCTATCTTTGAGGTGATATCAGTAGACTGAGAGGATCTTTACCGGCTTTCTTGGGTTCTAGCTCTAGCACACAATATGGAAGCCTCTACTTCAATATATGCGCGGCATAGGCTACTTTAAAGGCAGCTTCCTGGAACACTTTTAATCCGGTATCTGAGAATGCGATAGGTAATGGCTTTTCCGACAATGCGGATTTAATTTGTGTCGGCGAAAGCATAGCGACATTTATATCCGCAATGAGTTGAATGGCGGCCTCTAGCTTAAAGCTGACGGCCCCACCCGCAAATTTTCCCTTCGTCATACGCTCTCTGATAGCCACTTGGTCCACACTGTAATCGCCCATCAGTTTCGCAAAGGCAAATTGGAACTGCTGAAGGTCTTCACGGGTGTGTTCTTTCTTCAAGGTGAGTTTACGCACCCTGCAATCCGGCATATCAAACTGCCCGTGATCCAGATGAAGCAAACAAATAACCGCATCGCTGCCGCTCAGCTCAACACCACATATTCTCATTTATATTCCTTAGCAGAGAGGTTTCAACCCTCTTTTTGGTTTCTTATGGCAAGCAACCACTAAAATACTTTTTGCTCAAAGCGCAGTAACACGCGCCACAACAGGCCACAGAAGCCTATAGTAGAACGTTATCCTGATGAGGGCTCATGCATAATATTTTAATGGCGCGATCCAGTTTTCCAAAAATGCTCTATACATAAGGTTTCGCCTCTAACTTGCTTGCCCTCACATTTTGACCACATACAATACTTTCCAGAAAGGCCGCCACGATTTTCTATCATTTTCTCTTTTATAAGTTCGTCGCTGTCAAAATCTACCCAATTCTCCTGAGTTGATATTTTTACCGCATAGCAAGGCTGGTAATCATCCCAATTGTCTACCTTCCAAAGCTGGTTGCAGTCTGGACACGACATAAGCAACAACCGGTCACCCGCATCCAGTTCATTTAACTTGGCTTTAAACTCCACATGATCATCACAGATATCAATTAATTCTGACTGTTCTTTACAGTTACACATAACTCGCCTTGATAGTTCACACATTGAATAAGTAGAAATAAGTAAGGTCAGATACAACTTTCCCCTCAGCGCCCTAGTATAAACCTCTCTTAAAAATAGATCTGAGGTTGCCATAGCTTAACGGACGATTTAATTAAGGGCATTCGCCCGCTCATACTCTTCTGGGCTGATATAGCCCAGATAAGAATGTCGTCGTTGTCGATTGTAGAACACTTCAATGTACTCAAACAGGCTTTGCCTTGCTTCTTGCCGAGTTCGATAATCTTCATCATCCACAAGCTCAGTTTTCAGTGTGCCAAAAAAGCTTTCTGCCACGGCATTGTCATGGCACTCGCCCTTGCGGCTCATGCTGCAAAGCATGTCGTTTTCTTTGAGTAATTGGCGGTAATGACCCGATGCATAGGTACTGCCTTGATCAGAGTGGACGATAATGTCTTTGAGTTTACCTCGACGCCATATGGCCATCATTAAGGCGTCTGCAACCAGCTTCGTATCGTTACGATTGGACATTGCCCAGCCAACTATTTGTCTAGAATAGAGATCAAGTAATACTGCCAAGTAGAGCCAGCCCTGACGCGTTCGGATGAAGGTGGTATCTGACACCCAGGCTTGATTCTTGTCCTGAGTCTTAAATTGCCGCTGTAAGCGATCAGGGGCTGGCGCGGTGGTGCCTTTGGAGTTTGTCGTGATAACAAACCGCTTAGCCATTTTAGATTGAAGGTGTTCTGCCCGCATCAACCTTGCTACACGCTGTCTGCTGACGATCTCTCCATCGGCTAGCAAGTCTTTCTGGATGCGTGGAGACCCATAAGTGCGGCGACTGGCTTGATGATAACAGCGGATCTTGGTCACTAATCGTTGATTGGTTTTTTGGGTTTTACTTGGCGGCCGATCAATCCAGTCATAGTAACCACTGGTTGAGACGTTTAACGCCGAGCAAAGCTGATTAACACTGTGATGGTGACGCTCCGTGTGGATAAAGGCGTACTTCACTTGAGCTCTTTTGCAAAGTACACCGCGGCCTTTTTTAGAATATCGACCTCTTCACGGAGGCGATCATTCTCTTGGCGCAAGGTGCTCAGTTCACTTTGATCTTTTTTGAAGGGCCTTCCACGTTTACTGGTCAGTGCCTCTTCACCTTTCGTCTCTAGCTGTTCTTTCCATTTGTAGAGTTGATTGCGTCGAATACCAAGCTCAGCAGCAATCTCTGCTGATGGCCGATCCGACTCATTCATTAGGCGAATAGCCTCTAACTTGAAGGCTTTGGGGTACGTGGTTCTTGGCTTTCTAGCTCTAGTCATTGGGATACTCCTGAAGGTGATATTGTCACCTATTAAAAGTGTCCGTTAAACTATGGCAGGTTCAAACGCTCTACGCGTCCCACGCTGAGGTCATGTCCCGCCTCAACCAACTCAACGTGCATTCTTGGTGAACCATAGGACTGTAAGGTTTCGTCGTGGATCTCTGCGATCGATTTAACCACAGCCTGATTATCGATAGCTCTTTGGCTGGGCTCTCGTGTGCGCCA
>JAGPWA010000095.1 GCA_018066715.1 Porticoccus sp. | reverse complement strand
CTAACTATCTTGGCATTACATGTAGGGATAGATTTCAGGTCACCAAATAGGGTCAAACTGTGAAATTCCACTTGAAAATCGTTACTGAGACTTTCAGACAACGTATCCACAATGGAAGAAAGGTCCTTGGTATCAAGAAGGCCCAGAACCAGCCGCTTGGTTTTATCAAACAGTTTGTCGTTAGTTTTAGCGGCTTCAAGCATGCCACTAATTCGTTGGCGCATTTCTAGGTTGCGCTCTCTTAACACAGAGATTTGGCGTTCGACCAATGATACAGCGGCGCCACTTTCGTGAGGCAGGCTGATCAGTTCCAGTAGGTCGGGATGGTATTCAAAAAAATCCGGGTGGGTTTGTAAGTAGGCTTTAATCTGCTCAGAAGATAACTCGCTATCAGTCTTATCACCGGTAGTGAGGCTTATAGTGTTGCCGGCAGCCTCGGCAAGAGTCTCACTCAGTGTATTGGCAAGAGCATCGACAGGGGTGTTGTTATCTGTGGTCATATTTTTATTCGCCCATGAAATACTGTTGTAGCAGGCCCGGTCATGATGACCGATTGCCCCTCACCGGGCCAATCGATTTTCAGACTCCCACCGGGGAGGTTAACGGTCACGGATGAGTCTAACAGGTCTTGTAATCCGCCCGCTACCACCGCCGCACAAGCCCCCGTGCCGCAAGCCAGAGTTTCCCCGGCACCACGTTCGTAGACTCGCAAGTTGATTTCGTTGGCGCTGACTACCTGCATAAACCCGGCATTGACTCGCTGAGGAAAGCTGGGGTGATTTTCCAAAAGAGGCCCTAATGTGGCCACTGGAGCCGTATCGATATCGGCTACTTGTAGTACCGCATGGGGGTTGCCCATGGAGACAGCACCTATCATCAACTGCTCGTCATTGGCTTCGATCGGATAGCTGTTGGCTCTTGCGCCAGCCGTAAAAGGAATCTGTTCAGGCTCAAGAACAGGTACACCCATATTCACTTCTATCTGGTTGTCACGACGAACCCGTAGCTCAATAATACCACTGGCTGTTTCGACACGAAGGGTGCTTTTACCCGTCAGGCGGCGATCCCGAACAAACTTGGCGAAGCAGCGGGCACCGTTGCCGCATTGTTCCACCTCACTACCATCCTGATTGAAAATCCGGTAACGGAAGTCCACGTCAGGCCGGGTAGGTGGCTCTACTACCAAAATTTGATCGCAGCCCACACCAAATCGCCGGTCTCCCAACTTGCGGGCTTGTTCCGGGGTGAGGCTTACAGCTTGGGACACGGCATCAATAACAACAAAGTCATTACCCAGGCCGTGCATTTTGGTAAATTTTACTAGCATAGGGTTCTTATCAAGGGCCTGCTTATTATTTCCTGTGGTGAATTGCTGTTCTGACCGTATCAGTTGAAAGTAACAACACCAACTTTAATCAGGTAAGACCGTTTTTTTAATTGGGCAAACCTGTTTCTTTCAATTAGGTAGTAATGTTTCTCCACGCATTAAATCCTCAACGGTTTCTCGTTGGCGGACTTCATGGGCAGTGTGGCCGTCGACCATAATTTCTGCGGCTCGGCCCCTACTGTTGTAGTTGGAACTCATGGTAAAGCCATAGGCACCTGAGGAGCCAATACAGAGCAGGTCACCCTGAGCAATAACCAACGCACGCTCTTTGCCTAAAAAATCACCGGTTTCACAGACAGGGCCGACGATATCCCACGTCGAGCTTACCCCTATTCTTGGGGTGACGGGGTCAATCGTTAACCAGGCCTGATATAGCGCGGGACGAATCATGTCATTCATGGCCGCATCAACAATGGCGAAATTCTTTTCTGGGCCGGGTTTCAGGTATTCAACACGGGTGAGCAGTACCCCTGCGTTGGCAGCAATGGACCGACCCGGTTCCAGAATCAATGTTAGGTCACGGTTGCTCAGGTGTTGGCGAAGCTCTGCAATATACTCGGCAGGGTGAGGCGGCTGTTCATCTTTGTAACAGACACCAAGTCCGCCACCCAAATCCAGGTGCTCCAGAGTAATACCATCCTGCTCCAGTTGATCCACCAGTGACAGAACACGCTTCAGCGCATCAATAAAGGGGGCTGTTTCAGTGAGCTGTGATCCGATGTGACAGTCCACACCCACAATATTGAGATAATCCATCTCCTTGGCGCGAAGATAGACTTCATGGGCTTTATGGATATCGATACCAAACTTGTTGTCTTTCAACCCCGTGGAGATATAGGGGTGAGTATTGGCATCCACATCCGGGTTCACCCGCAGAGAGATATCAGCTACTTTTCCGCAAGCGCGAGCAACCCTGTTGAGCACATCAAGTTCAGGTTCAGATTCCACATTAAAACAATGAATGCCTACATCGAGCGCTCTTTCCATTTCGACGGGTTGTTTGCCGACGCCAGAGAAGATAATTTTTTTCGGATCACCACCTGCTGCGAGAACACGCTCCAGCTCGCCCACTGAGACGATATCAAACCCTGCGCCCAGTTTTGCCAGTACATTGAGCACGGCAATATTGGAGTTAGCTTTGACGGCGTAGCAAATCAAGTGAGAGCAATCTTCCAAGGCATTTTGGTAGGCGAGGAAATGTTCTGTCAGAGCAGCACGGCTGTAGACGTAGACGGGGGTGCCATAACGTTCCGCTATGGTGGCCAGCGCGACATCTTCAGCAAATAGCTCGCCGTTGCGGTTGGAGAAATAGGTCATGATCTGTCTTTAATCTGCTTCGGTTGTTTCGGGCTCTTCAGCGGCTTCCGTATTTTCAGGAGAGTCTTCAGGAGTATCTGAACTGTCTTCAGATTCTACGGCCTCCTCAGATGCTTCTTCAGATACTTCTGCAGGTGCGCTTATTTCCTGTACAGGTGGTGGGGGGAGGAACAGTGGCGCTTTATTGCCGCAACCGGTCAGACTAATTGTGGATGCTGCTAATAGCAGCACCAATGCTAAAAATCGTTGCATGAAAAAAACCTGTATTTTGATTCTTGAGATGTCAGCGAGTATACCGGCTGACACCCACAACACTCAATCGCCTATACTCCACACCAACCTTAAATGTACCCATGTGATCCCGTCACTATGGATAAAAGCTATGAATGAAACCGAATTTAATCAGCTGGCCGAGGAATTAATGCTCTCTATTGAGGAGACAATTGATGACAGCGGAGCTGATATTGACTACGAAAATGCCGCGGGGGTGTTGACCCTCACCATTGAGGCCAATGGCTCCAAAGTGATTGTCTCTCGGCAACCCGCCATGGCTCAGATTTGGGTCGCGGCAAAGTCAGGTGGATATTATTTTAATCTCAGTGGCAATGACTGGATATGTACTGCCACCAGTGAAATATTACAGGTGTTATTGGCGCGAGTATGTGAGGAGCAGGGTGAAGCGGGGATGGTGTTTGGTTTTTGAGTTGGGTTTTAACTCAAAGATTGCTGATATCAGGCATGAGTGTAATCTATAGTTTTTAATCTGATTCTAACTATTCAACTAAAATAGATCTGAGGTTGCCATAGTTTAACCAGAATTGGCCCCAAACCCTTTATCTATTAACATTTGGCCGTTTTTTTCGTAACAACAAGATAGACCAAACAAGAATACAAATCTCCAGAACAAACGACCAATGAAAAATGAAGTTAAACCACCATATTTCATAAGTAGCAGGGACTGTGAATAACACAAATGACTTATCTACAAACGGAGAAAGCCACCAAACATCTCCAACAATTGTATCTAGCAACATATGGATAAAACCACCAATAGAAAAGACAAGCAGTAGTGATGCATTTGATCTTTCTTTTGAAAACTTCAACCACAAGCTCGCTATAGCCAACAGAACTAACCATAACATTGGGTAGTGTGGCCAATATGTATGGTGATGATGCTGTCTGTTATCAATCAGGTAAAAGTAAAACATATCTAAGTCTGGAAAAACTGCCCCCAAAATACCAAAAATAATAAATACCTGAGCACCAACCCCTGCTCCTATGAAGTGTTTAAAAAGTAATTTTGCAGATATATAACCGGCTGGGAGGTGCGCAACAATCATTGAAAACCCTCGTCATCAGCGACCAGCTTATTTTTTCCCAGCCACTCACCAGCTTGATACCAATCAACCTTGCGAGTGGAAAACATAAATATTGCTAAAGCAAAGAAGAAAAGCATAGTCCCCATTAAAGATGCGTAATCTTCTGAAAGTAAGATCATGTAAAGAACGCTATAGAGCGCCGATAATATCGCGGCAATACCGGCACTTCTAACAAAACTCTTAAGAACATAACTAATATAAAATGTAATTAAACTGACACAAGCCGTGGCTGCCATAAAATACGATATAGAAAACTCCATGTGCTCAGAGAGTGAAATAAGCAACTGATAAAACAACGCCAAAGCCAAACCCACCAGGCCGTATTGAACAGGATGGATTTTAAGCGACCTCAATATTTCAAACATAAAGAAAATTGCGAATGTAAGCAGAACAAACAAAATACCGTATTTAATAGCTCTCTCAGCTTGATGATACATATCAACCGACTGAATAAGCTCCACACCCAATTTTACCCGGCTAAACTCTATACAATTGTTAACCTCACAATTATTAAATGCATTTTCTACATTGGTGGAAAAGTGTGAGTTTTCCCAATGCGCTGTAAAGCCATCATCTTTTACTAAATAGCTATCGGGCAAGAAACGACCAATAAATTTTGGGTGACGCCAAGGCGATGACATGGTTATATTTGTTTGCTTTCCCGCTGGGGTAATTTGTAGGCTATTGGTACCTTTCAAAAACATTGAGAATGAAAATTTATAACTTTTATCTTCTTTTGAAAAAATATCTCCCAATTCTACGTGCACTCCTATTGGAAATTTATCTAGCTGGGTACCAGGTTTAAACTCTTTTTCTTCTCCATTCCAATCAAGCTTCAATCCTGAGCGAATGCCTCTTAGATCTTCTACACTTATAAATAAAAAAGCATCCTTCCACTGAATATTATTTTCTATTTCGGAATCCACCCCCAATTCCTTTGGTATGGTGAAATATCCATCGACATCAAGCATAGCTTTGTACACAGGTACTTCATAAAGCGAGCGTTTGCGTAACTCCGTTTTTACATCCGCGTTAATATCCAGTTGCTCTGGAAAAAAATAGAGCTGCTTTTCTTTCGTTACCTCTCGCTCCACATATCGTTCCAAATTTTTATCCCATACCATTTGTTTATAGGATTCACGAACAGGAACAACAACAATAGGACCTGTAAAGGTCTGCTTTTCACTCCAGCCGGACGCTACATCTCTCACCACTTTGTCTCGATAGGTTTGGCGTTCCGACACTTTATTTTGAATTAGAGAAAGTGACACGAGTATCAATAGCGATAAAAGCCCGATAATACCCAATTTCATGAATAAAGATTTTTGCACAGCAGTCTCCTAAAATTACTAAATAGCTTATTTAGTAATTTAATCTAACTACTTGTGTTTTGAATGTTGTTTAGATGTGGATTAGGTGTGCTTTATATAGCTTTAGGAAAAACCAAGATTGCTTCAGCACCCCCTTCATAGTTAGTTAGCTTGATACTCCCACCATGTAGCTCAGCAATCTCTTTTACAAAACAAAGCCCCAATCCTGAGCTCTTCTTCCCCGTAATAGGCCGCGGCAATGAGTAAAAGCGCTCAAAAACTTTCTCCTGCGCATAATCTGGCACCCCAGAACCCTGATCGCGAACAAAAATAGTTGCACTGCACTCATCAACTGAAATATAAACAACAATCACATCACCCTGTTGACTATATGCTATAGCGTTGTCCAGCAAGTTAATCACCGCCTGCTCCAGAAGAAAGTACTCCCCTTGAACAATCGGCTTGCCCACCGATTCCAATTTGATCGTTATTTTTTTCTGATTCCAAATAGGCTCTTTTTGTTTAATTACATCATATGAAAGGATTTCTAAATCAACCCTAACAGGCTGCTTAAGGCTGGTACGATGCTCTATTGTAGTCAAAGCGAGCAAACGCTGAACAAAATCTTGTAAACGATCAGTTTCTGCAAGAATATTTCCTAGAAATTTTTCCCGCTCAGCAATAGGCATCGACTCAAGCAATAATTCCGCAGCACCTTTTATTGTGGACAATGGGCTCTTCATTTCATGAGTGAGAGTATGAACATAATTCTCTATATAATTCTTCCCTTCTAACTCTTCTCGCATCACCTCCATTGCTTCACCTAACTTAGCTAACTCAGGTTCACGAATAACTGGATAGCTCGCTCGCTTGCCCTGACTTAATTGAGTCGCATAATCTACCAACTTACGAATAGAACGCGTTAGCCACGCTACGGCTACTAACCCCAAAATGAGTGAGACGCCTAACAACCAGAGGCTTTTGATCGTCATTTTCTGGCGAGCCAATTCAATAAATGGCTGCACGCTGATGTTTGGCTTTGCAACTGCCAGTACCCCTACAATCTCACCCTTGTATAAAATTGGTGCCGCAACATGCATCACGCTGGTAGTACTATCATTTGGATCACGAAGTGTTGTGCGAGCGCCATATTTTCCACGAAGAGTCAGGTAAACATCTCGCCACTGTGAATAATTTCCACCTAGATCCAAATTTTTTGAATCGTATATGACGATACCCTGCTTATCAGTAATATAGACCCGTAATTCACTATCGTTTTTGTTCATATCCCAAATTTTTGCGTTAAATTGTCGCTGAGAAAACCGTTCGACGCTTTGAGAAAAATAGCTAGACTCA
>JAGPWA010000086.1 GCA_018066715.1 Porticoccus sp. | reverse complement strand
ATCCGTAAAGCAGCGGAGACCGATGACATTCAGTACGCCCTAGACTACAAAGCGGTATCAAAACGATTAATCGAGTTTATTGAGGGCAGTGAATTTTTGCTGGTTGAAACCATGGCCGAGCAAGTGGCAGATATTGTTCGTCAGGAATTCCATGGTCCCTGGTTGAAGCTGCGAATTGGCAAACCTGGTGCTGTTCGCGGTGCCCGGGATGTGGGCATTATTATTGAGCGGGGAAATATCGAACGCGGAGATATTGAACGGAGAGGCATTGAGTTGGGGATGAGAACCTGATGGCGCGGGTTTTTCTCAGCCTTGGCAGTAATATCGAACACCAGCGTTATATTACGGCTGCTCTGGATGCACTCGCCGACCAGTTTGGGCAGTTATTAATTTCGTCCGTTTATGAGAGTGTTTCTGTGGGGTTTGATGGGGACAACTTTTATAATCTGGTGGTGGGTATTGATACGGCGCTAAGTGTTGGCCAGCTATCTGCTTACCTCAAGGCTCTTGAGGATCAAAATGGTCGCCGTCGGGATTGCCCGCGATTTAGTGCGCGTACTTTAGATATCGATATTCTGACCTACGAGAACCTGATTGGCACGGTGGACGGCATTCTGTTACCTCGTCAGGAGGTTTTGGAAAATGCTTTTGTGCTCTGGCCATTGGCTGAATTGGTGCCTGATGAAAAGCACCCTGTTGCGGGACTGAGTTATGCCGAGTTGTGGCGGGTCTATGATCAAGCTAGCCAGTCTTTGTGGCCCATCAGTTTTACTTGGCGTGGTACCGAGCTTTCCCCGTTATCTAAGAAAGCCCCAATAATAATGTGAGAGATCTCTAAGTGTCAGACTCGAGACGTTTATCGCGATGTTTTAATATTGATGACCTTCGCAAGGTGGCAAAGGGGCGTTTGCCTGAGTCATTGTTTGCCTATATTGATGGAGGCTCGGATGACGAGCAGACATTGAGACGGAATACCTCCACTTTTGATCGGTATGATCTTCTGCAACGGGCATTGGTGGATGTGTCTCAAATAGACCTCTCCACCACTGTGCTGGGTAAAAAAATAGATTGGCCAGTGATTTGCGCTCCCACGGGGATGACCCGAATGTTTCACTATCAGGGTGAAAAGGCCGTAGCGAGGGAAGCGGCTAAAAGTGGGACGTTCTATTCACTATCAACATTGTCTACGACGAGCATTGAGGCTATAGGCGCCGAAACTGATGGTCCAAAAATGTTCCAAGTGTATGTTCACAAAGACCGAGAATTAAGCCGTGAATTTGTGCAGCGAGCAAAGGCATCGAACTTTGATGCTTTGTGCTTAACGGTAGATTTACCCGCTCACGGAAACCGGGAGCGAGACTTGCGTACGGGTATGACCCTTCCCCCGAAGTTGACGCTTAAAAGTATTCTAGATGTGTTGATTCACCCAGCTTGGGTTTACCGTTATCTCACCAATGACCCCATTGTGTTGGCCAATGTGGAGCACAAAATTACCGAGGGTACTGGTGAGGTGTCGAACCTGCTGCAGTATGTCGCCAATCAATTCGACCCCAGTGTGACGTGGAAAGATGCAGAATGGATAATGTCTGAATGGGGCGGGCCCTTTGTACTCAAAGGAATTATGTCGGTAGCTGATGCTAAAAAGGCCGTTGAGATGGGTGCCTCTGCCATTGTGATTTCCAACCATGGTGGCCGTCAGCTGGATAGCTCACCTGCTCCCTTTGATGTGTTGCCAGATATTGTCGATGCAGTGGGCGGTCAGATAGAAATTATTCTAGATGGCGGTATCCGTCGGGGTACTCATGTACTGAAGGCAATTGCTTTGGGCGCAGATGCCTGCATGGTGGGTAGGCCATATCTCTATGGGCTGGCCGCCGGTGGTCAGCCGGGTGTGGCGAGAGCGCTAAACCTGCTGCGAACAGAGATTGAACTGGATATGAAGCTGATGGGCTGTCGTGAATTGTCTGAAGTCACTCCTGCCTGCCTACGTCAGCGATAGAGAGCAATGACTACAGTTTTAGTCGTTGCTTTTTGATTCGGTGCCAGTAAGACTATTCAGCACAGTTGATGCAAAAGTGTGTGTATGGCACCGCTTCAAGCCGCTTCAGAGCAATATCTTTACCGCAATTACTACAGCTGGTGTAGTCACCCGTTTCTATGCGTTCAAGTGCACGGTTAATTTGAGTTAGTTCGTCCTGGGACTCATTGCCAATAGCCTCCAGTACTTCATCGTTTTGCCGCTCCTGCGCCTGTTCAGACCAATCGGCGGAGTGCTCTGCCGTCATTCCCGTTTTTACACGTGCAATACGCTGCATGAGCACTTCTCGGCGATCTCCGAGGCTTTTCTTGATATTAGCTAGTTTTAACGTCATAACATTCTCTGAAGTAAGTAGATTGGCCTCACTGAAGCCAAGCCAGCAGTGAGTGAATTATTGGATATCAAACAGCCGCCACAAACACCACCAACAAAGCCCTTGCGCGGTCTTACACTTAATATATGGGCTTTGGTTGATCATTTTTCAAGACAGACTAGAGGTGAGTTGACTGGCTGTTGATCTTGGTCAATTTGGGGCTGCTGGCATTAACACCAGATAAGAAACCTAATGAATTTTTGTGTTAGGAGGAGAGCGAGCTTCCGCCATCAACGGCAATAACCTGGCCGGTGGTATAGCTGTCTTTGGTAGCCAGAAAAAGCGCTAATTGAGCAATATCGGCAGGGCTGCCTGTTCGTCCTAGGGGGACGTTCTTGATGACATTATGCTTGGTAGCGTCGCTCATTTGGTCATCGGTGTTGGGCCATAAAATTACACCCGGGGCGATACCGTTGACGCGAACGTCGGGGGCTAGTTCTTTGGCCAGTGATTTGGTCAGCATGACATTCCCTGCCTTGGCAATGCAGTAAATACTGTAGCTTGTTAGGGGGTTTCTGGCATAGATATCGGCAATATTAATAATACTGCCTTGGCTTTCACGCAGTTTTTGGGCAACAGATTGGCAGAGAAAGTAGGGCCCTTTCAGATTGCTGCCAATTAGGGCATCCCATTGTTCTTCACTGGCGCTGTCCAATGGTGTGGGGTAGAAACTGGATGCATTATTGACTAATACATTTAGTTTACCTCTCCATTGTAAGACGTCTGCGCCCATCGATTTAACGTCTGGCACATTTGTTAAGTCCGCTTGAAAAGTGGTCGCTGAATCTTTTCTGATGTCATTGAGTGACTGGGCCAGTGCCTTGGCCTCCTGTACCGAGTGGTTATAGTGAAGGGCAACATCGAACCCTTCGTGGTGAAAGGCTTGGGTTATTTCTGCACCAATACGGCGGGCAGCGCCTGTGATAAGGACAACCGGTGCACTCATGGGTGGTTACCTTTTTGGCTCATGGCTGTCCTTGAGGTTGCTAATCACCTCATGGCGTCGTTGATCAATGGCCTCACCCAGTTTTTTTCCGGTGAGTCCTTTCTCGATAAACTCATTGTTGTCGATGGACTGAATTGCCTCGAATATCTGTTGGAGCCATAACCCTGAAGCATAGGCAGTATCTTCAAA
>JAGPWA010000076.1 GCA_018066715.1 Porticoccus sp. | reverse complement strand
GCATTGTTTCAACAATCGGATGTTCAACATATTCTCGTTCGCCATGAACAAGCTGCAACCCATGCGGCAGATGGCCATGCCCGTTCTACTGGCGAAGTAGGTGCCGTTTTGGTGACGTCCGGTCCGGGTGCTACCAATGCTATTACCGGGATTGCGACGGCATACATGGATTCCATTCCAATGGTCGTTATCTCGGGTCAGGTTTCTACGGATAAAATTGGTGGTGATGCGTTTCAGGAAACGGATATGGTGGGTATTTCCCGGCCTATCGTTAAGCACAGCTTCCTAGTTAAGGATGCCTCCGAGATTGCGGGTGTGATTGCCAAGGCTTTCTATATTGCAGGGACAGGGCGACCAGGTCCCGTAGTTGTAGATATCCCGAAGGATGTTACCGCGCCGAATCATCGCGTGCCCTACGAATATCCAGAAAAAACTAATATTCGTTCTTATCAGCCTACAACTAAAGGGCACACGGGTCAGATTAAGCGTGCCATAAAGACGTTGTTGGCGGCCAAGCGCCCGATTATTTACAGTGGTGGTGGTGTTGTTTTAGGTAATGCATCGTCACAGCTTACCGAGTTGGCAAAGCTGTTGAATATCCCTGTCACTAATACGTTGATGGGCCTTGGTGCCTATCCCGGTACGGACCAGCAATTTGTGGGTATGCTGGGTATGCATGGCACCTATGAAGCGAATGCGGCTATGCACCATGCGGATGTGATTTTGGCAGTCGGTGCTCGCTTTGATGATCGGGTGACCAATACGCCCAGCAAATTTTGCCCTTCAGCAAAAATTATCCATATTGATGTGGACCCTACGTCTATTTCTAAAATAGTGGCGATCGATATCCCGATTGTTGGTCCCTGTGATGTGATATTACAGGAGATGGTTGATCAGGTTGAGAGTAGTGATACCAAACTGGATGACGCTGCTCTAGCTGAGTGGTGGGTACAAATTAATGAATGGCGTGACCGTCATGGTATCTATACCAAGCCACGCCACGAACCCAGTAGCGGAAATATTATCAAGCCACAGGATGTGATAAAAACCTTGTTCAAGGTAACCGGCGGTGATGCCTATGTTACTTCTGATGTAGGGCAGCATCAGATGTTTGCTGCACAGCACTATCTGTTTGATAAGCCTCGTCGGTGGATCAATTCAGGTGGCCTTGGCACTATGGGCTTTGGTTTGCCTGCGGCTATGGGCGTGCAGTTGGCACACCCTGATGCGACGGTAGCCTGTGTCACGGGTGAAGGTAGTATCCAAATGTGTATTCAGGAGCTGTCTACCTGTACACAGTATGGCCTTCCAGTAAAAATTATTAACCTCAACAATCAAGCGTTGGGCATGGTGCGTCAATGGCAGGACATGCAATACAGCAGCCGTTACTCATCCAGCCTCTACGAAGACTCTCTTCCAGATTTTGTTAAGTTGGCAGAATCCTATGGTCATGTGGGTATTCGTGTAACCCACTTTGATGAGCTTGAAGAGAAAATGGCGGAGTGTTTTAGTTTGAAAGATCGCGTGGTCTTTATGGATATTTGTGTGGATCGTTCAGAGCACGTTTACCCTATGCATGTAGCGCCTAATGGCTCTATGCGTGATATGTGGTTGAGCAAAACGGAGCGCACCTGATGAGGCGTATACTTTCAGTATTGATGGAAAACCAACCAGGCTCCCTGTCTCGGGTTGTGGGGTTGTTTTCTCAGCGTGGGTACAACATTGACACCTTGACGGTTGCCCCCACTGATGATCAGACATTATCGCGCTTAACTATGACGACACATGGTAGTGATCAGGTGATTGAGCAAATCACCAAGCACTTACACAAGCTGATTGATGTGGTCAAAGTGGCGGATCTAACAGAAGGGCCACATATTGAGCGTGAGCTGATGTTGGTGAAAGTGAGGGCTAATGATTCACAGCGGGCAGAGATCAAGCGTTGTGTGGATATTTTCCGTGGCCAAATCGTAGATGTGAATGCGAATGCTTATACATTACAGATTACTGGCAACAGTGATAAACTCGACGCCTTTGTTCAGGCTCTCGGTGGTGCCGATATTCTTGAGCTGGTTAGATCCGGTGTATCTGGTTTGGCTCGTGGTGAAAAATCACTGCGACTTTAAGTTTTTATAGAGAGAGTCTTTGGTGTTGTTACAAAAAGTGCTCTCTTGGTAACTCATTAATTTAGATTAAAAATCATAGATTTCAATTATAGGTGAAAACATGCAAGTTTCTTACGATAAAGATTGTGACCTTTCCATTATTCAGGGCATGAAGGTTTCCATTATTGGTTATGGCTCCCAGGGCCACGCCCATGCACTTAACCTGAAAGACTCTGGTGTAGACGTCACGGTTGGCTTGCGAGCTGGTTCAGCTTCTGTCGCCAAAGCCGAAGCTGCTGGCTTGGCTGTGATGAATGTAGCAGAAGCCGTTGCCAAAGCTGATTTGGTGATGATATTAACACCTGATGAATTTCAATCTCACCTCTATAGAGACGAAATTGAGCCGAATCTTAAGCAAGGGGCTACTATGGCCTTTGCACACGGCTTTGCTATTCACTACAACCAAGTTGTACCTCGTGCAGACTTGGATGTCATCATGATTGCACCAAAAGCACCTGGGCACACTGTTCGCAGTGAGTTCGCCAAAGGTGGCGGTATTCCTGACTTGGTGGCGATTTACCAAGATGCTTCGGGTAATGCAAGAAATGTAGCGATGTCTTACGCGAGTGGTGTTGGCGGCGGTCGTACCGGTATCATTGAAACCACCTTCAAAGACGAAACAGAAACGGATTTGTTCGGTGAGCAAGCTGTACTCTGTGGCGGTACTGTTGAGCTGGTAAAAGCTGGTTTTGAAACATTGGTTGAGGCGGGTTACGAGCCAGAAATGGCCTACTTCGAATGTCTCCATGAACTGAAACTGATTGTGGATTTGATGTACGAGGGTGGTATTGCCAACATGAACTACTCCATCTCCAACAATGCGGAGTACGGTGAGTATGTGACTGGCCCTAAAATTATTAATGATGAGTCCCGTGCAGCTATGCGCAATGCTCTGAAGGATATTCAGAACGGTGAGTATGCTAAAAAGTTCGTGACAGAAGGTGCTATGAATTACCCATCTATGACGGCCTATCGTCGTAACAATGCAGCGCACCCCATTGAGCAGACGGGTGCTAAACTGCGTTCTATGATGCCGTGGATTACTGCCAACCAGTTGGTCGATAAAGAAAAGAACTAAGTAATAGAATCAAGTGATCTGACACTACTTGACTTAAGAACCGCGCTACGGCGCGGTTTTTTTGTCTCACCCTTTGGTGTTTAATACCCTCAGCCATCTCCATAGATGGGGATTGATGTGTATCAGGGTAGGTGGGTAAGCAACAGAATCGCTGAGAGTGACTCAGTGAGCTTGGCAAGATGGTAAATTAAAGGGTTGATGATAGTGGAAAATGATAATCACAATGTAGAACCGAATGGTGAAAGCTCACAGCCGGTAGTTGATGATAATACTCAGCCTCCCCAGCATGAGAAAGCTCGCCATAAAGGGATTTATCTACTGCCAAACTTGTTTACCACGGGTGCTATGTTCGCCGGTTTTTATGCCATATTAGCAGGCATGGATGGTAAGTTTGAGGCTGCCTCCATTGCTATCTTTGTTGCGATGATCTTCGATGGCCTTGATGGTACTGTGGCGCGAATGACCAATACATCCAGTGAATTTGGGGTTCAGTACGACAGCTTGTCTGATATGGTTTCCTTTGG
>JAGPWA010000145.1 GCA_018066715.1 Porticoccus sp. | reverse complement strand
ATGAAACCCTGGTATGTACAAATATCAGGCAAGAACATTCGTATCGGCCGCTGTTTTACCGCAATTGGGGAGCCCGGTAACCGTGTCGAAGTAGGGGTGTGGGGACGCGGCGTCGGACAGGGCAGTATCTCGATCGGCGATGGCTGCCTGATGAGCCCGGGCTCACGCCTCAGTGCCAGCGATGAAGTAATCCTGGGCGACGGGGTAATGCTGGCCAATGGCGCCTATGTCACCGACTCTGACTGGCACACTATTTATGACCGTATGGTGCGGGAGGAATCCCCGACTCCGGTGCACATTGGTGACAATGTGTGGCTGGGAGACCATTCCACGGTACTCAAGGGAGTGACCATCGGTGAAAACAGTGTGGTCGCGGCCCGTGCGGTAGTAACCCGGGATGTACCTCCTAACGTGGTGGTTGCAGGGAGCCCGGCGAAGGTAATCAAGGAGCTTGATCCCGAGCGCGGTTTCCATACCCGCATGGACTATTTTGCTGATCCGCAGGGTCTGGATCAGTTTTTCGATGCGGTGGATCGGCAAGTGCTGGAGGGCAACAGTTTCTGGCGCTGGTTATGGTCGGTGCTATACCCGCGCTCCCGCATGCGTTGAATGACTAGCGGTGGGATAGTCCACTGCAAACTATAGTAGTTGCAGAGGCTCCTCCTGCAGTGCGGACATCTGTTCACGCAGCTCCAGAATGTGATCGGCCCAGTACCGTTCTGTATTGAACCAGGTAAAGCTGCGTGGAAAAGCCGGGTCTTCCCAGCGGCGCGCCAGCCATGCGGCGTAGTTGATCAGGCGCATTGTGCGCAGGGTTTCTATCCAGCGGATCTGGCGTGGGTCAAAGTCACAGAATTCACTGTAGCCCTCAACCAGTTCGGACAGTTGCAACTGGCGGTCGTGCCGATCGCCGTTGAGGAACATCCATAGATCCTGGATCGCAGGAGCGGTGCAGCAGTCGTCCAGGTCGACAAAGTGCGCCGTGTCATCGCGCCATAAAATATTGCCAACATGGCAGTCG
>JAGPWA010000066.1 GCA_018066715.1 Porticoccus sp. | reverse complement strand
ATCATCGAGATGCGGCGGGTGTGAGCTTAAACGGTACGCACCGCATGCCCTACGACGGCTATCTAGGCGAGAACATCGATACCACAGAATACCTGGATAAAGTGTTGTCCGATTCTAGTAGCGGCATCAACTCACCCGCTGGAGTGATTGTGGAAACCGTTCAGGGGGAAGGTGGTATTAATGTTGCCAGCATTGAATGGCTGCAAAATCTCCAAGTAGTTTGTAAAAAACACGGTTTGTTATTCATCGTCGATGACATCCAGGCTGGCTGCGGGCGCACGGGTGATTATTTCAGTTTTGAAGAGGCTGGCATTGAGCCGGACATTATTACTCTTTCCAAATCCTTGGGTGGCTACGGCCTGCCTTTTGCAGTGGTGCTAATGAAGCCGGAACTAGATCAGTGGAAGCCGGGCGAACATAACGGAACTTTCCGGGGTAATAACTTGGCGTTTGTTACGGCCAAAGCCGCCATAGACAATTATTGGTCTGACCTCCAGTTTTCGGAAGAAATAAAGCGAAAGGGCCGGTATGTTTCGGAGCGACTTGAAAGCATTGTCAGCCAGTACGGTGATGGAAACTTTACCGCCAAAGGGCGAGGCATGTTTCAAGGTATTAATTGCGTCAATGGCGACATAGCAGGGCAAATTACCCGTAGCGCCTTTAAAAAAGGGCTCATTATTGAGACCAGTGGTGCCGATGATCATATCGTGAAATTCTTTTGTCCATTAATTATTAGTGACGAAAATCTGAAAAAAGGCATTGATATTGTCGAGTCCGCGATACGGGAAGTGTGTGCTAAGGAAGGCGAAATTCCTGAAGAGATAGTTTATTTCGATGTCGGCTAAATCCAAGGCTTAGTCACCATGGAGGATAAGCAACAAATTCGAGTATGGGCGGGGGAGCGAAAATTATTACCTATAGGAAAATCGCCTGTTCATTACCATTTTCACTGCCTGATGGGGGAAGGTTATCTTCGCATTATGTCTTCCGCTCAAAGACAGCTGGTCAAGCAGGGCGACGAATTCACCATTATGGTTGGTGACATTGCCACCCTAACGGGTAAGCAGACCATGCTTGTTGAACTAAAAAATTAAGATAATAAGGCCGTTTTATGATCGTAAGAAAACTATCAGATGCTAATCAATCTAATCGAAGAGTTGTTTCCCCTGATGGCAACTGGGAGAGCACGCGACTCTTGTTGAAAGAGGATCAGGTGGGTTTTTCTTTCCATGTTACCACCATCTACAAAGGCGCTGATTTTCAGATGCATTACCAAAATCATCTTGAGTCGGTGTACTGCATGTCGGGAAAAGGTGAAGTGGAAACGCTGGCTGACGGAAAAAAATACCCCGTAGAGCCAGGGACTGTTTACATCCTAGATAAGCACGACAAGCACATATTGCGGGCATTTGAAGAAATGACCATGGCGTGTGTTTTTAACCCACCGCTCAATGGAAAAGAGGTACACAATGCCGATGGCGCCTATGAGCTGGAAGCGGAAACCATCGAAGAGTAAAGACGAAATACTCTAAATAAATTGGCGCTAGAGTTGGCATCTAATGATTTTTTCATGATTGAAGCCGGTGCATGAAGGAATAAAGGGTCTTGAATCGTATTCCACAATTCAAGACCCCTTATTCCTTATCCAGGAAAACATTGATGGTTTATTCGTTCATTGGGTTTTTATTACTGTTTACCTTAATTGGCTTGTCCTCTGCCTGGCGCAGTCGTGGGACCAAAGAGGATTACTATCTGGCCAGTGGTAATGTGCGCCCTTGGTTGGTGGGGTTATCGGCGGTTGCAACGAACAATAGCGGCTTTATGTTTATCGGCGTCATTGGCTATACCTATGTGACCGGGCTTGCTTCGATTTGGTTGATGATTGGCTGGATTACTGGGGACTTCCTTGCCTCACTCTATGTACACACGCAGTTGCGGAGGGCAACTAGCGCGAGTAATGAAGTGAGTTATGCTGGATTGCTCAGCAATTGGTATGGTCAAAAGCACTCCTCTTTACAACGTTTGATTGGAATAATCTCCCTATTGTTTTTGTTGACCTATGCTTCTGCTCAGCTTGTTGCAGGGGGAAAAGCACTGCACGTTCTATTGGGGTGGCCTTTATGGTCGGGTGCAGTTGCTGGGGCAGTACTGGTCAGCCTGTATTGTTTCGCCGGAGGCATTCGCGCATCGATCTGGACTGATGCCGCCCAGTCCATTGTCATGTTTTTTGCGATGGGAATACTTTTGTTTGTAGCGGTAATGACTCTGGGAGGAATGTCCGCTGCGGTTGAGCAGATGCAAAGCGTGGAAGGGTTTATGGACTGGCTGCCAAAAGACATGGTGTTTTCTGGGTGGCTTGGTGGAACCCTGTTTATCATGAGCTGGTTATTTGCCGGGTTCTCTGTGATTGGGCAGCCCCATATCATGGTGCGCTTTATGACACTCAATAACTTAGCGAGTATGCGTCAGGCTAAGTGGTGGTATTACTTATCGTTTACGCTCTTCTACGGTATGGCAACCGGTGTCGGCTTACTTTCTCGAATCTATTTGTCTGATGCTGGGTCGTTTGACCCGGAACTCGCCCTGCCAACTATGGCGCAGCAGTTACTGCCTTCGGTTCTTGTGGGATTAATTCTGGCGGGTATTTTTGCAGCCACTATGTCTACTGCTGATTCATTAGTATTGAGTTGCTCCGCTGCCATAACTCACGACATTCTGCCGCACAAAATTGAGAAAACCGGGTTGTTAAAATTAGCGACTATTATGATTGCCGGAATCGCACTTTTACTCGCGCTCACGAATAATCAAAGTGTTTTCAGTATGGTGATCATGGCTTGGTCAAGTTTAGCCAGTGCGTTTGCACCCTTGTTGATATTTTTATGTTTTGGCAAACGGCCATCACAATTTATCTGTATTACAGCAATGCTGACTGGATTTACCGTAGCACTTGGTTGGAGGGCATTTGGATTGCAAGAAATGGTTTATGAGGGACTTCCTGGAATTTTGGCAGGCATTATTATTTTATATGCCGGCTGTTTTTTCAGGTCGGAGGTGTCCCTAAGAATGCCGGTATAGAATCGAGCCCATGTCCTTAGGCAGGCTTGGGGTGTTGTCCGGGCTGGATTGTCGATGTGTATTGCTCAGTCGTAGCGGGTAAAGCATCGATCAAGACTACGGTTTAGGTTAGATTAAATGGTTGGCTTTATCAGGCATCGATAGTTAAAAGGAGCCCAGGAGAGGACTGTACACTATTTAAATATAACCCTATTGATTCAATGACTTATTTTTTCAATAAAAGTAATACTAATGGGTGAGCTAATGGTTTGTATATCACAACCCGGCTGCCCCAAAGCAAAGCGTTAACTTTATAAGGAGCATCTTGTAGTGCAGGACAAAATTAGGATAGTGGTTGATTACATAAACCACGTAAAAACACGCTGCACGTTCAATGCGGCAGCTAAAGCGTTAGGTATTACACCACAAGCGCTAAAAAAGCAGCTAGGTGAGCCGCGCCCAGAAATCTCTTGGTTTGTTAGCCCAACATCAGGAGAGCCAATGCGTTACACAGACAGCCAGAAACATCCTGAGCTTTATCGGACAAAACGAATTATTACATCTGCAGAGGTTTTAACCAGGAATCTTGAGCTGTAAAAAAGTTAACAATACGCGGTTGTCGAATTATTTCCACTTCTCGTTAAACAAACTACAGTTTTCAATACACCCCTAAAACCGCCCCTACACATGTATTAAAAGTCGTATCTGATTTGTGTCTTATAAGTTTTAGAGGGTTCGATGGTTTTAGGGGCGCTGATCTCTTTTTTGTAGCCTTATTGGTAGGGAAATACTCATTCAAACGCCAAAATTACTATTCAGTAATACTGAAATGTCATTAGGATTAACCGGTTTACTAAACAGGTAACGCTGAAATTAAAAGTGTCCGGTAGCGCGGATTAAGATCATTCAGGCTCTTTTAATACTTTAGATCAATAGCGGATGTGCTACAGCCCGCAAGGGCGACCAAATACGCCTCGCCAACCGTGCTTAACGCGCGATATCTAACTTCCGTTTTTCGGTATACATTAAACGAATCAGCTCGTACTCGAAGGGAGAGCCGGAATCATAATAGCGGAATCCGGTACGATGCCGGCGATCAATGGCATTCAAGAGATAAAATGCCGCTTTACGTTTATTGTGGTCGTCTAGATTGAGTATGTCGATCTCTGTAAAGATAAGGCTATCAGTAATAAGTCCTGTCGTGTCTCGCAGGTTTGAGGGGCCCGCAATCGGTAATACAATGTAGGGTCCCTCACCCACGCCGTAGTGGCCCAATGTTTGACCAAAGTCTTCGTCGTGTTCGTAGATCCCCCACTTTGAGGCCACATCAAATATGCCTGCCAATCCCACGGTTGAATTGATGAGAAATCTCTCGGTTGTCTCTAAAGTGGCTGTTGGTTTGAGTTGCAGGATCGAGTTGACCAGGTTGTTAATCTCGAACAGGTTACTGAAAATATTCGAGACAGAATCCTCAACAACATTCGGCGTAACGTAGGTATAGGCTTTCACTACAGGCAAAAATATGTAGCGGTCAAAAGCTGCATTGAAGTGGTACATGCCTCGGTTGAAGCCTTCCCATGGATCGTAGATATCGATCGCATAGGTGACATCATCGCGAACGATAGAGTCAACTGAATACTGAGCGGGAGTTTCATTTTCGCTTTTTTCGGGTGAAGTGCTGCAGCCTGATAGTAGTATCAAGCCGCTAGCGATAACGGGTAATAATAGGTTGCGGATACAATAAACTGCCTGTGTCATTGGTATATGCCCCTAGTTTGTGAAGTAGTTGATCATGTAATCAACATTATCTTTGTAGGCCATGTTGCCGCAGTGGCCACCCTTGGGGTAGATGTGGGCCCGTGATTGGAATGTATCTCGAAAGAAATCGATCTCGCCGGGAGCAAGTATGATGTCATCTTCATTGTGGACGACTGCGATTTTTTCGGTCGAACGCAGGTAGTCGGAAATACTTTTCAAGCTGGTGTCATGCTTCAGGGATTCAGGGGTGGTCCCTGGTGTTAGCTTGCTGAAGAATGGGTAGAAACGCTCGTTGAAATAATCGGTAAAGCTGATGCGGCTAGCTACTTTGAAATAGTCTGTGGTTGATGTCGTTTTTTGTAGTTCGTAGTTCTTTGGCAGAATGTAGCCACCGTTGGTCAGCACATCGGAGGTGAAGATCATATTGGATGATGAAATTCTGAATGAGGTGCCAATTGTGGCGGCTACTCTCGAGTAGTTGATGTCTTCTTTTTCGTATTCGTAAATACGGTAGAGAAAGTCATCGTTGAAGTCGAGATTTTCCAGTTCAGCATAGACCTTCGTAAAGTCTTTCATGAGGTCCTCAAAGAATGCGTTAAAGTTATTCGCTCCTCCGGGAATATTTTCCTCAAGCATCCGGTCCAGAATAGACACCGAGTTAAACAGGCTGACTGGTGGGTTAATCATCAGTACTTTTTTGAAATTGAATATCTTGCGCTCTTCATCAAGTTTGGCGACAAAGGCTGCCTGTGCACCTCCCAAGCTGTAGCCAGTAATATAGAATTCTGTCACATCAACATTGTCGCTTATCTGTTCTTTGATCAGTTCCATGAGTTGATATAGGTCTGCGCTGTCTTGCACAATATGGCCCGGCACTTGACTAGCGGATGCTGTGATAATGAAATTGGAATAGGTGGGTGAGGGTAGTGATACAACGTGCATACCAGCTTTGTAGAACGCTTTTTCCAGTAGCTGCATCTTTGCACTGCGGTGGCTGGCACCCGTTCCAGCGATAGAGAAAACAAGAGGTGCTGCGTGCTTCTGGCGGACCAGCGTGTAATGCAGTTCCTTGCGCGAAATAATTTTCTTCATCTCTCGATCGGGAAAGACGACCACCTTCATGTCCGAACGGGGAATGTTATTTGGCAGTTCTGCTGTATACGCCTTCGGCGTGCCAATGACCGTGGCTGCGAGAGGATTGTCGATTGGGTAGTCATAGCTGTTATCAGCCCAGCACAGCGAGCTGAATAGTAGTGCGAAGGAGATAATCGCATATCGCTTCATAAGATGGCCTGCTGATATAGTTATCAAAGTTTTAGCTTGCTCATGCAGTAGCAGCATACAGTTTTCTTATATTTACTTTGGAAGTGTAGTAGAGATACTTCAGTTTCATCAACTTCTGGCAGATGAAACCCGGCTTCGACGCCTGAGTTGATTGAGAATTAAAAGGGGGGCTAGTATCCAAGTAAAGTGTCGGTGATAAATAGAAGTGATAACTATTTTTAAATGTTGTCGCTCTTTTTTAGGTTGACGCCGATGGCGGACTCAACGGGTCATGGCAACATTAATTTCAAATGTGTTGGGTCAGACTTAGCCAGTTAGCTGATGATAGAAAAATCTATCGCAATGATAGAAATAATAAATTTTTATAATCGATCAGTATTCACTAATATTTACTTCAGAAAATTAAGGGGCTGTACCTCACAAGAATAGAACGAGGCCCATCTAATCAATATTGGAGAGATAGAATGAAAAACCGTATTCCCAGTGTCGTTTTCAAAACCCGTGTCCGTAATGAAGCGTTGGGTGGCACAAACCCATTTGAATGGAAAGACCTGAGCAGTGATGACATCTTTAAAGGTAAAAATGTGGTCGTGTTCTCTTTGCCGGGCGCATTCACCCCGACCTGCTCCACATCGCACCTGCCTCGTTATGAAGAGCTCTACGAGGAGTTTAAAGCGCAGGGTGTAGATGCAGTGGTTTGTGTGTCAGTGAACGATGCTTTTGTCATGTACCAATGGGGTAAAAGCCAAAATGCAGAGAATGTTTTCCTGTTACCGGATGGTAATG
This sequence comes from Porticoccus sp., assembly GCA_018066715.1. Lineage (GTDB taxonomy): Bacteria > Pseudomonadota > Gammaproteobacteria > Pseudomonadales > Porticoccaceae > Porticoccus. The sequence goes on along the minus strand of JAGPWA010000066.1, from coordinate 390 downwards.
CAGAGTTCACTCGTAAAATGGGTATGCTGGTGAATAAGGACAACCTTGGTTTTGGTCAGCGTAGCTGGCGTTATTCCATGTATGTCGAAGGTGGTGAAATCAAGAAGCTCTTCTCTGAGCAGGGGTTCGAAGACAACTGCCCGACCGACCCGTTTGAAGTGTCGGACGCGGATACAATGATAAGCTATCTGAAAAACCGCTAACAAATAGTAGGGGAAGTGAAGCTCGTGTGCTTCTCTTCCCCGTTCTCTACGTTCTCTACGTTCTCTACGTTCTTTAATTTCTCCAATACCGCCAGAAGATCTAATCCATTGATGCTCAGGCGATATTAATCCCTCACCCTCTACCCAGCTTGTATATACGAAAAAACATATATATTATTGCTTTCAC
>JAGPWA010000065.1 GCA_018066715.1 Porticoccus sp. | reverse complement strand
AATGCTGCGGTCACCATCAACCATGAACCTCGTGGTCATACACCGCTGACCACAGAACTCCTCACCACTGGAGGGATAGTGAGTATCGTATTGAAGGGTTACAAACCCTGGAATAAATCGTTACAAGTGCTTCCGGGTGAAACACTGGCAGTCCCAGAAATTATTCTGGAACCAGCCGATGGCGTGATCGAAGCAACCTCTATCCCCTCGGGGGCTACCATCACAGTTGATGGGCAATATCGTGGTACCACACCCATCACCCTAGAGGTGGCGGCCAATGAGAAACACCAGATATCGCTCTTCCTTAACGGCTATAACACCAAAAAACACGCCCTATCCCTAGAACCGGGAGAAACAGAAAAACTGACGATTTCGTTGCAGGCTGACATTGGGAGTATCAGGGTGCTGGCCTCACCCTCTGACGCCTCGGTATGGATTGACGGCGTACGAAGAGGCGCTGTCGGAAAAACCTTCCGCCTACCTGCACGTCCACACCGAATTGATATCAAGAAGCCTGGGTACGCAAGCCAAACCAGAACGGTAACGCCCCAGCCAAAACTGGATCAGGTCGTTAGGGTGACACTCCTCACCCAACAGGAAGCACACTGGGCTAGCATTCCCAAGGTCATCACCAGCCCCGGCAACCAGAGCCTTAAGTTATTTAAACCCAAAAACAAATTTGTCATGGGCGCCTCACGACGAGAGTCGGGCAGACGTGCCAACGAGGTGCTGCGGGACGTCCAGCTAACACGTCCTTTTTATCTGGCAACCAAGGAAGTCACTAACGCTGAATTCAAACGCTTTCAGCGCCAGCACAGTTCGCGCCATATCAGTGGCAGCACGCTGGATATGCCGGTGCAGCCAGTGGTCAATGTCAGCTGGCAACAAGCAGCGCTCTACTGTAACTGGCTGAGCAAAAAGGAAAAGTTGGCACTATTTTATAAAGAGGAACAAGGTAAGATAGTTGGAGAAAACATTAAAGCCAATGGTTACCGCCTACCCACAGAAGCTGAATGGGCCTGGGCTGCTCGAGTAACCGACAGTGGTATGAAGAAGTATATATGGGGTGACCAGTTCCCCCCCACCACCGGAAATTTTGCCGATATCAGCGCAGGAAAAATTATCGGTAGAGTGGTCAACAACTATAACGACAGTTATGCCAGCTCTTCACCCGTGGGCAGCTTTCCCTCAAATCATAAGGGAATCTTTGATCTAGGGGGCAATGTGGCTGAGTGGGTAAATGACTACTACGGGATCGAGTTTAGTCTTAGCATGACCGCAGACAAGGATCCCTCTGGTCCAGAAAAGGGTGACTTACGGGTGATACGGGGTGCAAGTTGGCGTCATAGCAGTATCACTGAGTTACGGCTTTCATTCCGTGACTACGGTGTTGATCCACGCGATGATGTGGGCTTCAGGATTGCCCGCTATGTGGAGTAGGGCTAGTGGAGTAAAACAATGACATACAAAGCAGGGATAGGACTACTATTGCTGGCAATGCTATTCCCGCTATCAGCGACAGCAGAGGAACCCGTCGCAGAAGCGTCAGCAGACGTAGAAAAGGTGGCGACCCCTGACCCTAAATCTGCCCCTAAACCTACACCTAAATCAGGGCCACGAAGCAAAACAACAGACCGTGAATTTGATCCCAGTGAAGAAATATCAGAGGATCTATCGGTCCCCTTCCCTGTGGATATTTAAAGGCACGGCTAAAAAGGGCACAACTAAAAAAGTACGGCTACAAAGGAACCTGTCAAATATGCAAACAAGAGCTTCCTCAGACTTTCTCTATCAGGTCTTTGCCCTGATTCTGGCACTTATTCTGGTGCATACTTTTTACCTCACACTGATACGCCCCAATGCCAATGCACTTCTCCAGCAACAGTTAGCAAGAGAGGCGGCAGGAGAACCCTATGTGGCAGAGCGCTCTTTCTACATAGTGGTCAAAGATTACGAGCAGGAGGCTTGCTTTGTCTTAATGTTATGGGCCTTTGCCATCATGGGACTCAAGGCACGTAATGCCATAGGCGAACGCAAACTATTAACCGGGCAACTGCTTAATGTGTCAGATGGCACCCGAATTTTGCCCGAGGATGCTCGACAGATGTCTCGACCGATCCAGGCATTGCCAGACGCACAGAAGGATTATTTAGTATCGCGTTCACTATTGGCTGCCCTTCGACGGTTTGACTCCACACGTAATATCCAAGATGTTTCCAGCGCCGTTAGTGAGGTATTGGATACCGAATCAGACCGATTGGACTCTGAGCTGTCCATGGTGCGATACATTGCCTGGGCAATCCCCTCTATCGGATTTATTGGCACGGTAAGAGGTATTGGTGAAGCCCTCAGCCAAGCTCACAAGGCAGTACAAGGTGATATTGCTGGGGTCACCACAAGTCTTGGTGTCGCTTTTAACTCTACCTTTATTGCACTGGTCATCAGTATTGTGGTGATGTTTTTGATGCACCAGCTACAGCTGATGCAGGAGCGACTAGTATTGGATACTCACAGCTATTGTGATGACAGCCTACTACGCCACCTCAAGACTGACGGATAAACATGCCCTTAAGGCCTGATCATGAATGTTGCCATTATTGAAATTAACGACAGCGGTTTGTGCTGTGGTAATGACCGGGGAGAACTGATTGTCTGTCCTGGCTATGCCCTTCTTACGGAGCAAGGCATTACTACCGGCAAAGCAGCCTTTGAGCGCGCCTATCTGGAGCCACAACAAAGCTTTAGCCAATATTGGCGCCAACTAAATCTATCCCCACTTCCCGTTCCCAACCGTCATGCCCGGCACCACGCAGATTTAGCTTATGCCCAATTACTGGAACTACACCGTGAAAGTGGTAGCCCCCCGAAAATTGTCTTTGCCACGCCTGGCAGCTTCGACCGGGATCAGCTATCCATCCTACTTGGACTGGCCAAGGCATCACCCTTTGAAGCATTGGGATTAATTGACTCAGCAGTGGCCGCGGCCAGCCAGTCTGGTATTAGCGGCCAGTTATTGCATCTGGATATCCAGCTCCATCAGTGTGTGCTAACCAGACTCAACGCTGATAGCCATGTTGAACGTACTGGTGTCGAGGTGATTGCTGGTATTGGCCTGAAAAGCTTTTACGACACCTGGGCTCAGCATATCGCTGACATGTTTATCCGGCAGTACCGGTACGACCCACTACACACCGCCGCTGGAGAACAGCAGCTCTATGATCTATTACCAAACTGGCTGGATCAGATTACCGAAACATCCGAGCTGGCCATTGCCCTCGATAGCCCCCAAGGAAGTTATCGCCTCAACCTCAACCGCAGTGATTTATTAGCGAGCAGCCGCACACGGCTGGACCAACTACAGAAAAAGGTGCGTAACATCAGGCGAGAAGGTGAAACCATCATAGCCAGCCATAGAACCCTATTGTTACAGGGGTTCTCAGAACAGTTGGGGGCAATCAACACCCTGCCTAATGATGCTGCTATTCAGGGTTGTCTGAATAATCTGGAAGCTATTATTGGCAATGATGAGACCATCCACTTTATCACCCGGCTGCCTAGTAACAGTGTCCAACCCCAGATATCGGCATCTACATCAGTACCGACACCCACCGTCACAGCCACACCAACCCATGCACTGTATCAGCACAAGGCCCACGAGATTGGTGATGGTCTATATATTCGCATTGATGACGACCAACTGATTTTTTCCCATCAGCACACCGGAGATACTTCACTCACCAAAGAGAATGGCAAAGTACAGTTACACTCCGACAGACCAGATCTATCCACATCAAATAACAGGGATAACCTTCTTCCCGGAGCTACTATCCACATAGGTGCGCATCAGCTGCAATTAATTGAGGTCACCTGAGTTGCGCCTCCCCAAGCGAAAAATCACCACGTTCAGCCTGTCATTTCTCGACATTATGGCCTGTGGTTTTGGCGCGGTGACACTGTTATTCCTGATACTCAAACACGACGCTACCGCCGTTGAAACGGCAGATCCCTACCTTGTTGCTGAGACCAACCTGCTCGCAGAAGAAGTTCAGATGGGTGAGGAAGATTTGGTCACACTCAAAAACAGTTTGGCCAATATTGAACAAACATTTGTGGAAGCTCAGGGGCTATCTAAACGGGTACTTGCCGAAACAGAAGAAGTCCGCCGAGAGTTAAGTGTCCAAGCTGACCCTGAACAAGAGGTCGAACTGTTACGTAAGCAGGTGGAAGAACTTGAAGAGGAGACGGCCAAACTTCAAGAGCAAGGCAATGATGATGATGTAAGGCGATTTGTCGGTGAAGGTGAACGACAATATCTCACCGGCCTCAAGCTGGGTGGTCAACGTGTGATGATCTTGGTAGACGCCTCTGCCAGCATGCTATCTGACTCAATCGTCAATGTTATACGCCGACGCAATATGAGCGATGCCGTCAAACGCAATGCGGATAAGTGGAAGCGAGCAATCCGCACCACCGAGTGGTTGGTCGCACAATTACCCAGAACAAGCCGCTACCAAATTTACACATTCAACACTAAAGCCAATGCGGTAAATGGTGATGATGGTATTTGGCGAGACACTACTGACAGCGCTGGCATGAACCAGACCATTAAGGCACTGGCACGTATCACCCCCAAAGGAGGAACCAGCCTGATCAACGCATTCCAGGCGATAGGGGATTTTAGCAACCCACCTGACAATCTATTTTTAATCACCGACGGCCTACCCACTCAAGGTAAAAAGGCACCTAGTGGAAGTACCGTCTCCGGCCGAGAAAGAGCAAAACTCTTCAATGAAGCTAGCAGTGCATTACCTCGGGGCATACCCCTCAATGTTCTTCTGTTTCCTATGGAGGGTGACCCCGTAGCTGCCGCCAGTTTTTGGCAACTGGCTCTGTTCACTAAGGGCTCATTTATGAGCCCTTCAAGGGATTGGCCATGAGCAGAGCAAAGCGCCGGGAAAGACGTATCACTGCCGAAATCAGCATTTCATTTCTGGATGTGATCAGCTGTGGCTTTGGGGCCATTGTACTGTTACTGCTCATCGCCAAAACAGTGGAGTCAACAGCCTTTGAAAGCGTTGAGCAGCCATCGGAAGGTAGTGTCGCCGAGCTGCAACAGCAGTTATTTCAAATTCGTGGTGAGACCACGATACTGAACCGCTCTCTAAAGACCCGAGAAGAACAACTATCAGACCTTCAGTTGCGTATAGCAAAATTGCAAGAAGATCTGGCCAGTGTCCGCAGACAAAAAGATGCCATCGCACAGATAGACAGCACTGAGAAAGACAAGCTAACACTGGCCCTGCAAGTCCTCACAGAGGAAATGAAACGCTTGCTAGACAACCAAAAAAGGGTGGAGAACCAGCTGATTGGCGGCATACCCGTGGACAGTGAATATATTATTTTTATTGTTGATACCTCAGGCAGCATGTTCAATTTTGCCTGGCCACGAGTGCGGAAGGAAATGATCAATATTCTCAATATCTACCCACGGGTGAAAGGGATACAGATCATGAACGATATGGGTGAATACATGTTCTCCAGCTATCGGGGTAAATGGATTCCAGACACCCCAGCCCGGCGCCGAGCCGTTCTCAAGCGTCTCGCCACCTGGACACCCTTCAGTAACTCCAGCCCTGTGGAGGGGGTTCAACAGGCTGTCCGCCGGTTTTATGCCTCAAATAAAAAGATCAGCTTGTACGTATTTGGCGATGATTTTACCGGTCATTCCATCGCACGAGTGATTGATACTATCGATAAAATTAACCGAAAAGACAGTACTAGCAAACGATTGGTACGAATTCATACAATAGGTTTTCCCGTTCACTTTATGGTTCAAGGGGGCAACCTACAAACGGCCACTCGATTCTCCGCACTAATGCGGGAACTGAGCTACCGTAATAATGGAACCTTTGTTGGTCTCAATGGCCTTGAATAAGTGACCACAAAAGATCTCTATCAATGCTTTCAAATAAATGTACGCAAATAATAGGTATCACCGATGACAAAACTCAGGGCCGCTCGATATAGTCGACTCGCACTGCTGCTCACTTCAGTCCTGACTGGCGCCTGTTCAACAGACATCATTGTCGACGGTGATTATCCCTCAGCCCTCACCCGGCAACTGCCCCACCATGTAGGCCTAGTGCTCGATGATACATTCACTCATTACACCTTTGAGAGCAGCGAGGAGCAGGATGTCACTATGGCATTGGGTGAGTCCCAAATAGAGCTATTCAATCAAATATTTGGTGATATATTTCAGAACAGCACCACACTCAGTACCATCAACCAAACCTCAAGCAAAAAAGTGGATTTGGTCGTTGTCCCTCACGTTGAAGAGGTACAGCTAGCCATGCCTTTTGAAACCCAACTTAACGTGTTTGAGGTCTGGCTCAAATACAACCTGCAGGTTTTCGACAGCGAGGGTGAGCCCATTGCAGATTGGTTGATGACAGCCTATGGCAAGACTCAAAGCCGCCTCCTGACATCCGAAGAAGAGGCACTCAATCAAGCCACTACTGAAGCATTAAGAGATGCAGGCGTACGATTGGTGGTTGGCTTTCACAAGGTGCCTGAAATTCGAGACTGGCTGGCCAGCCAACAAACCTTCGGGGCATTGCCCCAAGGGGATGGTCAATGAGGCCTAGCAATGAAGCATAGTGCGATAACACACACAATCACCTTTGCACTGATGATGCTGTCGCTCGCCGCCTGCTCTACCTCAACCATCATCGATGAATACCGAGAGACCAGCCTCGACCTGGAGCTTAATGGTGGTGAGCAGGTTGTTATCATGGGTAGACGACATGCAGGCGAATATGAAACAGAACCAGACTTCATAAACTGTATAGGCAACCGGCTTGCCAATGGCGGAAAAGTGTCGGTTATGCCTGAACAGCATTTCCTGGACAGTTTTTATCCCTGGTTCGAACCGAGAGTGGCCCCCTTAAAGCTGAAACGTATGGGTATGATGCTCAATGATCCACTGATTGCAGAGCGAATTAATGGCCTCAGCATACGCTATTTAATCTGGGTAGATGGCCATACTGAAACCACAGAAAAAAATGGTTCCGTTAGCTGTGCTCTTACTCTCGGAGGTGGCGGATGTTTCGGGTTTGCCACTTGGGATAAAACAGCAAGCTATGAAGCAACGGTGTGGGACTTAAAGAAACTCGATGAAAAGGGTCGAGTAAAAGTAAGTACCGAAGGATCATCCTATGTGTTGGCTGTGGTTGCACCCATACCCTTTATAGCTCAGGTTCAAGGCGCCGCCTGTGTGGGCATCGGTGACCGCCTAAAAAGTTTCTTTACTCACGTTGAACCCGAGCCTTAGCGGACCGTAGTAAGCGGAATTAACTATGATGAATCACAACCTGGTTTTCACTCTATTGCTTGCCCTCAGCGTCACCGGGCCATCTGCAGTTTCAGCCAAAGATACACCCAATACCGGCAAAGAAATGCACGAGGAAATCATTGCCACTATGCCCTTGGTAAAAGGCAAGTTAGCCGAGTACGTCAAT
>JAGPWA010000044.1 GCA_018066715.1 Porticoccus sp. | reverse complement strand
TAAATGGACTGCGGTTAATCCGGTTGTGAAAGAGAAGCATTTTCTTGTAACAGAGCTAGAATTCGACGAAGAGGGTGACGTTGTTCATTGCTTAATAGAGGCCGTTATATCCAACCGCTCTGAGCCAATAGAATGGACGGAACTAAAAAACAACGACAACTGGCTTCAAGGTTGGAAATGAAAAGGATCATTTGGTGGGCGTACCTATCAAGTTAATCGGCTTCGCGCCTACAACCAACGGATGCTCGTGCCGGTTGTTGAGGAGCTAGACTCTTAAAATATGAAAATAGCGCTCATCACAGTATTTGTTCTTATCGCATTGGCGGTTGCCTTGCTGTTTATTCTTGGAAAATATTCACAAAAAGGGCAGGCTCCAGGTTTGGTCAATGGAAGCCTATCGAGGTGTTCTACAAAACCTAATTGTGTTTGTAGCGAACATATAGATGATGTTGGTCATTACATCGAACCTGTTACGAATATCGAAAACAGAGAAATGGATAAGATGCCTAAAGTGGTATCCATAATTCAAAACATGAATGGCGTCATTCAACGTAAAAAAGATAATTACATTGCCGCTACCTTTACCTCTTCGATATTTGGATTTGTGGATGACTTCGAAATTAGAACCGATTCGAACCTAGGCACCCTCCATTTTCGATCAGCATCAAGAGTAGGATATGGTGATGGGGGCGTTAATAGGAAGAGGGTTGAATTGTTTAAGACGTTTTATAGACAAGAAATGGATGAGGCTATCAAGTCGCCCAACTAGACGACTTCGCCGCCAGTACGCTAGGTGTTTGGGTAAGACAAAAACGCACTTTTTTATCGTTTGACCGTCATGTTTACAGACTTAGCAGGTTATTTTGACTTTTCCCGACTTAATAACCATCCGTTTCTCGGGTTTATACGTACTCGTTATTAAGGTGTGGATTGCTTTATTTTTGATAGCACGACCCTATAATTGGCCGATCCACTAATACTGTCCCCAACTGGCATACCCTACCAATGAAAAACAAAACCGGCGTACTATTAATAAACTTGGGCACTCCGGACAGCCCGTCCACGGCTGATGTGCGGTCATATCTTTTTCAATTCCTGAATGATCCGCGGGTCATAGATTTACCCTGGCTGTTGCGAAAAATTCTGGTGAATTTGATTATCGTGCCGTTCCGAGCGCCTAAGTCTGCCAAAATTTACCAGCAGTTGTGGACCGAAAATGGCTCCCCGCTGCTCTACTACAGCAATAAGGTCAGCCAATTGCTGGATGATGCGCTGGGCGAGGATTACACCGTGCACCTGGCGATGCGTTACAAAAACCCCGGCATCCCCGACGTGCTGGCCGAAATGAAAAAGCTCAATTATTCCCGTATTGTAGTGCTGCCCATGTTCCCCCAGTACGCCTCGGCTTCAACCGGTTCGGCGCTAGAAATGGTGATGGATGAAATTGGGAAGTGGTGGGCAATCCCCGAACTAAAGGTTATCAGCCAGTATTACGATCACCCCGATTTTGTTGATGCGGTCGTCGATCGGGCCAGTAAGTATGACCTGAGCGATTATGATCATGTGCTGTTTTCATACCACGGTTTGCCCATCCGCCATGTCGACAAGGTTTATGAAGAAGGTCAGTGTGCAGACCGGGACTGTGAGCATGAGATCACCACAGAGAACCAGTATTGTTATAAAGCCAGCTGCTTTGCGACAACTCGACTACTAGCAGACAAGCTGGGGCTAGGGGAAGCTGATTACACTGTGTGCTTCCAGTCGCGTCTCGACAAGAATTGGCTGGAACCCTTTTCAGACAAAGTCGTGGAGGCTTTGGCCAAGCAAGGCGCCAAAAAGTTACTGGTGTTCTCGCCGGCATTTACTGCCGATTGCCTCGAAACGGTGGTCGAAATTGGCGATGAATATCAGCAGATTTTTACCGAGAATGGCGGTGAGAAAATTCAGCTGGTGGAAAGCCTCAACGACCATCCGCTGTGGGTAAGCTGCCTCAAAAAACTTGTTTTGGACAGCTGATCATCCGGCGGGCTGATGATGGTTCTTTTTCAGTACACGCGTTGGTCGCTGCACTGATGCTTGCGGATGAGGAGTTATAGGCATGACTGAACTCACCATTTTTTACGATGGCGGCTGCCCACTCTGTGTCTCAGAGATGCGCCACCTTTGTCGATTCGACAGTAAACAAAAAATCACGCTGCAAGATATTCACGCTGAGGGTTTTGCTCAGCGCTTCCCTCATATTGACCCTGTGCGTGCCGATCAGATGCTTCATGGCCAGCTGGCCAGTGGTGAAATGATATATGCCCTGGATGTGACCTATACAGCCTGGACTCTAGTGGGCAAACGTCACTGGGTTGCGGTGCTACGCTGGCCGCTGATCAAGCAGGTGTCACATTGGGTCTATCTTTTTTTTGCCAAGCACCGTTCGCGGATTTCAAAATTATTAACCGGCAGCGATCGCTGCGAGGTCTGTGAAATTAAGCGGGGAGAGCTATGACCGACGCTACTTCAGCACCGGTGCTCTTGCCCAGGCAACCTATATATTTAATGTCCGGCCCCGAAGTAGGGTACTGACGAGCTGACAGGCCTGATCGATAATTCGGCGATGATTAGTTACAAAGGTCACCGACTCCCACCAGACATCATTAAATATACTATTTGGCTCTACCTTCGTTTCAATCTCAGGATCAATGGGCTTTTGGAAAAGATACGATAATTTGAAAAACTACAAGTCTGGTTGGAAAGGCTGGATAAGAAAATTACATCGAAGCCAGAAAATCTGGAACGCTGATTCCGGTTAAAGGGCTTAAGATCATATCCACCCCATACCCGGATGGCGACATTGGCATTAGCAGAATACCTTTAAACGCTCTCGGCTTAACGGCCGTCCCGGTTCGATTCGACCCACTCCTCCAATTTACTCGATGTTAAGTATCACTTTGCCACGGCGGAAGAAGAGTGGCGGAGAGGACAATAGACGCTGAGCCTTAAACAGCAGAAGGGCGTTGTGCTTAGACTTGAACACTGTGTATGGACGCAGTAATGTGGTGCTTTTAATTCATAGGAAGAAATAAATGTCACTCATCGTTGAAACACCAGAGCCCCCATACTATGCGGTAATCGCCCCCAACGAGTGGTCACAGGATACGAGGGGTTACGCGGAAATGGCAGAGCAAATGTTAGAGCTTGCCAAAAATCAAGAAGGTTTCATTGGCGTAGAGATGGGCGTTCAAGAGGGTTTTGCCCTAACGGTTTCATACTGGGAGTCACTTGAGGCAATCAAGCGTTGGCGCGAAAATTCAGACCATCTAGGCGCAAAGAAACTGGGTAAAGATAAATGGTTTAGTCAATATAAAATACGTATAGCAAAAGTTGAGCGTGAATATTAAACAAAGGGTCTAAACCAAACCAAGTTAAGCGTTAGAGGGCGTGTAACGATTATTTTTTGATCAGTTGTTGTGTGGTCAGTTGTTTGTTCCAACGATTGCAAAAAGGACTTTGCGATGCCAAGAAAGACATGGATGTACCTGCCGGGTGTGCCAGTTCATATTGTCCAAAGAGGAAACAACCGAGAGGCTTGTTTCTTTTGTGACGACGATTATCTCTACTATAAAGAACTACTCGCTGAAGGTTTAAAACGTTATGGCGGTGAGCTACATGCTTACTGATGTTTAACTGGCAAACAGACGAGATTTTACTACTCTATTTAGGTGTCTTAAAAATAAGGAAAATCCATGAACTTTCTCAAGACAACTATTATAGGCGGGTTAATTTTTCTGGTCCCTGTTGCCATTGTTGCTGTGGTTCTTGGTAAGGCCTATTCTATTATGCTGATTGTCGCTGCACCGCTGGATGAGTTGATACCTATAGATCAGGTAGGGGGTATAGCGTTTGTTAACCTGTTGGCCCTAGTGGCAATAATTCTCGTGTGTTTTATCGCAGGGATTCTCGCTAAAAGCGCTTTGGCAAAAAAAGCCTATAGTTCATTGGATAATATACTGATGATTTTGCCGGGATACGCTTTTGTCAAAGGGCTCACCGACAGTTTCAGTAGTGGTGAGGAGGCGGCAAAGACGTTGATTCCTTCCATAGTTAAGCTTGATGAGTGCACCCAGATTTGTTTTGAGGTTGAACGTTCACCCGAGGGAAATGTGGTTATTTATATGCCGGGCTCACCAGACCCTTGGTCTGGCGGGGTGGCGACTGTGTCAGCTAAGCGAGTGGAGCGACTCGATATGAGTGTGGCCCAGGCGACTACAATGATTCGTCAATTGGGACGTGGCTCTTCAACATTCCCTGTTAATGAATAAGGGTTTTGCGGTGAATAGATATGAATTCGAATAAACGATCATTTTTTTGGCGAGTATCGCCTCTGTTCTGGGCTTCAGTTCTGATACTTTCGGGTTGCGGCAAGGCGTCTACGGAACAGGGTAACGTTGCTGAAGTTGAAGGGATGACATGGTGTAAAGATCCGCGTGCTCTGATGTGCACGCGTGACTATCGTCCTGTTTGCGCAAGCTTGGTAATGAATAGCTATAAAACGTACTCTAATGGCTGTACGGCTTGCAGTGACCCACAGGTAATTGGGCACCAGGAGGGTGCTTGTGCTGAATAGTATGAGTCAGCGATGTATCTGCTATGCCGTGCCTCTAACCACGCTTTAAGCGTGTTTTAAGGGGCTCAAACCCTAATATAGACATTCCTCACCTTAATAAGAAAAACTGCCTTAAAAGGGAAGTCTCGTGGTGTGACTCATTTAATATTATTAGTCTGAATTCTTGTAATGAGA
>JAGPWA010000147.1 GCA_018066715.1 Porticoccus sp. | reverse complement strand
GCTTTCGAGATAAAATCTGTTTGATGCTCTTTAAAAGCCTTATCGCTTATACTATTTGCTAATGCTTTATTAAATTCTAAATCGCTATAGAAAACGATGTTTTGCATTGAAGCAAGATTCTCTGAACTTGCAAATGACTCGCATTCCTGAATATCTTTTTCTGTTAATTGATAAGTTGCTCTGCCAAATCCGGCAGAAAGGATAAACATTGAAATTGCAATGCCAGTTAAGCCAAAAATCAAAAGTGGTTTTCTTCCAATACGATCGACTAACCAAATAGCAAAAAGTGTAAATACAAGATTGATAAGCCCAACTAGTATGGCCTGCGAAAATGAGGCGTCAGTTCCAATTCCAGTTTGTTCAAAAATCATGGGTGCATAAAAGAATACTGAATTGATACCCGTGATCTGCTGAGTGACAGCAATCACAATCCCAATCAGCAACACCAATTTCATGGAAGGCTTAAACAATTCTTTTAGTGAAGTTTTCTCCTTTTGTGGAGATGCTTTAATACTTTGAGTAATCGATTTTAATTGAATTTTTGCTTCTTCGGCTCCCAATGACTTCTCCATCACCTGTAATGCTTCATCATCCAATCCATTCATGGCTAACCATCTTGGGCTGCGAGGAACGAAAAATAGAAATACGAAATATATGATGGCAGGTAAGGCTTCCAAAGCTAACATCCAACGCCAATTGTAATTTCCAAACTGTAACATTTCAGCCCAGCCTGCATTGGATTTTCCTAATTGTAAAATCATGTAATTGGTGAAAAAAGCGACCGATATCCCTAGCACAATATTCAATTGATTTAAAGAAACCATCCTTCCCCTCATTTTTGGAGGAGCTATTTCAGCAATATACATAGGAGCAATAATCAGCGATGCTCCAACACCAAACCCTCCGACCATTCTGGCCAAAACTAAAAACCAAAAGCTAGGAGCTATCGCTGATCCTATTGCTGAAATAAAATAGAGTGCCGCTGCATATTTAAGAACCGTTCTTCTTCCTAATTTGTCACTCAAGGGACCAGCCATAAACATGGCCAAAGTCGCAGTTAGTGTTAGACAGCTAACGGCCCATCCCAATTGAATTTTCGTTAAATCAAATTGGGGTTCAATAAATTTCACAACACCCGATATAACCGAAGCATCGAATCCCATTAGAAATCCTCCTAATGCAACTATAAACGATACAAAAACTGTATATCTTAAATTCATAAAATAATTTTTTATTTAAAATTCACTAGCCACTACCGGTAATGAATGAGATTATTTCTTTTGATAGATTCTAACATAGTCAACTTGCATGCTTTGAGGGAATGCATCTGCATCTATCCCCTGGACATTGCCCCAAGCGCCGCCCACTGCAACATTTAGAATTAGGTAGAATGGTTTGATATACGGCCATTTAGCTTCACCCAAGCCTTCATTTTTATATTCAAAATAAAGTT
>JAGPWA010000027.1 GCA_018066715.1 Porticoccus sp. | reverse complement strand
ACCAGTATAAAGTTTTTTAACAGATTGTAAGGCGGTTTCCAAACCGTCGGATACATCAAGACGAGCTTTTAATTTACCCTCAGCCATCCATTTTACGAGTGCTTCCGTTGCTTCTGGATAGCGATCCATATAGTCGAGAATAATAAAGCCTTGAATTTTCAACCGATGCATCAATATCAAATCATAGTTGTACGGGCCAGGTACGGGTTCGGTTGTATTGTATTGAGAGATCAGTCCACAAGTGGGGATCCGGCCAAAGAGGTTCATCTGCTTTAGGCAGGCATCTAGGATCTTGCCGCCCACATTGTCGAAGTAAACGTCAATACCATTGGGGCAAGCTTGCGCTAGTGCCTTTGGGACATCCTCAGTCTTGTAGTTAATAGCTTCATCAAAGCCTAAGTCGTCTTTAATCCATTGGCATTTTTCGTCGCTACCGGCCAACCCAACTACATGGCAACCTTTGATTTTGGCGATCTGGCCTACCAGAGACCCCACAGCACCAGCTGCAGCGGAAACGACCACAGTTTCTCCCGCTTTTGGCTCACCAATGTCGAGTAAACAGAAGTAGGCCGATGGACCCACTAAAGCAAGAGTTCCGAAGGCATCGATAACCGGTACATCACCGGTATCACCTAATAACCCAACGCTTTCAGGTGATCCAATTTGGTAGTCTGCCCAAGAGCCAATACCGCTGACAATATCGCCTTCTTTGAAGGCCGGGGTATTACTCTTGATCACGGTGCCACAGACGACACCTCGCATGGGCGCACCCAGCTCAACGGGTGGCATATACTGTTCTATATCGCTCATCCATATACGATTGGTGGGGTCCAGAGACAAATAATTTAACCGGAACAAACACTCCCCTTCACCAGGTTCAGGAATTGCTTCATTTTCAAAACTGAGTACATCGTCCGTGATATCTCCTATAGGACGTTTGCGCAGGCGCCAAACATGATTGCTTTCGGACATATACGTATTCCTCATTGATGTAGCTTTAAATAAAATAAAACAAAAAAACTTATAACGGCAGAACTAAATAGGCTGGTAATAGTAGGCCAACATAGATGTAACCGCCATTAACCGTCAAATTTATCGAACAATGAACAGGTCATACTTCACATAGCCCTCTTCACCAAACTGTATTTCTACCATTTTGTTAATCGTTTGGACTTCATTGAGCCAGGCATACTTTTCTGATGATGTTTGAAATGTAGGTGCAGCAACAAAATAGGGGACATCATTTTCAGTGAGTAATTCACCGTTATTAAGGCGCTCAGTACTCTCTTCAGAATTTTTGATAATGCCGTTGTAGGAAATATAGATATAGGCGTCATCATCCGTTTGGATCAACCCCCTCACATCCAAGCGAAACACGCCTGAAGGCATAATGCGAAGCCAGTCAGCTCCAGGAGAAATGAACTTGCCGCTGATGTTTGGGCCTTTGACCCAGCCACCAGGCCTGACATTTACAACCATCATGCCGTCATCGATAACCATCGGTGGACCGAGAGGCGCCACATAGGTCATCACATATTCTGTTGTTATTTGAGTGCTGGGTGCAGGGCCAGAATGGTTCTCCATGATGATCTCCATTATTGGGGGCTATTAGAAAATTATATCCGGATAGTAGAGGGGACAGAGCGTACTCCGCAAAGAACTTATGTGACTGATCAGTTCTGTCAAAGTCGATCAATGATAGGTTGTTTGAGTGTGAGACGAAAGATACAAAACCTATCAACGAATTAGCTTGATCCACTCGCCGGGCTTTGGCTCACCAGCAGGGTAATAATTATTGATGATTCGTAATTCATCTTCACCATATTTGTTTAATTTTAGGTGACGAGCGAGTCGAGAAAAACGCGTGTTCTCAGTGGCTTTCACGTAATGAATAGTTTTTGGTTTGCGTTCTATTAGAGAGCGTTTTGAAATGGGGCGAAAGCTTTTAATGATATTGAGAAAGTCACTGTTGGCCTGAGCCTCATCAGCCCCAGAATCAATCTTTCCGCGAAATACATAGGCCCTTCGACCATAATAGATGACGGCTAGACGTTGGTCTGGTAGACCATTTTCACCCGGTACAAACCCTGTGTGGCCCTTGAGCCTTGACTGTGTAAAGGCCTCAGATTTTTTAATAATTGGTATCTTTAAATTGTTTTTAATAAAGTTTTCGGGTACTGACACAGAGCGAGCCATAATGGTGATATCGATACGTGCATTTTTAAGTTTATTTTCAGCTTGAATTAATGGTGTTTTCTCGCTGAAGTTCCACTCCTTGGGAAAGTACACTTGAAAGGCTAGATTTTTATTCTGATAAACATTCTTTGGTAACGCACCTACTTCAAAGTTTTTTCCCCAGATCATACCTTCAGTGGCGACTCTAAATGGGGTGATATTCTGTTCGGCATCAATGGCTTTGGGGAAGCTGCCAGACTTGCTTACGACTTCCCGAAGTCGTTTGTCATTGCGTGGGTGGGTAGAGAAAAGACCATGGTAGGTTTGGACTTCTTTACCTGATTCTTGAGCACGCTTTTTCTCGAAACGTTCGTGATCTTTGAGCAGGGAAATAACTTCAATCATGGCCTGAGGGTCGTAACCAGAGTTGAAGAGATACTGGCTGCCCAACTCATCGGCCTCCAGTTCCATATTCCGCCCGTAACCACTGACCAGAGAGGTACCCCAGAGTGCACTCGCCTCACCAACATCAGCACTGCGGGTTAGAATGGCTAATACCCCTGCCATCAAGTTGGAGCCTATCTGAGCTCGCTTCCCTCGGGCATGGTGACTGGCTGTAACGTGCCCCACTTCATGAGCCAGTACTGCTGCCAGTTGAGCCTCTGTATTCATGTAGGTAATCAGCCCTCGGTTGATGTAGACATAGCCATCTGGGAGAGCAAACGCATTAATGTCTGGCTGATCGATCACGGTGAAGGTGAATGTTTCGTCTGTGTTATCCAAGTGGCGGGCGATACGCTGTCCCACCTGATTGACGTACTCGGCTAACTTGCCTTTTACCAAGGGCATAGTGGCAATGATTTCCTCGTGCATTTCTTTGCCGGTATTGGGTGTATCTTTGGCTGAAACAGCAGATGGCCCGGTGAGACTGAGGGAAAGTAATAGAGTGAAAATCAGGTTGCGATAGATCATCGTTAATTCCGCTTACTGCGGTCCGCTACGTCGGGTTCAACGTGATTAAAGAAACTTTTTAGGCGGTCACCGATGCCCACACAGGCGGCGCCTTGAACCTGTGCAATAAAGGGGATTGGAGCAACTACTGCCAATACATAGGATGATCCTTCGGTACTTACTTTTACTCGACCCTTTTCATCGAGTTTCTTTAAGTCCCACACCGTTGCTTCAT
>JAGPWA010000026.1 GCA_018066715.1 Porticoccus sp. | reverse complement strand
CGGCACTTGATGTATGGTTGGCAGAAGCCAGCGAAATGGATCAAGTGTTGGCCGTGGAGTATGAGTACTCCCAGTATTATCTACCGGGTGCGCCCTGCATTCGCTTGCTAGCCGTTTTCTGTCAGATAGACGGCCAACTATATTTCTCTGTGGCAGAATCATGCCAGTCATTGCATAGCCAATTACAGGACATAAATATAAGCCTGGAAGAGTTTCGTACTTTTGCCCAATTAAATAGTTTTCCAGTGCTTAGCCTGGGCGAACCTCTGTTGCTGCAAACTGTAAGTATTGACAAACCTTGGGGGCAGGAAATTTGGTACACAGGTATTGAGGAAAGAGGGGTTTCTCGAGTAACGGATGGGTTTTTCAGCGCGCCTCTTTCCTGGGTGTTATCTGTTGCGCCTCGCCGTTTTACTGCTAACTGCGAGCAAAAAATTAACTTGTTGAAGATATTGGATCCTCTTCCAGAGGCGGTATATGGCGACTTGTATTTTGAACTTCATGAGGAGAAACGTGAAGTTTATGTGGTGACCCACATCGATAAGGGTGCTTGGCCAGAAGGTGTTGGGGCGATTCGTTTTGGGTTTAATCCTAAATGTAGGGCTGAATATCCCTCTGATGATGCTTTCAAGACGGCTTATCAGAACTCAGTCCAACACTACGAAGTGGTGCGGCGGGAAGTCGATAGTCTGTTGGATTCGTGTCGACAGTCTGAGGGGGTGGGTTTAGATACACCTGTTTCAGCCGAGGTTGTTAAATCCTGGATGAGCCAATTGCCAGAGGCTCTCCGGCAGCAGGAGGCCAACCTTCGAGAGCAGATGAATCGCTTCAGCGCACTATTACCGCTGCGAGTAGGGGATGTAGTTCAGGTGCCTCTTTTGACACCTCATTCATTACAACACGGTGTGCGTACTGTGGAGTTTCAGACGCCAGTCTATGAAAGAATGATTCTTTCTTTTGCGCAGAAAGTGTTGACCCAGACGCACTGGGATACAGAAAAGGCTATCGCGATGATGTCGCTTGAGGCGCCTTCACTACCTGCGTTAGCACCTTTGGAAACAGAGACTGACTATAAGTTGGAGGAAGTGGTCAGCTTTGATGATTTTCGTGTGTTACGCCTGACGTTGTCTCCTTCAGCTCGCTATTTGTTGCCACAAACCCAACGTTATGGGTTGCTGTTAGTGGTTGATGCAGAGGTTGACTGTCATGGTATTGCCTTGGCTGAAGAGGCCGCCGTTCTGTTGCCCGCAGAGCGTCTCAATACCTATGTGACGAACACATCAAACCGGGAAGCTGTGCTGTTACTTGCAAGCCCTGTTTGATCGCCGGTGAAGGCTAATAATAGCCTCTGCTAATCTCTCTATTTATTTTGTTGATCAGGGGTGCCCGCTGTGGCAGAATCCCCACCCCTTGTCGAGGGCGACCTCCTGTCGCTACCTAGTTGATACTCGACATTCTGCGGACGTGGCGGAATTGGTAGACGCGCCAGATTTAGGTTCTGGTACTGAGAAGTGTGAGAGTTCAAGTCTCTCCGTCCGCACCAATTAATTAATAAGCAAGTAACTATTTAGAGGAAAATCATGCAGGTTTCCATTGAAACGACTTCCGGCCTAGAACGTAAGCTGACCATCGGGGTACCAGCAGAGCGTATTGAAAGCCAAGTGCGTGAGCGCCTAGATAAGGCGAGTAAAACTGTTCGCATAGACGGCTTTCGTAAGGGCAAGGTGCCATTGAGCGTTGTGAATCAGCGTTTTGGTGCAGGTATTCGCCAGGAAGTGATTGGAGATGTGGTGAGAGAGGCTTTCTTTGAGGCTATTGCCCAAGAAGAGATCGTACCTGCTGGCCAGCCAGTGATTGAACCAAGCAAGGCTGAACCGGGCCAAGATTTGGAGTTTATTGCTACTTTTGAGGTGTTACCTGAAGTTCAGTTGGTAGATCTGTCCAAGGTCGAGATCGTTAAACCTGTTTCTGAAGTGAGTGACAGTGATGTTGACATCATGGTTGACGCTTTGCGGATGCAGCATGCCACATGGGTTGAGGTTGACCGACCAGCGACTGAACGTGATGAAGCTCTTATCGATTTTGTTGGTAGGAGAGATGGCGAAGAATTTGAGGGTGGCTCATCTGAAGATTTCCCTCTTACACTTGGCTCTGGCAAGGCGATTGAAGGTTTTGAAGAGGCCGTTGCTGGGATGTCTATTGGTGAGGAAAAAGTGGTTCCTCTGACTTTCCCCGAGAACTACCATGCGGAAGAGTTACGCGGGGTAGCTGTCGAGTTTACGATTAAATTGAAGGCGGTAAAAGAACCAGAATTGCCAGAACTCAATGAAGAGTTTTTTGCGCACTATGGCCTTGAGTCCGGTGATGAAGCGGCATTCCGTACTGCTGTAAGTGAGAATATGGAGCGCGATTTGAAAAACGCACTTCAAGGAAAAACCAAGAGCCGTGTAATGGAGCAGTTGTTTGCATTACACAGTGATCTGGATATTCCCCAGGCCTTTCTCGCAAACGAAATTACTAGCTTGAAGAATCAGATGCACCAGAAGCTCACTAGTGGTGGTGAAAGTGAATTTGATGCCTCCATGTTGCCTGATGAGATGTTTATGGATCAGGCCAAGCGTCGTGCAGCTGTAGGCTTGGTGGTGAATGAAATCATCAAGGCGAATGAGATTAAGGTTGATTCAGATAAAGTTCGTGGCCATATTGAAGAAATCGCGTCTACTTATGCCCAATCAGAAGAAGTGATGAATCATTACTACGGTAATCAGGACTTACTGAAAGGAATGGAAACGTCTGTTCTGCAGGATCAAGTTATTGACCATGTATTGTCCCTGGCAGTGGTTACTGAAGATCATGTTGATTATCAAACAGCCGTTACCCCTGACCCAGAACAGTTAGCTGCCGAAGGCTAATGCTCCCCAGGCTTTTTCATATATTCCTGAGTTTAAATTGGCTCAGGAGTATATGGAGAGCGACAATGGATAAGGTTTTTTGACATAGTCAGTCAGTTATCCAGAGTTTTATAGCTTTAATCAATTTTAGTTGTGCACCCTCCTTAGGTCGTTGTGTTTCCTATTGCTAGGCAATGCCTGGCTTGCCTTATCTTGAGGCCCGGTTACAATGCACCGATACGTGGTTTTTTCGAGTGAGTTACTATGAATTTTGATCTGTCGTCACCCAGTGCGGGTGTTCAAAATGCGGGTGGTTTGGTCCCTATTGTTGTTGAGCAGTCGGCCCGGGGTGAACGCTCTTATGATATTTACTCTCGCCTCTTAAAGGAGCGAGTCATTTTTCTGGTTGGCCCTGTTGAGGATTACATGGCTAATCTGGTAGTGGCCCAGTTATTGTTCTTGGAATCCGAAAATCCGGACAAAGATATTCACTTGTATATCAACTCACCTGGCGGTTCTGTGACGGCAGGTATGTCTATCTATGACACCATGCAATTTATCAAACCTGATGTGAGTACCATGTGTATTGGTCAAGCAGCCAGTATGGGTGCTTTTCTTCTGGCAGCCGGCGCCCCAGGTAAGCGCTATTGCTTGCCCAATTCTCGCAATATGATTCATCAGCCTAGTGGTGGTGCTCAAGGGCAAGCTACTGATATCCATATCCATGCTCAGGAAATTCTCAAGATACGGGAGAGGCTCAATGAGTGTCTGGCCCATCATACCGGCCAACCGATAGAGAAGATTGCTGAGGACACTGAGCGCGATAATTTCATGGATGCAGAGCAATCCAAAGCTTACGGATTGATTGATGAGGTGCTGGACAAGCGTCCTTAGAATGGGTAGTCTTTTAAGAAACACAGACATAAAAAATTGTAGTTTATTGATTTTTAAGAATTTATTCTGCCCTTTGCCGGGTGAGGATGTTGAGATAGAGTTATGAGCGACGAAAAAAACGGAAGCGGTGAAGACGACGGAAAGCTGTTGTACTGTTCTTTCTGTGGAAAAAGTCAGCATGAAGTGCGCAAACTGATTGCGGGCCCTTCTGTGTTTATCTGTGACGAATGTGTCGATCTATGTAACGACATTATTTCTGAGGAAGTTCAGGAAGCGGACTCTGAGTCAGCGAGCGAAAACCTACCCAAGCCAGTTGAAATCAATGACACGCTTGGCCAATACGTTATTGGTCAGGAGCGTGCTAAAAAAATTCTATCTGTCGCTGTTTACAACCATTACAAGCGGCTGCAAAGCAGTGGTTCAGACATTGGCGGTGAGATTGAACTAGGTAAAAGTAATATCCTGTTGGTCGGCCCCACTGGTAGTGGTAAAACCCTCTTAGCGGAGACGCTGGCGAGACTATTGGATGTCCCCTTTACCATCGCAGATGCAACAACACTTACCGAAGCAGGTTATGTCGGCGAGGATGTAGAGAATATCATTCAGAAGCTGTTGCAGAAATGCGACTACGATGTGGAAAAGGCACAACGTGGCATTGTGTACCTGGATGAAATTGACAAAATATCCCGCAAGTCAGACAACCCTTCTATTACTCGGGATGTATCGGGCGAAGGCGTTCAACAAGCACTGCTGAAGCTGATAGAGGGTACTGTTGCCTCCGTTCCTCCTCAAGGTGGTCGTAAGCATCCCCAACAAGAGTTTCTACAGGTAGACACCTCTAATATCCTGTTTATTTGTGGTGGCGCTTTTTCAGGGCTGGAAAAAGTGATTCAAGATCGCTCTGATAAGGGCGGCATTGGTTTCAGTGCCGAAGTGAAAAGTAAGGAAACTGACAAAAATATTGGTCAGACACTGGTTGATCTTGAACCCGAAGATTTGGTGCGCTACGTCCTTATTCCTGAGTTTGTGGGGCGTTTGCCCGTCATTGCTACTTTGGAAGAGCTGGACCGGGATGCATTGGTCAATATTCTAATTGAGCCGAAAAACTCTCTCGTGAAGCAGTACGGTACGCTGTTTGAGATGGAAGGGGTTGAATTGGATATTCGTCAGGATGCACTGGAAGAAATTGCCGATAGAGCACTTGAGCGGAAAACGGGTGCTCGTGGTCTTCGTTCAATCATTGAAAACGTATTGCTAGATACCATGTACAGCATCCCTTCCATGGATAATGTTGGGAAGGTAGTGATCGATAGTTCGGTTATTCGTGGTGAGGCTGAACCTATGATGGTTTACGAAAATGTTGAGCAGAAGAAAGCCGCCAGTGAAGAATAATAAATAATGCATAACTCAAAGGGCCCAATCGGGCCCTTTTTTATTGTGTCCAGATAAATAATCGAATATATGTCACTTGTTTTTATCCGTCACGGCCCCATATTTGCGGTAAGCTTAAACTATTAAAATTCTCCATACGAGGTTAGAGAATGGGAGAGAACACTGAGCACAATGAGTTAACGATGTTACCACTACGCGATGTGGTGGTTTATCCTCATATGGTTATTCCTCTATTTGTTGGTCGTGAGAAGTCAATTCTTGCCTTGGAAGAGGCTATGGTCGAGGAGAAACAAATCCTACTCGTCGCTCAGAAGTCGGCAGCTGAAGATGATCCAGAAGCTGATGACCTTTATCGAGTAGGAACCCTGTCAACGGTTTTGCAAATGCTCAAGCTGCCAGACGGTACGGTTAAGGTACTTGTGGAGGGAGCTGATCGAGTTAAGATTAATGCCATTGATGATTCGCTGGGCTACTTTGTGGGTAATTATGATGTGATGCCCAGTGAGAGCCTATCTGGGGTAGAAGCTGATGCCCTGATGCGGTCAGCGCTAACTCAGTTCGAGCAGTATGTAAATCTCAGTAAGAAAATCCCTTCTGAAGTGGTGAGTACGGTTGCTGGCATTGACGATTTAAGCCGTCTGGCAGATACCTTAGCTACGCATATGACCCTGAGTGTTGAGCAGAAGCAGGAAATTCTGGAAACCCCAGAACTAAGTCCTCGGTTAGAACACTTATTGGCGCTGATGGAGTCTGAAATTGAGCTTTTTGAAGTGGAGCAGCGAATCCGTGGCCGCGTTAAAAAGCAAATGGAAAAAAGCCAGAAAGAGTACTACCTCAACGAACAGATGAAGGCCATTCAAAAAGAGCTTGGTGAGGCAGAAGAGGGTGGTAGTGACATAGAGCAACTCGAAACCAAGATTAATGAAGCGGGTATGCCCAAGTATGCTTTAGATAAATCTAAATCTGAGTTAAATAAGTTGAAGATGATGTCTCCGATGTCTGCCGAGGCTTCAGTACTACGTGGTTACATTGACTGGATGGTTGGTGTGCCGTGGAAGAAACGCTCCAGAGTTAAACATGATTTGGCGCGTGCTGAGAAAACACTGAACGAGGATCACTACGGTCTTGAAGAGGTAAAGGAACGTATTCTGGAGTTTCTCGCGGTTCAGCAACGTGTGAAAAAGCTTAAAGGACCGGTGCTTTGTCTGGTTGGCCCACCGGGTGTGGGTAAAACCTCACTGGGTGAATCTATCGCCAAGGCTACTGGCCGGAAGTATGTTCGGATGTCTTTGGGTGGAGTGCGCGATGAAGCAGAAATTCGTGGCCACCGTCGTACCTACATAGGCTCGTTACCAGGAAAGGTGATTCAGAAGTTAGCCAAGGCTGAAGTGAAAAACCCACTGTTTTTGTTGGATGAAATTGACAAAATGGGGGTGGATCACCGAGGTGACCCCGCTTCGGCTATGCTGGAGGTGCTCGATCCAGAGCAAAATAATCGTTTTAATGACCATTATCTCGAAGTTGATTACGATCTTTCCGAGGTTATGTTCATCTGTACTGCCAACTCGATGAATATTCCGGGTCCATTGCTGGATCGACTGGAAGTGATTCGTATCCCCGGTTATACCGAGGATGAGAAGGTAAATATTGCACTCAAATATTTGCTACCAAAACAGCGCAAAGCCAATGGGCTCAAAGTCGATGAGCTCGATGTTGATGGGGCTGCGATGCAGGATGTTATTCGTTACTACACTCGAGAGGCGGGTGTTCGTGGCCTTGAGCGTGCACTAGCTAAAATCTGTCGAAAAGTTGTGACAAAGCATGTTCGGGAAGGTGCTCAGGCATTGTTCAATGTGACACCGGATGAGCTAGAAGACTTGCTTGGTGTCCGTAAGTTCGACTTCGGTAGAGCAGAGGAAGAGAGTCAGGTCGGCCAGGTAACAGGGCTCGCATGGACTCAGGTGGGTGGTGAGCTGCTGACTATTGAGTCCGCTGCCGTTCCTGGTAAAGGCCAAATGGTGAAAACTGGTTCATTGGGCGATGTGATGCAGGAGTCTATTCAGGCAGCATTGACTGTTGTGAGAAGTCGCGCGCAGGTACTAGGCATTCGTCGTGATTTTCACCAGTCGATCGATTTGCATATCCATGTGCCGGAAGGTGCAACACCCAAAGATGGCCCCAGTGCGGGTATTGCCATGTGTACAGCCTTCGTTTCTGTACTGACGGGTATTCCCGTGCGTGCAGATGTGGCAATGACTGGAGAAATTACCCTCCGAGGGCAGGCATTAAAGATTGGCGGGCTGAAAGAAAAGTTACTGGCAGCCCATCGCGGTGGCATTCGTACCGTGATTATTCCTCATGAAAATGAGAGGGACCTCAAGGAGATACCGGAGAACATTAAAGCAGACCTTGATATTCATCCAGTACGTTGGATTGATGAGGTTTTGGAGATTGCACTGCAGCATAAACCGGAGCCTTTGTCCGATGATGAATATAAACAGGTCGACTCAGAGAGCAAGAAAACAACCGGTGAGGCTACAACCCGCATAAATACTCACTAAACTGCTTGACCGGGTTTCTGGGGATTGGTAT
This sequence comes from Porticoccus sp., assembly GCA_018066715.1. GTDB lineage: Bacteria > Pseudomonadota > Gammaproteobacteria > Pseudomonadales > Porticoccaceae > Porticoccus. The sequence continues at coordinate 36,673 of JAGPWA010000026.1, read as the reverse complement.
AAAGTTCCGGTCATCGCATATACCGCTGACTGAAGTTAAGTATTGTTCAGTTGTGTGTTACAGGTGAACAGTCTTAATCAAACATAATAAAAGGGGATTAATGTGAATAAATCTGAACTCGTTGATGCTATTGCTGATGCTGCCGACCTGTCAAAAGCCTCTGCTGGGCGTGCTCTGGATGCAGCTGTTGATGCAGTAGCCAGTGCGCTGAGCAATGGTGACCAAGTGTCTCTGGTAGGTTTCGGCACCTTTTCGGTAAAACATCGTGCTGCGCGTGCCGGTCGTAACCCACAAACTGGTGCTGAAATCCAGATTAAAGCTGCTAATGTACCTAGCTTTAAAGCGGGTAAAGCATTAAAAGACGCTGTTAATTAAGTGACAGTGCTTTTTGTTTGAGCTTTTCAAACAAAAAAAAGGCGCATCGCAGATGCGCCTTTTTTTTATATAACAACTTAAACCGTTTTATCTATATCTAAGCCAAGAGAATTCTATGCTGCAGGACTTTCGTGACAACCTTCATGGTGTGGCCAAGGGTGTATTAATTGCCATCATCATTATTCCATTTGCCTTATTTGGTGTAGATGCGCTTTTTCTCAGCGGCAGTGCCACTGAGGAAGCTGCCAATGTCAATGGTGAAACAATTACGGAGTTTCGTCTGCAGCAAGCGGTAGACAATCAGAGACAACAGTTTCTCAGCCGTTACAAAAATATCGACCCGGCTCTACTCACTGATGAGCAACTGCGGGCACCCGTGATGCAGCAGCTGATTCGCAAGAAAGTCGTAGAGCAAACCGCCATTGATCATGGTATGGGTGTTGCTCAACGAACAATATATGACTTGTTATTGGATGTGCCAGAGTTTCAAGCGGATGGTAAATTCGATGTTGATCGTTACGATTTTGCCTTGAGGCAGATGGGCTTTACGCCAACATCGTACAGTAAACTCCTTCGTTCAGAATTGCTGTTTAATCAATTTCTCCAGGGCGTAGCAGTTACGGGCTTTTCCACCGAGCAAGAGCTGACGTTATTAGCGGGTATGACTGAACAGACTCGTAATTTCTACTATTTGACACTTCCAGCTGCACCAATGTTTGATTCAGTAGAGGTGTCAGAAGAGGACGTCAACGCGTACTACACCAGTCATTCCGAGCGGTTCATGACGGAAGAACAGTTGGTGGTTGAATATATAGAATTACAGCCCTCAGATTTAACGGGAGAAGTTTCTGTTGATGAAGAGATGATAGAAGACCTTTATCAAGCCAAAGTGGCAGAAGCCGCGTCCAGCCAATCTCGACATGTGGCACATATTCTGTTGGAAAAACAGGATGATGGTAGCCACCTAAGCAAAATTTCGACCATCCAGGAAAAACTCAAAGGTGGTGCTGATTTTGCTGCACTGGCTCAAGAGTCTTCTGAAGACTATATTACGGCGGAGCAAGGGGGCGATCTCGGTTTCACACAGACAGGAGACCTACCTGATGCGCTTGAATTAGCATTGGACAACCTCTCTGTGGGTGAGCTGTCGGATGTTGTGGAGAGCGATGCCGGTGTTCATATTCTCAAATTTATTGCAGAAAAAGTTGCAGATGTACCAAGCCGAGAGAAGCTCGAACCCTCAATTCGTGCTGAACTGGAGCTTCAATTAGCTCAGGAGTTGATGCCTGAGCGCATAGAAACACTCAAAGACCTTTCCTATAATGCCAATTCACTACAGGATACTGCTGATCAGGCAGCCCTGGACTTAAAAGTGTCAGCGCCATTTGGACGAACAGGTGGAATCGGTCTTATCGCTAATCCACAGTTTGTGAATGCGGCCTTTAGCGATACCGTGTTAGAGGAAGGCTATGCCAGCGATGTGTTGGAGCTATCAGATAATCATCTTTTAGTATTAGCTCTTCGTGAGCGTATGGCTCCTCGCCTCAAGTCTATTGAAGAAGTAAAGCCACAGATTGAGTTGGCTTTAAAAGGACAGTTTGCCAGAGAGCAGCTACTTGCTCGTGGTACAGAGTTAAAGCAGCGGGTTAGTGCTGGAGAAACTATTGAAGACGTCGCAAAGGCGGAGAGCTTGGAATGGCAGGTGAGTCTTGATACTAAGCGGCTTGGTGGCAACTTGGATGAGAAGGTGCGCCAGCAAGTCTTTTCTATGCAGGTGCCCGATGAAGCACCCATTGTTGATGGTTTGATCGCTACTAATGGTGATTTTGTGCTCATCTCTTTGGTTAAAGTAATGCCTGGTGACTATAGTGCTCTTGGATCCCAGCAACAGCGAGCTTTGGATTCTTCTGTCGCGACTACCGGGGCTAGTCAGGCATATCAGGCGTATGAGGAGTTGCTACTCCAGGACGCCGATGTGGCGTCAAAATATTAACGTAATCTAGCACTATAGAATCTATTCGGTTTTGGGATATGCAGCGTCAGTACTGAAAAACAACTCCAAAGTGGCGTTGTATCCTGGATCAGGTTGTTCACAATGGGCGCGATTTAGATACTTTGTGCAATAGCACAAGTGCATGCGGAGTAAAATCGATGGCTGACTTTCAGTACGACTTAGTGATCGTAGGCAGTGGTCCTGCTGGTGAGGGTGCCGCGATGTCCGCGGTGAAGCAGGGCTGGTCTGTAGCGATTGTAGACGAGCGAAAAATGGTGGGTGGTAACTGTACTCACCTTGGAACAATTCCTTCTAAAGCACTACGTCACTCTGTACGTCGGATGGTTCAGTTTAATACTATGCCGATGTTTCGTACCATGGGTGAGCCCCGCTGGTGCTCTTTTTCAGAAGTCATGGAATCTGCTGCTCAGGTGATTCATAAGCAGGTTGAAGGGCGAACTCGTGAATATGCAAGAAACCGAATTAAATTCCATGTAGGGCGTGCTAGCTTTATCGACCCGACTCATTTAAAACTGACTAAGCCTGATGGTACTTTCGATACAATGGAAGGCCGTCATTTCTTGATTGCCACCGGCTCAAGTCCCTATCATCCAGAAGACGTAGACTTTGACCACCCCTGGATTTTTGATAGTGACTCTATTCTTAATCTGGACAGAACGCCTCGCAATATTATTATTTATGGTGCCGGTGTTATTGGGTGTGAATATGCCTCAATTTTTGCTGGTTTAGATACCAGGGTTGATCTGGTTAATACTCGGGATGGATTGTTGTCATTTCTGGATGATGAAATTTCGGATGCTCTTAGCTACCACCTGCGTGACCTAAACGTTACGGTGCGTCACAAAGAAGAATATGCTCAGATCGAAACTCGTGATAACGGCGTTACTATGGAGCTGAAATCGGGGAAGCGAGTTCACGCAGAGGCGCTACTGTTTTGTAATGGTCGTAGTGGTAATACCAGCAATATGGGTCTTGAAGAGATAGGGCTGGAGGTGGATCGTCGTGGACAAGTCACCATTAATGATAACTATCAAACCTCAGTAGAAAATATCTATGCAGCGGGTGATGTTGTTGGTTGGCCTGCATTGGCTGGTGCTGCCTATGACCAAGGGCGATCTGCAGCGGCACATATGTGTGGCTTGTCCAAGATTTACCACGTAGATGATGTGGCAACTGGAATCTACACTATTCCTGAAATTAGTTATGTAGGGAAAACTGAGTCGGAGCTTACTGAACAACAGGTGCCCTATGAAATTGGTCGGGCCTACTTCAAAAATATTGCCAGAGCCCAGATATCCGGTGAGGAGGTCGGTGTTCTGAAGATTCTATTTCATCAGGAGACACTGGAACTTCTTGGTGTTCATTGTTTTGGCGCTGAAGCTGCGGAGATCATTCATATCGGTCAGGCGATTATGAATCAGACTGGCGAAGCCAATACGATAGAATACTTTATTCGTACAACCTTTAATTATCCAACGATGGCCGAGGCATACCGTCTTGCTGCAATTAATGGTATTAACAGATTGAATCGGGAATCCAGAAAATTGGTTGTATAGAACGCCCAAGCTGTCAGCTTAGTTCCCTATAGCTACAAAAAAGCCAGAATGCCTCACAGCACTCTGGCTTTTTTATGTCACTTAGACGCCTTTCGAGGCTTTACTCTTTATCGTTACGTTTTAGAACAGAGTGAAGTACATGGTCGTACTCAAAAAAAACGACGAAGTCGGGGTATTCCCACGATGAGATAGGCGGATCTCCGACGGGATCATTCCATTCCTGAGGATCACCAAAACGGTTCTGTACCTGATCTTTTGTAATGCCTGTAGTTGGGCGCTCTACACTCTGTTTTTCAGCCGCCTGCTGGCCAACAGGAACAATGATAACTTCGGCTGCCAGTGGCATCGATAAGCAGCAAAAAATACTGAAGGGTAATAAATACTTGTTCATGATTTGGATCCCTTATGACCTGTCATGCGCAGTGTGTGCTCTGATTATAGCAAGTCAAAACATAGTAAGTGAAACTGTAAAATAATAGGATTGCTAATAAACAGGTAATCAATCACATAAATGCCCGCTTGTTTGCCCTTCGGGATTCCGTTTTAATGCGTTGCAATGAATACCAACCTGCCCCTTTTTATCGGATTACGCTATATACGCAGCAAGCGACGCAACGGTTTCGTGTCTTTTGTCTCTCTGTTGTCCTTTATTGCAATGGCGCTGGGTATTATGGCGTTAATTGTTGTCTTGTCCGTGATGAATGGTTTTGATCACGAGATCAAAAAAAGAATTCTTAATGTCGTGCCTCACGCCAGCGTGATGAGTGATGAGGGGGTTTTAGATTGGCCCAAGCTGGGCCTTAAGACTCTTGATGTGGAGTATGTGGAAGCCTACGCCCCGTTTGTTGAAGGCTATGGTCTATTATCATCATCAGGGCTTAGCCAAGGGGCATTGATACAGGGTATTGATCCGGCGCTGGACGGCGATGTTAGTCCCATTAGCCAGTATATGCTGGTTGGCCAACTGGCCTATTTACAGCCGGGTGAATATGGCATTGTGTTGGGTAACCTACTGGCTCGCTCCCTTGGTGTGATCAATGGTGACTCTGTTATTCTGTCGACGCCTGAACTCAACGTGACGCCTGCAGGTATCTTTCCTCGGTATAAACGTTTTCGTGTGATGGGCGTCTTTCAGGTAGGTGCTCAGGTGGATACTGGTTTGGCATTTATTCACTACCAGGACGCACAGAAACTTTTTCGTCTTAGCAATAAAGTGACGGGTGTGAAGCTGCGAGTAGCTGATCCATTTTCGGTAGATATTGTTGCTGAGATACTTGAACAAAAAGTGGGTGAGGGCTATGTAGTAAAAACCTGGACATCAGAGATGAGTAATCTGTTCCAGGCGATAAAAATGGAAAAGAAGGTGGTCGGCGTACTGCTAGCAGCCATTATCGCTGTGGCAGCATTTAATATAATTGCTAGCCTGGTATTGATGGTTGCCGACAAGCGTCGAGACATTGCTGTATTGCGCACTCTGGGTGCCGGAGCGAACACGGTGTCAGGTATTTTTATTGTTCAGGGTAGTGTCATTGGTTTTCTTGGAGTGATTGTCGGTGCGGTACTAGGCTGTCTGCTGGCTTTTTTTATGGGTGATATTGTTAGCTGGTTGGAGCAGTTGATGGGTTTTCAAGTATTTGATCCAAATATATATTTTATCAGCCAGCTACCATCAAAGCTGTTGTGGCAGGATGTGATAATAATTTGTTGTCTCGGTTTAGTGTTAAGTGTGCTCGCCACGTTATATCCCGCCAGGCGTGCTGGTCAGGTATTACCCGCGGAGGCATTGCGTTATGACCACTGATAGAGAATGTGTGTTGCAGTGTAGCGGGCTATCAAAATACTACATTCAGGGTGCTGATCAGATCGCTGTCATCAGCGATATTTCCCTCAGCATTCGCTCAGGGGAGCGAGTGGCCATTGTTGGTGCTTCAGGTTCAGGTAAAACTACCCTGTTGAATTTGTTGGGAGGCCTGGATGACCCTACGGATGGTTCCGTAGCGGTGATGGGTACTGACTTGGCACCGATTAAGGAATCGGGGCGCGCTCGTCTCCGCAATAAACATTTGGGCTTTGTCTATCAGTTCCACCATTTATTGGCTGAGTTTAGTGCTCTGGAAAATGTGGCTATGCCATTGTTGATTGGTAAAGTCTCTGTGTCGGAAGCTCGAGCCCGGGCCACTGAAGTTCTTACCCAAGTGGGCTTGGGGCACCGCTGTGGTCACAAGCCATCTGAACTCTCCGGAGGGGAGCGCCAGAGAGTGGCGATTGCCAGAGCATTAGTTACCCAGCCCTCCTGTGTATTAATGGATGAACCTACCGGTAACCTTGATCCAACCACAGCAGAAACCGTGCTAGCTCTGTTGTTGAAATTGAATCGTGAGCTGGGTATTAGCTTTGTTGTAGTGACACATGATCGTCATGTGGCCTCTCAAATGGAATGTATTCTGTCTCTTGAGAATGGCACGCTAGTCGACGTGACGGCATCCGTTGAATCTGTGAATACAGATAGCCATAGTGGGTAGCCCTAGTGTTTAAGCCATTTCCGCTTTATGTTGGCCTGAGGAATTTCACGTCGGGTAGTCGTAACCGGTTGGTCTCCTTTATTTCTCTATTGGCTATTCTTGGGCTTGTGCTCGGTGTGGCACTGTTGATCGTTGTGATGTCGGTAATGAACGGGTTTGATCACGAGATGGAAGCCCGAATTCTTGGTGCGGTTCCGCATGTCAGGCTGTTCAAAGATGGTGGGATTGAAGATGTTCCTGCTCTTATGGAGGTGTTGGAGACTCAGGAAAATGTGCGTGCCACAATGCCCTTCAATCAAGTCGAAGGAATGCTGACCAGTCGTGGAAAAACACGGCCAGTGGAAGTGTTAGGGATTGATGGAGCCCTCAGTGGTGAGTTTATTGGTCAGTTTGTACTTCCCGAGTTATTGACTAGCTTACAGGGGAGTGAGAAGACACTGCTGTTGGCAAAAGGTGTGGCCGATAAATTGATGGTCTCAGTGGGTGATCGAGTCACCCTGCTGGTGCCTCGTGCAGGGGTGCAGAAAAACCGTCAGCTTGCACCTACCATTAGTGCCTTTACTGTTGGCGGGATTTTTGAAACACATACCACCATCGACCAGCATCTCGCGTTGGCTCAACTTGACGTAGTGGGGGCCTTGAGAGGTACTGGCACTCGGCCCCAGGGTATTCAGGTTAAGTTGAATGATATTTTTCAGGTACGTCAAACAGGATTTGATCTTCTCCGAGTGTTAGCGCCAGGGTATCGTTTCTCCGATTGGATTCAAACTCACGGAAACCTGTATCAGGCCATCAGAATGTCTCGGAACATGGTTTCCTTGCTGGTTTTTTTGATTATAGGTATTGCTGTCTTTAATGTTATTTCGATGCTGATGATGACCGTGCTTGATAAGCGGTCTGCCATTGCTATCCTGAAGACTTTAGGTGCAACCAATAGTGAGATTGTTACTGTGTTTCTGACTCAGGGGTTTCTTATTGGTGCTGTGGGCTCACTTTTGGGTGCCATCATTGGCATCAGCTGTGCGTGGAAGGTGTCCGCCATAGTGAGTGGTATTGAATCGCTGCTGGGTTTTCATTTTCTTAGTTCAGACGTTTATCCGATAGATTATTTGCCATCCGCGCTGGTGTGGAGTGATGTGCTATTGATTGTTGCTGTGGCGCTCGGATTAAATTTTCTTGCGACCCTATACCCTGCGTTGCGTGCAGCTCGAACTCGGCCCGCAGAAGTGTTGCGTTATGAATAGAATAGTAGAGATGAAGTATAGGGTTTAGCTTTCCTCTGAAGATTTTTTTTCACGTGCCTTGTTGCGTGCTTCCCAGTTTTTGATCACTTTCCAGCGCCACAGGCGGTGGATGACTACATAGCCTATAGCACCACTGATCAAGCCACAGAATAAACTGCCTGTTAATAAGGGGAGCCAAATAGCGCTACCTTGGGCAACAGCCCAATCCCAGCTGAGCTCTATATTGATTGGCGTAACTGTCTGATCGAGTAGCCAGATACCAACCCGGTAGCTGAATAAAAATATAGGAGGGAAGGTGAGTGGGTTGCTGACCCAGATCAGCGCCATAGCAACGGGCAGATTGGTTCGGAACAAGAGTGCCAGTGCGGCAGCGACAATGGTTTGTCCTGGAATGGGCAGGAAGGCACAAAACAGACCGATAAATAAGGAGGCCGAGATGGAGGCCCTGTTAATATGAAACAGGTTTGGGTCCTTTATTAAGGGCCCCATCCACCGAATAGCACGGCTTTCAACAATTTTATGGGGGTCAGGTAACCACCGTCGTAGAATCTTTTTTGGCATACTCTTTGGGGCAACAGAAGTAAGCCGAGATTATGCCGAGTTTTATTAAGATACACTACTGCTTAGATCAATTGGATGGTACGTTGTATCTACCTAATATGATGAACATCGTCTGATCCATAGACATATATTTTGGTTGCTACCATAAGAGAATAATGGGCTACATGATGGAAACAATCTCCTCCAGCTGGGTGTACACCATTCTCAACTTCTTCGCGGCATTACTTGTTGTATTGTTGGGGTTAGTCGTCATTTTGGTGATCGTTCTCTATATTCTCGATGTCACTCAAACTCAACAAGCTGTTCGTCGAAATTACCCCGTGATAGGTCGTTTCCGTTATTTGTTCGAACATATGGGTGAATTTTTTCGGCAGTACTTTTTTGCCATGGATCGTGAGGAATTACCCTTTAATCGCTCGGAACGCTCTTGGGTATACAGGGCAGCCAAAGATATTGATCGTACTCTGGCCTTTGGTTCAACGCGTGACTTACGACCCGCGGGCTCAATCTTTTTTGTGAATTGCGCCTACCCCACCCGGGGTGAAGATGCGGTGGCCCCCAGTCCGATAACGATAGGCCCTTATTGTGAACAGCCTTATACAACAGCGTCCCTACTCAACATATCAGGAATGAGTTATGGCGCGTTATCAAAGCCTGCTGTTCAAGCGCTATCTCGTGGAGCGGCAAAGGCCGGTTGCTGGTTAAACACGGGTGAAGGCGGGTTATCTCCCTATCACTTGGAGGGAGGGTGTGACATTGTTTTTCAGGTTGGCACGGCCAAGTTCGGTGTTTGTGACGGGAATGGTAACCTCAGTGAAGAGCGTTTGCGTGAGATTGCAGCACACCCTGAAGTCAGAATGTTTGAGATCAAGCTAAGTCAGGGAGCCAAACCGGGTAAGGGGGGGATTTTACCCGGCGCCAAGGTGACAGATGAAATTGCCGCTATCCGTGCCATTGAAGTGGGTAAAGATGCCATAAGCCCTAATCGTCACTCGGAGATTGTCGATGCCGAAAGCCTGTTGAATATGATTGCCAGGGTGCGAGACATTACCGGGAAGCCAGTTGGGTTTAAAAGTGTCATTGGTGATACAGACTGGTTAGAAGATTTATTTCGTTTGATTCTAGAGCGAGGAATAGAGTCGGCCCCAGATTTTATTACCATAGATGGAGCTGAAGGCGGTTCTGGTGCAGCGCCCAAGCCATTGCTCGATTTTATGGGGCTGCCGATTGGTGAGAGCTTACCCGAGGTGGTAGATGTTCTCCGTGGCTATGGACTGCGAGAGAGAATAAAAGTGATCGCCTCTGGAAAAATGATTGTTCCTTCTGGTGTGGCTTGGGCGCTGTGTGCGGGTGCAGATTTTGTGGTCAGTGCTCGTGGGTTTATGTTTTCCTTGGGCTGTATTCAGGCGATGCAGTGCAATAAAAATACTTGCCCTACCGGTGTGGCGACACATGACCCGAAGCTGCAACGTGGCTTGAATCCGGCATTAAAGTCAGAGCGGGTGGCTAATTATGTTTTTAATATGACCTATGATGTTGGGATGATTGCGCATTCCTGTGGCGTGCTGGAGCCTCGACAACTAAAACGATCTCACGCCAGAATTGTGACCACATCTGGACGGTCCAAGACACTGGAAAGCCTGAACCCCTCAGTGGCTAAGGGGTCCTTGTGTTCAGCTGAGGTTGAACAATAAGAGACATGCCGTTGGATGGCTATTTTAGCTAAATGTAAATCATGAGCTAAACTGTAATGTAACGTGACCAAGCTGTTTCACATCGGGTGAATTCCCCCATAAAAAAGGGAGTGAGATGGGACGGGCGATCAACAAGACCAGTTTTAGCCAACGTGACTTTAATGCATTTGGGCACAAACTACATCGGTGTTTGAGTGCGCTTGAGTTGCTTCTTGAAAGGCCTGGGTTCGGCTGTGGCGAAACCAGTATCGGTGCTGAATTAGAGCTTTATCTCCTAGATAGCCAGGGGCGACCTCTTCCCGAAAATGTGGCTATCCAAAAACAGTTTGATGATCCTCAGCTGACCCTAGAATTGAATCGTTACAACCTTGAGTACAACCTCAGCCCAGTGAGTGCCACCGGTAAACCTTTTTCCAACCTTGAGCAGCAAATGCTTGATGCATTGCGCCGACTTCAGATTTTAACTGAGAAGGAGGGTGGGTCTGTATTGCCCATTGGTATTCTGCCCACCCTGCGCAGAGATGATTTTGGTGAAAGCGCAATGACGGACGAACCTAGATATCATGCGCTTGCTAACGTGCTCCATCAAATGCGTGATCAGTCCTGTGGTATCAATATTGATGGGGAGGATGCCATTCATCTGGTTCAGAGTGATGTGACGATGGAAGGGGCCTGCACCTCTTTTCAGCTTCATTATCGGGTGGAACCGAGCCGTTTCACGTCACTCTGGAACTGCATACAACTGGTCACACCACTGGTACTCGGTTTGGCTGCCAATTCACCGCTGTTATTAGGACACCGCTTGTGGCATGAAACCCGGGTGCCATTATTTAAGCAATCTATTGATGGCCGAGGTACGGTAGGTTATGAATGGCAGGATCCTGCAAGAGTCAGCTTCGGTCATGGCTGGTTGAATGATGACCCTATGGCGTTATTTCGGGAAATGGTGCAGTTATATCGTCCGATGATTCCGCTTCGAACAGATGAAGATCCCGTTAAGGTCGTTGAGCAGGGAGGTATTCCTCGCTTGGAGGAGCTCTGCCTTCACGATGGCACCATCTGGTCGTGGAATAGACCTATTTATGACCCTGAAGGTGATGCGCATCTCAGGATTGAAATGCGTGCCTTACCCGCTGGGCCAACACCCATAGATATGGCCGCAAATTCAGCACTGTTAATTGGTCTGGCTGAAGGGCTGGTTGATCAGGTCGCTCCCTTGCTGTCAGCACTTCCATTTCCCTATGCGGAATACAATTTTTATCGAGCCTCACAGTTTGGTATAGAGGCAAAAATTTTGTGGCCAGATCTCACCCAAAATGGATTACAGGAAAGGCCGTTGGTTGAGATAGTGCGTCAGCTATTGCCCGTAGCCGCTCAGGGATTAGAAAAAATAGGGGTTGATTACCTCGAGTCTCAACGATTGCTGACTGTGATCGACGATCGATTAAGTAATGGTCGTACTGGTGCAATATGGCAGATGACCCAATACTCTAAATTACTATCTGGTTCACTCAGCAGGATGGAGGCCTGTCGGCAGCTAGTGGCTGCTTACGGAGAACGCTCTATTTCCAATACCCCTGTCTCGGAATGGAGTGATATTTAACAAGTTCGGAGGTTCCGTTTGATGTTACAAGATACGGTGTTCCGTCATTGGTACAACCCCACACCTGAGCAAATTGCTTCCACAGTACCGGCTTTTTTAGCCGAGTTGGGCGGACCGACGATTATTCATCTCAATGGTCGAGATAATTCTCGTTGTCGGGTGATGGTGACGCTATTACACGGCAATGAACCCTCTGGATTAAAGGCTATTCACCAGCTGTTACGTTTAGGCTGCCAACCAGAGGTGACCCTGCTGCTGGCAGTGGTGTACGTTGATGCAGCGTTGGCTGAGCCTCTATTTTCACATCGGTTTTTGCCGGGTCAGCAGGATATGAACCGCCTGTTTACACCTCCCTTTGAGGGCTGTCAGGGTGCTGTGGCGAAAGCACTTCTTGAGATTATTCGAGAAGCGCACCCAGAAGCCGTTATTGATATACACAACACCTCTGGGGAAGGGCCAGCATTTACTGTTTGCGTGGAGCCCCATACGCGCTACCTCGATTTGGCAACACTGTTTACCCATCGGTTAATTATTACAGGTCATCGTCTTGGTGCCTTGATGGAGGTTTCTGATTTGGGTTGCCCTGTGCTCACGGTGGAGTGTGGTGGTTCTATGCAAGTGCAATCCGATGAAGTTGCCTATCAGGGCCTGACACGCTTTATTACTAGACCTCAGTTGTATACCTCGGTCGCCTTGGAGGAGATGGATATTTACCATCACCCAGTGCGCCTAGAACTAAATGAAGGGGGGCAGCTGTGTTATGACCATGAGCCGCGGCTAAATATGGATATTACCCTCCCTGATCACATAGATCGGCGTAACTTTGGTGTCGTTAGGCCAGACACCGCATTGGCTTGGCTGGGGCCGCGTGGTATTCGCGTGCTCAGGGCATTAGATGAGCGGGGTGAAGATGTTATTGATGACCTCTTTGTTGAAGAGGGGGGTAAGCTTTATCCTCGAACAACACTCAAGTTATTTATGGCGACGACTAACCCAGATATCGCCATCAGTGATTGTCTTCTCTATGCAGTAAAAGAAACAGATCACGATTGGGAAGCAACCGCAGATGATGAAGCGGACTGGAAGTAATTCAGTCCAACCTCAACGTTATCCAGCAAGGAGGGCCTTGACGTAGTGAGGGATCACCTCAGAGGCTGGGCCATAGTGCTGTTCAGCAAATTGCGAACCATTGATTGAGGGCTCAAGATTTAACTCCACAGTGTGGGCTCCCGCCATTTTGGCGGTTTCAAAAAAGCCAGCGGCTGGATAAACATTGCCGGAAGTGCCAATGGCGATAAATAGATCACAGCTGTTCAGGGCCTGATAAATTTCATTCATGTAGAGGGGCATTTCGCCAAACCATACAACATGAGGCCGCAGGTTCCCTGACATTCCACAGCAGGGGCACTTTGACAAGGGCGTGGTGTTGTCTCTGCACTCAAAGATACGGCCAGATTGACTGCAACGAATTTTTAATAATTCACCGTGCATATGTAATGGGCTACTTGAGCCGGCCCGCTCATGCAGGTCATCAATATTCTGGGTGATCAGTGTGTAGCTCTTAGACAAGTCCCTAGACAAGTCCCTAGAAAAGTCCCTAGAAAAGTTCTCAGAAAATTTCAGCTCAAAATCTGCTAGGGAAAAATGAGCAGGGTTAGGCTCTATACTTTGACTGAGAAGCTGGTCACGTCGCTGATTGTAAAAACGGTGAACCCTGTCCGGATCTCTTGCAAACCCTTCAGGGGATGCCACATCCTCAATATGATGATCCTCCCAGAGTCCATCACTTGCTCGAAATGTGCGGATGCCTGATTCAGCCGAAATGCCTGCACCAGTTAATACCACCACGGACTGATAGTGCTTTTTGGCCATGAGTTACCTGTTAGAGAGTCATTGGTAAGAATAATGTCACTTTAATCGACGATTGTGCGAGTGCAACACTAAACTTTTTCTTGGCCAGTTGGTCACATTGAAAAGATATTCTGGCAGAATCCCCCCATGCGCGATACTCGTCCCTTGTTATTGAATACAGACTTTCCCCCCTTGCAAAGAACAGCACTGACGACCTTACAGGTCAATTTAGGCTATCTCTGCAATCTCAGTTGTACCCACTGCCACGTGAATGCTGGTCCTAGTCGTACCGAATTGATGGATATGGCGACCATAGAGCTAGTCCTTGAGGTCTTAAGAGAGAAGAACGTGAAGACGTTGGATCTTACCGGCGGTGCTCCAGAGATGAACCCTCACTTTCGTTATCTGGTTTCAGAAGCCAGTAAGTTGGGGGTTGAAGTGATTGACCGCTGTAACCTAACCATTTTACTGGAGCCGGGATATCAGGATTTAGCTCAGTTTCTTGCTGACCATAAGGTCACCGTAGTTGCTTCGCTGCCCTGTTTTTCAGAACAGAATGTAACAGAGCAGCGGGGCAAGGGTGTTTTTGAACAAAGCATTGATGCACTGAAAATACTCAATGAAATTGGTTATGGGGTCGATAAAACACTGCCGTTGAATCTGGTTTATAACCCCAATGGCGCTTTTTTACCACCAGACCAACAGAAATTGGAGGCGGAGTATAAGCTGCGGCTCAGCGAGGATCACGGCTTAGCCTTTAACCAGTTATTTACGATAACCAATATGCCTATTAGTCGTTTTGGTGCAGTACTTTTGGCCAAGAATGGGTATGAACAATACATGCAACTTCTGAAGGATAATTTTTTAGCATTGAATTTGGACACAGTGATGTGCCGGACTACCGTGAGCGTGGACTGGCTTGGCAATCTATATGATTGTGATTTTAATCAAATGCTGGAAACGCCCATGTCAGTGCCAGTAGTCGGGTCAGCATCAGGGTTGAATGAGATGATCGTCTCCGATGGACTGCGTCACTTAAGGGACTTACTTGCCATGGACGTTGCCGGGTATTCTATCGCTATTGCTGACCATTGCTATGGTTGTACCGCAGGTCAGGGTAGTAGTTGTGGCGGTGCCTTGGATTAATGATGACTGTATTTCTCAGCATTATCATTCCGTCACTTAACGAAGAGACAGAAATAGGTCTTTGCCTTAAAAAGTTACAACGACTTCGTGACATAAGTATTCGGGGTCTGGGTGTTGAAGTCATTGTTGCTGATGGTGGGAGTTCAGACCATACCTGTGAGTTGGCAGCGTTGTATGCTGACCAAGTAGTGCATAGTGAACGAGGCCGCGCACAACAAATGAATGCTGGGGCGGGATATGCCCGTGGTGAATACCTGTTGTTTCTGCATGCTGATACCGAGCTACCCTCTGATTTCTCAACGGCCTGGTTGGACGGTCTGAATTGGGGTTTTTTCCCTGTTAAGTTGAGCGGTTCAGCATGGCTGTTTCGAGTGATCGAGCGTGGGATGAATATTCGTTCACAAATGTTCGGTATTGGCACGGGTGACCAGGCACTGTTTGTTCGCCGTACATTATTTGAATCGCTCAATGGTTTTGCCAATATTCCCTTGATGGAGGACGTTGAGTTTTGTCGTCGCCTGAAAAAGGTTAGTCAGCCCTCATTTCAGCGGGGCGTTGTCACCACCTCGAGTCGTCGGTGGGAGCAACGAGGTATTCTCCGGACAGTTTTGCAGATGTGGCGTCTACGCCTTGCCTATTTTTTAGGTGTCTCTCCACAACATTTGGCCCGGCAGTATTACTCATAATGACCTCCTTGAAATCACATACCCATAATGACAGAGCTATCCAGAATGACTGTACAGTACCCTGATAGTTGTTTGCTTCAATTTGCAAAAGCCCCCCTGCCGGGACGGGTAAAAACACGGCTTGAGCCTGCATTGGGGGAAACCGGGAGTCTGCAATTACATTGCGCACTGGTGGATTATCAGTTCCGTCTTCATCAGGCATCTGCCGTTTCGAACCTGGAATTATGGTGCAGTGCTGAACATGATTTTTTTCATCAATTAGTCGAGGGTGCTGGTGTTCCGTTGGTCGAGCAGCAAGGCTCTGATCTCGGCGAGCGAATGGCCAATGCCTTTGCTGATAGGCTAAAGCAATATAGTCGAGTCATCATTATTGGCAGTGACTGCCCGGCGATTGATGGTGAGTATATTACGCAAGCATTGGCGGCTCTTGATGATGTTCCTGCCGTGTTTGGCCCGGCCACGGATGGAGGGTATGTGTTGGTAGGATTGAATCGTTTAGACCTGAAATTGTTTACAGGGGTTCCCTGGGGTTCAGGGGAGGTGATGGAAGTGACTCGCAAAAGATTGAATAATCTTAGTTGGCGGTGGAAAGAGCTGTCAGCACTCCCCGATATTGATCGCCCAGAGGACCTTGTGGTACTGTCAGATTTCGCTGAATTTAAACAATGTATGGCTGATGTGTGACATTTTGCTTCCTGTAAATTTGTGAGTACACCTATAATATTTATTCCTAAAATGGGTCAACATGCCAGACAGGGTAAAAAAGGACGTATTTTGAAAAGTAACAATCAAAATCAAACTGTTGGCGCGCTCTAATGATGAGCAAGCCACGGCAGGTTTTAGTTGTAGAAGATAATCAGATGAATCTTGAGCTTGTTTGCTACATGCTTGAAGAAATGGATTACGAATATATCGTCGCCGAAGATGGTGCGGTGGCAGTAGAGAAATTCAAAAAAGACGATGTTTCTCTGATTTTAATGGATTGCCATATGGCTGGCATGGATGGTTTTCAGGCAACACAAGAGATCCGTAGAATTGAGGGTGAATCGTCTACTGGCCGACGTGTACCGATCATTGCATTAACTGCAAATGCCGTTATGGGTGATAAAAATAAATGCCTTGAAGTAGGCATGGATGACTATTTAAGCAAGCCATTTAAATTTGACCAGTTACAGGGGTTGCTGGAAAAATGGCTTGCGATGGAAAAACTACCCACAGTGTTGTTGGCGGATGACGATAGGGTTAGTGAGATTTCAGAGAATAGTGCTTCAGCGGACATCGATTTTCAGGTGATTGAAAGTGTTTGCAGCGATCCAGCGATCATAAAGCAGTTGATAAAGGCTTATTTTGATCAGGCAGAGCATTTCCTGGAAGAGATCCGTTGTGCTGCTGATAATGATGATATCAACAAGCTTATATTTTCTGCACATACGTTGAAATCAAGTAGTGCTAATCTCGGCATTAACAACGTGGCTCAAACCTGTCATGACCTTGAGTATTGGCACTTGGAGAAAGGGGAGCTATCTATTCCACTGTTGGTTTCTCGCTTAGAGAAAGAATTTGCCTCTGCGGTCCCTGCATTGAAAAATTATGAAAGACGCTGCTGTGAGAAAAGTTAGAAAACTGGATTAATCATGCAGGTCATCAACATCTTTAAGTTGGTTGGGTGGTGCAGGTCATTAGATAACTCAATCGTTTCCTGCCAGTTGATGGAGGGATTGAACCAAGCGTTTCGTGTCAATTGGTTTGGTCAGCCAGTCAATATAGCCATTTGACTGATTATAGTTTTTATCAATTGACGAAATGATAATGATTGGAATGTTTTTAGTGTCCCCGTGAGATTTCAGAATTTTTATAACATCAAAACCACTTTTATCTGGAAGCTTGATATCGAGCAATATAGCCATTGGCTGTATTTCTCGTGCTTTTTTGATGCCTTCGTTAGCACTGGCTGAGAATTTCGCGAAATAGCCCGCGTCATTGAGTACGGTGGCTAAATATTCCCATAGAAGAAAGTCATCTTCAATCACAAGAATGTTGTCATCTGATGGAGGGGTGTCAGCCTGGGTTTGATGAATGCCGGGGAGCATCATGTGGCTCTTAGTACCAGCGTCTTCAGGCTCATCTTGCGATATGGGCAAGACAAAACAAAACTTGCAGCCCTTGCCTGGGATGCCGTCACTTTCTACCCAGATCACACCCCTGTGCATTTCTACTAATGTTTTTGTCAGGGGTAGTCCCAATCCTGTTCCTTCCTGGGCTCTGGATAAGGAAGAATCGATTTGTTCAAATTTGTTGAAAACAAGAGTTTGGTGTTCAGGTTTGATGCCCAGTCCACTGTCTTGAATACAGATTAGTATGCCTTTAGCATCATTTGTATCATGTTTAATGTAATCATTGAGTTGGATATATTGGGTTGATAGGGTTACTTTCCCATTTTTATTGGTGAATTTAATCGCGTTGCGTAATAAGTTTAATAGTATTTGTGTGAGCTTCGTTTGGTCTGCGTCAATAACGATATCTTGTTCGGCTGGATCGATTTTAAAATCAATCTTATTGTCTTGGGTAAGGGGGGATAGTGTGTGTTTGACTTGTTCTGCAAGCGCTGTAATGGATACTTTGCTTAAGTTAAGGCCATCTTTTCCTGCTTCAATTTTTGAGATGTCAAGAATATCATTAACCAAATCCAGCAAATGGTCACCACTACTCGAAATATTATTAACAAAGCGTATTTGTTTTTCATTCAGCTCCCCAGGACGTCTGCTGAGTAACATTTCAGAATAACCAATAATAGAATTTAATGGCGTACGTAATTCATGAGACATATTGGTGAGGAAGTCACTCTTTGCCATATTTGCTGATTCAGCAATTTGTTTTGCTTTATTTAATTGCCTTGTCCGTTGTGTTACCTGGAGACTGTAGGCCTGCAGTTTTCTGATCATTAAATTGAACGTGGCGGATAGCGAGCCAATTTCATCATGTGAGGTGATGCGTATTTCTTGGGCCTCGGAAAAATTTCCTTCTGCCAGCGAACGAGTAGATTTTGATATCTCCTCTAAAGGCTTTAGCGTTTTATTGATGATGATATAAGAGATGCCAATAGTGACAATGGATACTAGGAATGAAATGACAATAGAAAAAAACAATAAACTATTGAATGTTGAGTGCAGATTGCTCAGTGAAATCCCCACTCTGATCCAGCCTACCATCATCGATTCTGACCCTGTGTCATTATCGAGAAAATCACCTTCAAAATGCTGTATATCTGCATGGGTGCTCTTGTTGAGCAGCACGGGTGAATAATAGTAATATAAATCTTTGGTAGGCTGTATTTTGTTGTTGTGAGGACTGTTTTTTGGGCTTCTTCCTTGGTCGTAAGTTTCTTTGGTGTAATTACTCCCTTTGGAGATGGCGCTTTCTATAAATAAATCCTGAAACTTGCTGTTCAGATGTTTATTGTCGCTGGAGGCAATAAGGATTCCCGACTGATTAACGATATGAACAGAGGCGATATCATGTCGGTTTATTCGGTTTTTAATCTGTTGGTCCAGAATGTTGTGGTCTTCCATCAGTAGACCGTAATAACTGTCCAGGGCAAGAGTGCTGGCTTCAGAAAACCCGCGCTTGTCGAGTTCTTCATGCATTACACTGTACATTTTACTGAGTGATAACCAGGTTAATGTAAGGGTAACAAAAAATACCAATACAACTAGAAATGCAATGCTTTTAACTTTTAAGCTGTTACATCTAGAAATAATTCTATATTTCGTCAGTGCATTCATTGGTCTAATTATCCAGTGTCGTTATGTTTGATAGGGCTTCTGGTATCTGGATGTTGAGTATTTGGAGCGTTTTTTTATTGATGTGTAGTGTTAGCTGCTGTTCATCATGTACTTGTTCCGCTGCCATCGGTTTTTTATGAAGAAACTCACCAACTAACGTTATTGTTTGTTTGGCAATGTATTCCGGTGTTGGGAGGTAGGCACCCAAGAATCCAGCTTTCACTAGATAATTTGAATAAACTAAAGTCGGTTTATTGTTTTCAAGTGCTGTGGTAACCAGGTATTTGTAGGACATACTATTAATGACGATGGGGTCCTGAATAAAAATAAAGGCATCTACTTCTGGAAGAAGTTCCCTAAACACCGAGGGCACTTCTTTGGGTGTTGTTATGGTCTTGAGTAGAACATGAAGGTTTGATGCGTTTTTGGCCTCGTTTATTTCAACTTTCATGTTGCTCATATATTTTTTTTCAGCAATGAGGCCAACTTTTTTTACTCCGGGTAGAAATTTCTCCAGAATATGCAATTGCTGAGCAATATCAGGTTTGTCTGATACCTCGTAGATGTTTTTATGGGAGGACAGGCTTAGCTTTACGCTGTCGGTCATCGTGTAGATGATATTAATGCTGTTCAGTTGATCTATAGCAAGTTGTGTTGCTGGTGTTCCCAGGGTCATGACTGTCGCATTAGCAGGGTCAGTTATTTGCGATTGAATGGATTCAACGATGGTGTTGCTACGTTCTTTTTTCCCATCAAGATCAAACTCTTTAATAATAATGTTATGCGAATTAACGTTCTTGATTGACGAGATGACTTGATTGATTGCGGGCAGTGATTTGGTTTTTATAATATATAAGGTGTGCGTATTCACCTCTGCCTGGACTGGCGAGGAGCCTATGGTAGCCAGGGTGAGCATAGCTATGCAAAGTAAGGTGGCAAACTGATTCATGAATTTATTTGGTCCAAGTAAAACCAAAAATATACGTCACATCTGGACGTAGCCCGGAATCATTAATGGGCAAGATGATATTGGCATAAACAGAACCACGTTTGGTTAGCGCATACTTTATGCCCAGGCCAAGATCATATATATCTTCGCCACTGTCGCTCTTGTTTGTGATGGTATTCCTGCCCATGAAATCGATAGATGCAGAGGTGTGATGTTCGCCAAAAATTACGTCGTACTCCAGCCCTACATTATACATCAATTTATCTTGTCCTGAATTACTGGTATTCACCGCAATGCCAGCATTTAGGTAAGGCGTGAGACTGCCGTTATTAAGAGGAAATGTCGCATCAGCAAGCAACATCGCTTTACCACCCACGTCTTCAATACCTTGCAAGTTATCTTCATCACCTGTGGGTAATCGAACTTGAAAAAGTGATCCCAAGTTCAGCTTATCGCTGTCGTAGAAATGATGTTTTGCATGGATAAAAAAATCACCCATACCAGTATGACTCCCCGAAGCAGAAGAGACAGGGTCGTCTCCATTGATGGGGTCGAAACCATGCAAAGAACCGTTACCACCAAGGGGCGAATAGATAATAGAGGGATCGTTAACGATGGACGCTACAGAAGAGGCGCTAACTTTAGTGTGTATTATTGGGATGTGAAACCCGATATCAACATTTTCAGTCAAACCATAACTCGTCGACAGGTTAATAAACTGTTGTGTAATGTCTAGCTTCAAGGTTAAGCGTGCCACATCATCTAAAAAGCTGTAGCAATTATCTGGTGGTGGATTTGGAAACCCAGGGGCCAAGCAGGTAAGTGCGCCAGGCGGCGGATCTGAATGCCCTAAGTCAAGGGTAAGGCTGTCTAAACTGTGGCCGTCGAGCTCGGAAAATTTGGTATGGCCATAGGCAATACTAAAAGTAAACACGCCTTTACCTACGGTTTGGGGGCGCTCTGTCAGAGAGGAGCCCAAGCTCTGTGTAGTAGTTGTTGGGACAAACTCATCCAGGATGGGGTCGAACTCAAAGGTCAGGCCGACGATTGATGAGAGCGATGGTTGAGAAAAGTCGGACAGTGTCTCAGATAGCCCCTGTAAGTCTTCCAGACTCGCCTGTGTAAATGCCGTGCTATGGGTATCCCACAAGGTGACGCCATCGCCACCGTATAGGCTAGGAATGATTTCATTGAGGTCCATCGTCATTGCCTGCATAGGTAATATGCTTAGATAGGCGAGTACCGCTATTTTCGCGAAGCTCCTATATAGGTTTTCCATAGTTTCTCTTTCGGGTTCAATGGTATTCAAATCGCATCATAGGTTATGTTGTTCTCTAGGCTGGCTTAGAAAAGAGCCATAATATGGCTGTTATTATGGCTTTTATGAGTCATTATTTTGAGAGGTTTTAACGGGTTGGGTTGGTATTGATAGACCAGATTTGGCTTCTTGTCTACGTTGTCTATGAGGATGGGGGTTCGGTTATTGTGGTGTAACCTAGGATCAAAGTTTAACTATATGAAATAATAGAGTTTATATTTCTTGACGGCTCCTCATTTTAAGCCTATTTTTCGCGAAACAAGTTGTGTGGTTGTCAGCGTCGCTGACGTAGTTGGTATCGAGATGGAGGAGTTTCGGTATGAGTGGAAAAAAAGCACTAGAAAATGAAGACTTTGATCTTGAAGATGAGGCTCAAGAGCCGAATCTTAAAGAGGTTGAGAGCATAGTTTACTCTGACGTACGACGCCGGTTGGAAGACCAGCTCGAAGAGAGGCGTTTGCAAAAAAGCATCCAGGATTATGATTTCGATCTGGATTGACGTCGACTACCCAAGCTATTTGCATTTTGTTTGATGCTAATCCCGTTATCTTTTCTCTTATTCCCTTAAGTTTTTGGCATAATACGGCCTTTGTTACAGGCCGGATTATCCATTGTCGTCACAAGCAGCCATTTTTTCATTAAAGTCTCTCGCCTTTGAGCGGGACGATAGGCTGTTGTTTTCTGGGATCAGCGTGGCACTTGAACCGGGTGATATTCTCCAGGTGGAAGGGCCTAATGGTTGTGGTAAAACCACCTTATTACGCATTATTTCAACGGCATTAAACCCCACTTCTGGGACATTGTTTTGGCGTGGTAAGGATATCTCTCAGCATCGCCAAGATTATCTCCAGAACTTACTGTTTTTAGGGCACTTGCCCGGGCTTAAACAATCTCTTTCACCTGAAGAAAACTTGCAGTGGTGGCGTCGCCTCAATGCCAATAATAGCCTGTTAAGTAATGAAGAGGTGTTGGCCAGTATGGGGCTGCGTGGCTATGAAGATGTACCCTGTTTTACATTGTCTGCCGGCCAGCAACGTCGTGCTGCATTGGCCCGGTTGCTCATTACCGAGGCGCCTTTATGGGTGTTGGACGAACCTTTTACCGCCATTGATAAGCAGGGTGTCGCCCAGCTCGAAGTATTATTGAAGGATCATGTGAAGAAGGGCGGTGTGGTCATACTGTCTACTCATCAGGATTTAGGGATTGACGGTATTCGCCGACTATCCCTGCCCTTGTTGGCGGAGGTGAGCTGATTATGGGTGGTGGTTTTTCAGCTATTCTCCAGCGGGATCTACTGTTGGCGTTTCGTCATAGGGGCGAGATTGCCAATCCGGTGATTTTCTTCTTTATCGTGGTGACATTGATACCGTTGGGTTTAACACCAGAAGCCAGCCGGTTGGCAGAGATTGCTCCGGGTATTTTGTGGGTCATGGCACTCTTGGCCTCACTGCTTTCAGTAGAGGGTTTGTTTCAAAGTGACTACCGTGATGGCACATTGGAACAGCTGTTGATTACACCGCAACCCCTTTACCTGATGGTGTTAGCGAAAGTGCTGGCACATTGGCTAATTACCGGTCTTCCCTTAACTCTTTTGGCGCCTGTTTTAGGTATGATGTTGTCCCTGCCAACGGCGGGTTATTTGCCTCTGGTGTTGAGTCTGTTGATGGGCACAGCGGTACTGAGCTTGATTGGTGCCATTGGTGCAGGTTTGACCGTTGCGTTAAGGAAGGGTGGGCTATTGTTGTCACTGATTGTGATGCCACTCTACATGCCAGTACTGATTTTTGGCGCCAGTACGGTTCAGCGAGCAGTTGATGGGTTTCCTGTTGATGGGCCGTTGGCGGTGATGGGCGCATTGCTGGCCTTTTCACTATTAATTTCCCCATTCGCTACTGCGGGTGCCCTGCGGGTGAGCATGCATGGTTAATGGTTTGCGATGTTATTGAATAGCGAGGGTTAAGACAGAGATGTGGCAATGGTTTCATCGGTTGGGGTCGCCGCGCTGGTTTTATAATACCAGTGGTAAATGGCTACCATGGTTGTCTGTATTGGCTGCGATACTGTTAAGCCTCGGTGTGGTATGGGGGTTGGGTTTTGCTCCGCAAGACGCCAAGCAGGGCAACAGTTTTAGGATTATTTATATCCATGTCCCGGCGTCCTTTCTCGCCCTGGCGGGCTACTATGTGATGGCCATTTCGGGTGCTGTTGGTCTGATTTGGAAAATGAAGCTGGCCGATATGGTGATGAAGTCAGCAGCACCCATTGGTGCAGTACTAACTTTCGTCGCATTGGTGACGGGTGCCATTTGGGGTAAGCCCACCTGGGGAACCTACTGGGTGTGGGATGCCCGAATAACCTCCATGCTGGTACTGTTCTTTTTGTATCTGGGGGTGATTGCCTTGCAATACTCCTATACCAGCCAGGATGCGGCCAGCAAGGCCAGCGCTGTGCTTTCATTAGTTGGTATGGTGAACATTCCCATTATCTACAAGTCAGTGGACTGGTGGTATACGTTGCACCAGCCTGCCACCATTAGATTGACTGAAGCCCCCTCCATGCACCCCGATATGTTTCATCCTTTATTGGTGATGATCTTGGGGTTCTATTGTTTTTACGCCGTGGCATTGATCCTCAATACACGGGTAGAAATTCTCTATAGAGAGCGTCGGACTCGCTGGGTACAAGACATGGTGCTCGAGACGCCTGTATCTGAAATCAGGGAGGGACAGAATTAATGTTCCAGTTTGAAAGCCTGAGTGACTTTATTCAGATGGGCGGCCACGGTACTTATGTCTGGGCAGCCTACCTGATTTCTCTGTTGGTACTGATAGGGTTAGTGGTGAGTCCATTACTCCGTAGACGAAAGCTTGTGCAGGAAGTTATCAGGCAGCAACGTCGAGAAGCAGCTCGTCAGAAAAACTCTGATACTGCTCAAACCGCCCCTTAATAGACGCCCTTGGGAGACCCCCTCGGAGTGTAAAATGAAAAAAAGAGACAGTTATGCACCCAATCCGTCGCCAGCGTTTATTTATGGTAATTTTTATTGTTGTTGTGGCCTCAGTAGCTGTTGGGCTCTTAAGTTATGCTTTGCGAGAAAATATTAATCTGTTTTATGCCCCTTCTGATATTGTTTCGGGAAAAGCTCCTGAGGGTGTTCATATTCGTGCTGGTGGCATGGTTGTTGATGGTAGCTTGGAGCGTGCTGATGATTCGCTGTTTGCTCGCTTTCAGATTACAGACGGTGAGGCCGATGTGGAGGTTCATTACACCGGTATTCTCCCCGACTTATTTGCCGAGGGCGAAGCCGCCGTGGCGACGGGAGAGCTTGATAATAATGGCGTTTTTATGGCTTCCGAGGTGCTAGCGAAGCATGATGAGAATTACACGCCGCCAGAGGTGGCTGATGCCATGGAAGCCGCGCACCAGCGAGCTGCTGATGCTGCTGACAACAGTGTACCTACTGACAGCACTACTCCTGCTGATGACTACTGATCCCATCAAGGCAGTTAACCCAATGATTATTTTGAATGGGATAAACGAGAAATGATTGCAGAATATGGGCAGTTCTCGCTGATATTGGCGCTGATATTGGCGCTACTTCAATCGGTGATTCCCCAAGCGGGCGCGGCGGTGGGTAACCGTTTGTGGATGAGCACATCCAGGCCCTTAGTCGTGGGGCAGACCCTGATGGTGATGTTCAGTTTCGGCTGTTTGGTAGCATTGTTTATCGGTGATGATTTTTCTGTGCGTTATGTGGCGGCAAACTCCAATACATTGTTACCCGATCATTACAAGGTCAGTGCTGTTTGGGGTGCCCATGAAGGGTCGTTGTTACTGTGGGTGCTCATTTTAGCGCTGTGGAGCCTAGCCGTTGCTCTATTCAGTCGCACACTGCCTGAGCAGTTGGTTGCAAGAGTACTGGGTGTGATGGGGGTGATCAGTGTCGGTTTCTACCTATTTTTGTTATTTACATCGAACCCGTTTGACCGCACCTTGCCATTTTATCCCATGGAAGGAGCGGACCTGAACCCACTGCTTCAGGATATCGGATTGATTTTTCACCCGCCAATGCTCTACATGGGCTATGTGGGCTTTTCTGTGGCGTTTTCTTTTGCCATTGCGGCCCTCATTGAGGGGCGGATGGATGCTGCCTGGGCGCGATGGACGAGGCCCTGGACAAACGTGGCTTGGGTGTTTCTCACACTGGGAATAGCACTTGGAAGTTGGTGGGCATACTACGAATTAGGCTGGGGCGGTTGGTGGTTCTGGGATCCAGTAGAAAATGCCTCCTTTATGCCTTGGTTGGTGGGTACGGCGCTGGTTCATACCTTGGCCGCCACTGAAAAGAGGGGTGTGTTTCGCAGCTGGACATTACTTCTAGCCATTATTGCTTTTTCGCTAAGTTTGTTGGGTACTTTCTTAGTTCGCTCTGGCGTATTGACGTCAGTACATGCCTTTGCCGCAGACCCTACTCGTGGTGTATTTATCCTCACCTTTCTCGCCGTTGTGATCGGGGGGTCATTATTGCTGTACGCTCTGCGAGGACCTGCCGTAAAAAGTGTCACCCGTTTTGTGGGGTTGTCGCGGGAAATGTTCCTGCTGATTAATAATATCCTGCTGATCAGTGTGATGGTTATCATTTTACTGGGAACACTGTATCCATTGATTGCCGATGTCATGGATTGGGGGAAAATCTCAGTGGGCCCGCCTTACTTCAATTTGTTTTTTGTACCGTTAATGCTTCTGCTAGCGGTACTGATGGTTGTGGGCTCGGTGTTGCGTTGGAAGCGTAATACGATGGCCAATCTCAAACAGAACCTCAGCATCCCATTGATACTCGCATTGTTGGCAGGGGGAGTGTCGCCTTTGTGGTTTGGTCGGGTTTATCAGGTTGACGGTTATCAGGTCATGGCTGGAGTAACAGTCGCGGTCGCTGTTTGGGTCTTTGCCGTTACTCTCACTGACCTCTGGCAAAAGAGTCGGCACTCTTCTTCTCTTTGGCGTGGTTTGCAACGTCTTAAAAGTAGCTATTACGGGATGATTTTGGCTCATATGGGGATAGCGGTCTGTATCGTCGGTGCAGGGTTAACCAGTATTTACAGTATTCAGCGAGATATTCGGATGGAACCAGGTGAACAGGCTTTGGTTGCTGGTTATCAATTTGAGTTTGTGGGAATGCGTCAGGTGCAAGGCCCTAACTACCTAGCGGAGCAGGCGCTCATTCTGGTGACGAAGGATAGTGACTCCGTGGCAGAACTGAAGCCAGAAAAACGTCGTTATATGGCCAGTGGCCAGACCATGACAGAAGCGGATATCGACAATGGTTTATTTCGTGATCTGTATGTCGCACTGGGTGAACCTCTCAAGGGTGATGCTTGGGCCATACGGGTCTATGTAAAACCATTTGTACGCTGGATTTGGCTCGGTGCGCTGTTGGTTGCCATGGGTGGTTTGATTGCTGTATTGGATAAACGGTATCGGCGACAAGTTGTCTCTTCTCGTGCAGAAGGGAGTCTGGCAGCGGATGGTTAACAGCTGGCACCTAACAACAAGAGGCGGATGATTAAGTGGCGAGACTAAAGCTTTTTTTACCACTGATAGTATTTATCGTGCTGGCACTTTTCCTGTTCAATGGGTTGGAGCGTGATCCGAATGCTATGCCCTCCGCATTGATCGATAGGCCGATCCCGGACTTTTCTCTTGCCGTGCTTAGTGATGAAAATAAGCAGGTAGATCAGACAATTTTTCAGGGTAAGCCTGCATTGCTGAATGTCTGGGCCACCTGGTGTGTTTCCTGTCGTGTAGAACATCCCTACCTGAACAAGTTGTCTGAAAAGGGTATCAGGATTATCGGTCTGAATTACAAGGATGACATTGTGGCAGCCCGTCAATGGCTTGAGGTAAAGGGTGACCCTTATGCTCTAAGCATTGTGGATGACACGGGCCGAATGGGGTTGGATTTAGGTGTATTTGGTGCGCCTGAAACCTATGTGGTGGATAGTACCGGGACCATCCGTTACAAGCATGTGGGTGTGGTTGATGACCGGGTTTGGAAAAAATATCTTTTGCCGGTATGGCAACAAATTCAACAATGAGGCAATAGCATGGCAAAGGAAGATTACCAACGGGGTATGGACGTTCGTCGCAAAGTGATGGGTGATGAGTTTGTAGATCGAGCAATGGATGCCGTCACTGAGTTTACCCAACCAGTACAGGACTATATCAATGAAAACTGCTGGGGTTCCGTTTGGGCGAGGGAGACACTTCCGCTAAAAACTCGCAGTATTATCACTATCGCCACTCTGGCTGCATTAAAAGCGCCTACTGAGCTAAAAGGCCATATTCGTGGCGCCATTCGTAATGGCTGTACCCCGGAAGAAATCCGCGAAATACTGCTGCACACTGGCCCTTATATCGGTGCCCCGGCACTTCAGGAAGCATTTCGCGCTGCCAAAGAAGTACTTGAGGAAATAGGCTAGATGCTCAAGAGCATACTTAAAAACATCATTTTTCTGCAGCTATTGGTAATGAGTAGCTCGGCATTATCTGTTGTAGAGGTAAAAGAATTTTCCTCTGAGAAAATGCGGGAAAGGTTCCATGTGTTGGTGACAGAACTACGCTGTCCTAAATGCCAGAATCAGAACCTGGCAGATTCAAATTCGCCTATTTCGGCAGACTTGCGAGAAGAAATCTTCCGTATGCTGAAAGAGGGCAAAAGCGATCAAGAAATTATCGATTTTTTGGTGGTTCGGTATGGCGAGTTTGTGATGTATCGGCCTCCTGTTAAGAAAACCACCATGATGCTCTGGTTTTTCCCCGGTGTTTTACTGCTGGGCGGATTAGCCATTATTTTCAGTGTGCGCCGTCGACAAATGATGCGCGCCACTGATGACCTTACCAATAATAAGGCTGGATTGGCAGTGGAAGAGCAGGCTCGGTTAGCCCAATTGTTGGGTGATAAAAAGCATTTGGGTGACAAAAAGTATTTGGGTGACGAGGAGCATAGGGGTGATAACTCTGATGCTAGTCACACTACTGGTGAAAGAAAATGATGTGGCTAGTCATGGCTTGCATGGTGTTGCTGGCGGCAGGTTTTATTATTTACCCGCTGTTGAGAAAACCTTCTCAGCAGGTATCTGCTATACCCGTGAGTACCAATGTGGCGTTATTCAATGAGCGGTTGTCTGAACTGGATAATCAGCTGGCTGATGGTGATCTCAGTGATACTCAATATGGTGACTTGGTGGCAGAGCAACAGCGCCTTCTGCTCGTTGATGAACCTCAGCGTCCTCAGTCAAAAGTGTCAAAAGACCTTGGCGTCTGGCTGTTACTGACCGGCTTGTTACTGATGCCGTTATTGGCTTTTAGCCTCTATCAAATGTTGGGGGCCAGTGATGATGTCGTCATTACTCAATTATTGGAAAAGCGGGCTAGCCAATCCCCCAGTACAAATGATTTGCTACTGAAGCAACAGCTGAAGGATAAAATTTCTCGACGTTTACTCAGCCAGACAGACAATCTTTATTATCTGTTAATTCTGGCGCGACTGCATATGGAGGATGGTGACTTTCAGCAGGCCAGTGTTGCTTATCAGAATGCAGTCCGGGTAACCCCTAATGATGCAGAGTTGTTGGCTGAGTATGCCCAAGCTGTTTATTTTAGGGACGGCAATAAATTTGAGGGTGGTGCGGGTGTTGTGTTGGATAATGCTCTGGCATTGGATCCTAATAACATGACGGCTCAGGGCTTGCAGGGTATTCGTTCCTTTGAATTGGGTGATTATCAGCAAGCGATCGTCAGTTGGCAGACAGCTTTGCGTGCTATCCATCCCGATACACCACAGGCTCAAGCTCTACAGTCTGGTATTGCTCGTGCACGCAGCCAACTTGGTGAAGCGCTACCTTCTGTGAAAGTTCAGGTAACAATTTCACCTGAATTGGCTATATCTCCTGAGATGGTGGTGTATGTGTATGCTCGTGAATGGCAGGGTATGCCTATGCCTATGCCGCTGGCAGTGGCCAAACTACAGGCAGCAGATTTACCTGCGACAGTGACCCTGGATGACACAATGGCCATGCCCGGCGGTAAATTGCTCTCTTCCGTTGAGACGGTAGAAATTGTTGCCCGTCTCTCTGTTAGTGGGTCGGCGACACCCGCTGAGGGTGATTTGGAAGGCTCCACCGGGGCTTTGAAAATAGCTGATCATGGGGAAATTGTGTCAGTGGTCATTGACCGTCAATTATAGTCTCCTGTTGCTTGTGGCTGCTGCCCAGCCGTGTAAAATCACCTTTTTATCTTTGCGTAAAAAAGCCCGGCTGATACATTTATGATCGTCATGAGAATTCTGCTCGGAACGCCAAAACCAAAGAGAAATCAATGCGCCTAAAATGCATTAAACTCGCGGGGTTCAAGTCTTTTGTTGACCCGACCACCGTTACTTTTCCCAGTAACCTTTGTGCGGTCGTCGGACCTAATGGCTGTGGGAAATCCAATATTATTGATGCCGTACGGTGGGTGATGGGTGAAAGTTCCGCCAAGCACCTGCGTGGCGAGTCGATGACAGATGTGATTTTCAATGGTTCAGGTGGTCGCAAGCCGGTTGGGCAAGCTTCCATTGAGCTGGTCTTCGACAATTCTGACGGCAGTCTTGGCGGGGAGTATGCCGGGTGGAGTGAAATCTCCATTAAGCGCAAGGTCACAAGAGATAGCCAGTCCAACTATTACCTCAATGGCAACAAATGTCGCCGTCGTGATATCACTGATATTTTTCTCGGCACTGGTCTGGGGCCACGTAGTTACGCCATCATTGAACAGGGCATGATCTCAAGTTTGATTGAGGCAAAACCCGATGATCTGCGAGTTTATATTGAAGAAGCTGCAGGCATTTCTAAATATAAGGAACGTCGCCGAGAAACAGAAAGCCGGATGCGACGGACCAAGGAAAATCTGGAGCGTCTAACCGATATCCGTGAGGAGTTGGGGCGCCAGTTAAACCGCTTGGAACGTCAGTCTCAGGCTGCGGAAAAATATGCTGAACTGAAGAAGGAAGAACGACAGAGTAAAGCGGAACTACAAGCTTTGCGTTGGCGTGGGCTCGAGTCTCAGTCAATAGAGCGTCGAAAGTCCATTAATGAGCTTGAACTAAAGGTAGAAGCGCTGGTAACGGAGCGTAGCGGTTGTGATACCGCATTGGAGCGGCATCGTACTGAATCCACGGAGCATGGAGATACATTTAACGAGGTTCAAGGGCGTTATTATTCCATTGGTGCTGAAGTGGCTCGTATTGAGCAGGCAATTCAGCACGTACAAGATCGCGCTCAGGAGCTACAGCAGGATCTGACACAAACTGAACGGAACTTTGTGGAGTCTGAAGAGCATTTACGTGTGGATCGCCAGAAGGCTCAGAGCTGGGATGCTGAATTGCAGGAAATCTCACCTGAACTGGAAAAAGTGGTTGCAGCAGAAGAGTTGTCCCAGGCGGCCCTTCAGCAGGCCGAAGAGGTCATGCAGAGTTGGCAGGCATCATGGGATGACTTCAATCACACGGCATCTGAACCTCGCCAACAAGCTGAAGTTCAACAATCGCGTATTCAACACTTAGAGCAGGTTTTACGACGTCTCGCAGAGCGGCTTGAGAATATACAGAGTGAACACCAAGGCCTGAGTGACAGTTCAGTACAGGAAGATATTACTCTATTACAAGAGCAATTGGCTGAGGTGGAACTGGCTTCCGATGACAAGAAATCCTATCTAGACACCATTACCGAGCAAATGGACAGTGCCCGACAACAAGGGCAACGGGCTAACACAGAGTTGGATGAGTCTAGAACGAGCATGCAGACAATGCTTGGTCGTAAGGCTTCTTTAGATGCCCTGCAGCAGGCTGCTTTGAGTGGTGAAGGCGACCAACAGCAATGGCTTGAAAGCAAACAACTCAATAGTCAGCCTCGTCTGGCAGAAACCCTGCAGGTGGAAGCTGGTTGGGAGACCGCGGTTGAAACAGTGTTGGGTAGCTATCTCCAGGCTGTCTGCGTGGATAACCTCGATGACCTCAGTAGTCAGTTAGATACCTTTGCAAAAGGCGAGTTGGTGCTGGTGGATAAAGCGCTAGACTTGGATGCCAGTAGCGCTTCTGGTGAAATGCTATCGAACAAGCTATCAGACAAAGTTAATGGTGAATATGCGGCAGTAATGCTCAGTGGTATTTATGCCGTGGACGACTTGAAATCTGCACTGGCGATGAGAGAAAATCTAGGTGCCGGTGAGTCTGTAGTCACTCGAGATAGTTTGTGGATGGGGGCTAATTGGCTTCGTGTTGCCCGCGATCAGGATGCCACCGTTGGCGTGCTAAAACGGCGACAGGAACTTGAAGCGTTAGAGACGGAGCTGGCTGACTGTAGAGATCGGGTTGCTGGACTTGAGCAGCAAAAAAATACCAGTGAGAAACAACTCCGTGATCTAGAAGCCCAGCGTGAAGTTATCAGCAGCGAGGTGGCTGAACAGCAACGTCAATATGCAGAGCTTCGCTCCAAGCTCAGTGCAGGTCAGATGCAAGTGGAACAGTTTGCTGCCCGCCGGGAGCGTGCTGAACAAGAATTAACAGAGGCGAAAGAACAACAACAGCAGGAACAGGAAAACTTGGCGGAAGCTCGCCAGTTACTATCCGGTGCTATTGAGGTTATGGAGCAGGATACTAAGCGCCGTGAAGTCTTGTTACAGCAGCGGGATGATTATCGTGCTGCACTAGACCAAGCTCGACAGAGCGCCCGTCATGATCGGGATCGCAGCCATGAGTTGGCTATGCGAGAGAAGTCAGTGAGTACCCAGTTGCAATCAGTTCGTGAGGGTATTGGACGGCTAGAGATTCAAGTGGCGAGGTTGCAGGAACGCCGGGAACAATTGCGTGAGTCCTTTAATCAAGATGAAGACCCGACCTTTGAGCTGAAAGAACAGCTGGCAGGCCAACTTGAGATCAGACTGGGTGTTGAAAAAGAACTGGCTGATGCGCGCCGTGCTGTCGAAGACGTCGAGCATCAAATGCGGGCAGTTGAACAGCGTCGGAATAAGCTTGAGCAAGAGATTCAAGAACAGCGTTCTTTACTTGAGCAGCAGCGATTGGTTGCGCAAGATTTGGCGACTCGTAGTAAAACGATCGAGGAGCAGATTAGCGAACATAATTTTGATTTGGAACCACTGCTCGAAGCGCTTCCTGAGGATGCAGATTCTGCCCAATGGGAACAGACATTGGAGCGAATTGGTAGCCGGATTCAGCGGTTAGGGCCAATTAATTTGGCCGCAATTGATGAGTATAAGGTTGAGTCTGAGCGTAAGGCATATCTGGATGCCCAGAATGCTGAACTAGAAGATGCGCTGGAAACACTTGAAAGTGCTATTCGCAAGATTGACCGGGAAACTCGTACCCGCTTTAAGGAAACGTTTGACCGTATCAATGTCTCGCTTCAGGAATTGTTTCCTAAACTCTTTGGTGGTGGGCATGCTTACTTGGAATTGACTGGTGAAGACCTTCTGGATACCGGCGTCACTATTATGGCAAGGCCTCCTGGAAAGAAAAATACGACGGTTCATCTACTCTCCGGGGGAGAGAAAGCATTGACGGCGATTGCCTTGGTGTTTTCAATTTTTCACCTCAATCCCGCACCATTTTGTATGTTGGATGAGGTTGATGCGCCATTGGATGATGCTAACGTGGCCCGCTATGCTCGGATGGTAGAGGAGATGTCAGCCACGGTGCAGTTTGTTTATATCTCCCACAACAAAATTGCTATGGAAATGGCCAACCAACTGATGGGTGTCACTATGTACGAACCGGGTGTGTCACGGTTGGTCAGTGTGGATGTTAATCAGGCGGTCGAATTGGCGGAAGCTTAGGTAATGAAATAGCCAGCTAATAAAAGCTGCCTATTTCCAGGTCCGACTAAATAATATTTTAACTATGCTTCAACATTTATAGGTTTAAGAAACGATGGAATTTGGTGCTCGCGAAATGATGATTGCTTTAGGTGCTCTGGTGGCACTGGCTATCATGTTGGATGTTATTCGTCGTGTTCGTAATTCTCGTTATGAAAAAATTCATATGCCGCGACGTAAACAGCCGATTTTCGATGATGACGACCTCGATGATTATGGCAGTGAATTACCGAGTGGTGGCTCGCGGGTGGTGAGTTATCGTGATGAAGCGGATGTCGCGGAAGTTGGTAAAACCGTCAGGGAGCGTGCAGAAGCAAATAAACCTAAATTATCGATACCGATCCGAGAATCAGAACTAGAATTTGAACCAGAGCAGCCTAGTCTTAATTTGAATGAACCCGCAGATTCTGATGATTACACCGATATAGAGGAACTGCCGCAAGTCACCATGGCAGGAAGAGGGGCAAGAGAAGACAAGCCTGCTGCCAAGGAGCAGGTACCTGTAGCCAGTGTGGTGGTGTTGCACTTGATGGCTCGAGAAGGTGAGTACCTTCCGGGTGACCAGTTACTGAATTCGCTGTTGAATCAAGGGCTACGGTATGGCTCCATGAAAATCTTTCACCGCCATACTGGTGAGGATGGTTCCGGCCCGGTTATGTATAGCGTGGCGAACTCGATAAACCCCGGTACTTTTGATTTGAACAGTATGGATCAACTGGTTACGCCGGGGATCAGTCTGTTTTTTGCGATGGAAGATGTTGATGATCCCGCGGCCACTTTGGATAACTTGCTAGCTTCTGCCAAGCAAATGGCCATTGATCTCAATGCTGAACTGAAGGATGAAAGCCGCAGTGCTTTGACTCGGCAAACTGAAGATCACTACCGTCAGCGCATTATCGACTTTAGCCGAGCCCAACTCTCTGGAATTGAATAATGGTGGCTGTTGATCCAGTCATTTGTGAGGAGGCGCATGCCCTTCGTGAACAGCTTAATGAGCATAACCACCGATATTATGTGCTAGACGACCCCACCGTTCCTGATGCTGAATATGATCGGCTGATGCAGCGGCTTCAACAGGTAGAAGCTCAGCACCCCTCACTAAAATCCACAGACTCTCCCACCCAACGGGTGGGGGGGCAAGCCTTATCATCATTTCAATCTGTTGCCCACGAAGTGCCGATGTTATCGCTGGAGAACGCTTTCAGTGATGAGGACTTAATAGGTTTTGATCGTCGTGTTACTGAGCGGCTGAAGTTGCCAGGGGCATTAACGTATGCCTGTGAGCCCAAGCTGGATGGCGTGGCCGTCAGCCTGTTATATCGAGAGGGTGTACTTGTGCGTGGTGCCACTCGTGGTGATGGTGCTACTGGTGAAGATATTACTGAAAATGTGCGGACAATTAATTCTATCCCCCTGAAACTTCAGACGGACACACCGCCAGGTTTATTGGAAGTTAGGGGCGAGATCTATTTACCCCGAGCAGGTTTTGAAAAGCTTAATACTGAAGCAAGAGCTGCAGGGGAGAAGTTGTTTGTTAATCCGCGTAATGCGGCAGCGGGGAGCCTACGCCAACTTGATTCAAAAATTACAGCGTCAAGGCCATTAGAAATGGCAGCCTATAGCTTGGGCCGTATTGAGGGGGAGGAACAGCCAGAGGCCCATTCGGCTACTCTGGATTTACTGAGAAGCTGGGGCTTTTTGATAAACCCTCATGTTGAAGTCGCAGCTGATATTGAGAGTTGCCTGTCTTATTACCAGAAGATGGCAGAGATACGTGATCAATTGCCCTGTGATATCGATGGCATTGTATACAAGGTAGATAACATTGCTTTTCAGCAGCGACTAGGATTTGTGGCTCGTGCACCACGTTGGGCGATTGCCAGAAAATTCCCGGCCCAAGAGGAGATGACTGTCTTGAAGGGTGTAGAGTTTCAGGTTGGTCGAACTGGCGCGGTTACACCTGTCGCAAGGTTGGAGCCAGTGTTTGTCGGTGGTGTGACAGTGAGTAATGCCACGCTGCATAATCAGGATGAGGTGGCGCGGCTGGGGATTAAAGTCGGAGATACTGTCATTGTTCGTCGTGCCGGCGATGTTATTCCTCAAATAGTCAGCGTTGTCTTGGATAAGCGCCCTGTAGATGCTCTAGATATTGTCTTTCCAAACCATTGTCCTGTTTGCCATTCTCCTGTGGAGCGGGTTGAGGGCGAAGCCGTGACGCGTTGCTCCGGTGGACTTATCTGTTCAGCACAACGCAAAGAAGCTATTAAGCATTATGCCTCTCGTAAGGCTTTAGATATCGAAGGCTTGGGGGATAAGCTGATTGATCAATTAGTCGGTCAAGACTTGGTGAATTCAGTTGATGACCTTTATCGGCTGAATAGGGAGCAGCTGACAGGACTTGAGCGTATGGGTTCGAAATCTGCGCAGAACCTACTGTCCTCATTGGAGATATCGAAACACACGACATTGCCACACTTTTTATATGCCCTGGGTATCCGGGAGGTGGGTGAAGCAACGGCTCGGTCTCTGGCACAGCACTTTGGTCATTTGGAAGCACTGTATTCATCCTCCCAGGAAGATCTTCAAGAGGTGTGTGACGTTGGCCCTATCGTCGCTCACTTTGTTCATGAATTCTTTCAGCAGGCAGATAACTTAGAGATTATAAATCGGCTTAGAGCCGCTGGTGTTCAGTGGCCAGATATAACCCCTCAGGATCAACAGTTACTGCCTTTATCAGGGCAGACCTGGGTGTTGACAGGTTCGATGGAGACTATGGGGCGGGCTGAAGCCAAGGAGAAACTGCAGTATTTGGGTGCCAAGGTTAGTGGAAGTGTGTCAGCTAAAACGAGTTGTGTGGTGTCCGGTACAGATGCAGGTTCTAAACTTAAAAAGGCTGAAATGTTAGGGGTTGAAGTATTAGATGAGACTGCATTTTTGGCGTTACTGACAGCACATGGATTGTTATGAGAGCCCCATGTATTTGAACAAAAAATGTGCTGTTCAATCAAACAGAATCAATGATCTCTTTGTGCTTTTCCATTTACTTAGGCTTGTAATGGACTCATCTAAAGGCGTCGTAGGTTTTCTGAGGTGATGTCTGGCAAACCAACGAATAGCCCAAAGGATAGTTTCCGTTTCTATCTAGAGGGTGTGGGTGCCAGCTCATTGGCTCAAGGGTTGCAGATTGTTTTATTCCCCTGGCTACTAGTAGGCGTGTTGGGCGAGTCGGCAGAACGGGTAGGTTACGCCCAGATGGCATTGATGCTGCCACAGCTATTATTCATTCTGCTGGGTGGCGTATTTTCGGATAACCGTCCTTTAGGTCTGTATTTATTCCGTTTATATATGTTGTATAGCATCCCCTGCCTCATCTTATTGGTGTCTGTCTGGCAGGGATGGTTGTCTTATGAGTTGATGCTGCTATTTGGTATTTGTTTTGGTTGC
>JAGPWA010000085.1 GCA_018066715.1 Porticoccus sp. | reverse complement strand
CAGCCCCCATTTTAGGCAGCTGCTCAAGCACCCATTCCACAACAGAATCGGATGGATTAAGCATGGCAAATTTGGACTTAGCCTCCGACCCACCCCCTTTGGCGGCCACATCAACTTCTACCGTATCTCCGGGCACAATCTCGTAATTAATCACGGCTGGTGTATTGTCACCGGTATTCTTACGAGCACCATCAGGGTCCGCCAATACTGAGGCACGAAGCACGTTATCAGGGTGCTTATAAGCCCGACGCACACCCTCATTAATCATATCGGTGACACTCATATCACCTTGCCACTGCACATTCATGCCAACTTTCACAAAGACATTGATGATGCCGGTATCCTGACAAAGAGGACGATGCCCAATGGCACACATCCGAGAATTAATCAGTATTTGCGCCATCGCATCCTTGGCAGCCTTGGACTCCTCCCGCTCATAGGCTTCATGTACGGCCTTTATAAAATCCACAGGATGGTAATAGGAGATAAATTGCAGCGCATCGGCAACGCTATCAATCAAATCATCTTGTTGAATTACAGTCATTTATTCTCTCCGCGGTAAAACTCTATGTATTGCTGAACGAGTTACTGGGTCGCCTGGGGTGCACCTAGCTTTTGTTTAATTTGCTGAATATCGCGATTAACCTGCCGGCGGTATGCATCAATCGCATTAATCGCCTCCTCATTACCGGCCACGCGGGTCTTTAAATCCAACTGTGACGCCTTCAGGCTTTGCTTAAGGCTGTTGAGCTGATCGACCAACTCCTGAGATTGATTCACCATATCATTGACTTCAAGCTTCGCTGCTAATGAAGCGCTGGCCATGCTATCCACTGACTTACTAGTCTGGGTCAATTTAGTTGTCAGGTTAGCCACGTCCTTTTTACGGGCCGCCCTAGAGGCTTCCAGGCTTTTTATGGTTTTTTCCTGAGCTTCTATTTTCTTGCGATTTCGATCATTGGATACGCCCCACAACTTCTTAATCTCAGACCAGTGCTTATCCAGTATTTCGTCATGGCTTTTCAGCTTTATACCGCGTGCCGTCCCTGACTGGTTAAGAGATTCATCTGTAGAGACAATTTTTGACGCCAAATCATCAAATCGACTTTGTAACACCGCAAGGTTCTCGGTTACCTGCACAAAGAAATAACCCAACCCGCCCAAGCCAAGTAACAATATCACCACTAGCACTTTCCAAAATCCACCAATGGCCCTTCCTGATTGAGGCGGCATATCGGAGGTAGCTCGCTTTCGATCTTTGGCTGCTCGGCCACCTCGGACTTCATCCCGACCAATACGCTCGTCACTTTCAGGTACTATCGGATCAAGCCTATTAAAATCCTTATCAGTCATGGTGAATCAAGCCTTTAGTTAAGAATAGTCTTTTCAATTTTTGCAGGAAAATCGTGTTTAGTGTTTGAGATGAGACCAAATATTATACGCTATAGACATAAAAAAACCGGCCACAAGGCCGGCTTTTTTGATACTCAACAACCAAATTACAAATAGTAAAGGATGCCGAATAATACAACAGTCAAACCAAGGCTACAGTGAATAACGCCTTTAACCGATGCCATTGGACCTTGCTTACCAACCATAGCATTTATTTGTAAAGCAACAATAATCGCCAGACAAATCATCAGGTCCGTACCGCCAACACCAGTGCCATAACCACTACCGCCCCACTGAGACGCATGAGGGCTAGCTAACATACCGAACAACATGGGTGCGGAGAACAGTGTATTGGTCCTGGAAGCCAACAACGCCTTAGCGCCATTTGCCGGGCCATCGCCCTCTTTCATACCCAGTGCAACTTGTTGCGCAGGCCAAATAATTAGCCAGACATTTAGGAACATAAACGTACCCATAGTCGCACCAATCACAATAGAATTATTGAATTGGCTGTTATGGGAAAGACCAACTAAAAGCACGACACCGGTGATAAAGGTGAACATCGCACCCCAGCGGAACCACCAAAGTGCGCTTGGAGCCAGTTTTGATTTGGCATCAGCCAGTGCTTCAGGGGTTGCTTGTTTAAAGTAGCCTCCCTGAACAAAGTTAAAGTAGTACAACATGCCGATCCATGTAATACCGAACAGTACATGCGCCCAACGAAATAGGAAGTTAATAAATTCCATCTGTATCTCCTTAGCAGTGAGATGTTATTTTTTATATTAATAAATTATAGTCATTTTTATGTGAGACGCCTTCAGGGAAGAACATCATATAACCCTTAGAAACAGAGGGTTATACAGCCTGCCTGTTGGTTCGCAATTCTGTCACAAACTACCATCAAATAACAAACGACTATCAATAAACCAAGAATAAAACTAGCACCATAAATAAAAAGCCCCGATATTCGGGGCTTTTGTTTTTCTAGGTAACTTTTAAGTAGTTCCTAGGCAGCTTCTAGATAGCTTCTAGATAGCTTCTAAGAAACAGGTAATGGGACTACTACATCATGCCGCCCATACCACCCATACCACCCATACCACCCATATCAGGCATTGCAGCACCGCCACCTTCAGCAGGCGATTCAGCTACCATGGCCTCAGTAGTAATCATCAGTCCAGCAATAGACCCCGCTGCCTGGAGGGCTGTACGGGTTACTTTAGCTGGATCAAGAATACCCATGGCAATCATGTCACCATATTCACCGGTAGCTGCGTTAAAGCCAAAGTTCCCTTTGCCTGCTTTCACTTTATCGACAACCACCGAACCTTCTCCTCCGGCATTGGCGACGATTTGGCGCAGTGGCGACTCCATCGCACGGCGGGCTAGGTTAATACCCACTGTTTGATCTTCATTGTCACCGGTCAGCCCTTCAACTGCCTGAAGAGCACGAATCAAGGCAACACCGCCACCAGGGACTACGCCTTCTTCAACGGCAGCACGAGTAGCGTGCAGAGCATCGTCAACACGTGCTTTCTTCTCTTTCATTTCTACTTCTGTAGCGGCACCCACTTTGATAACAGCAACACCACCGGCCAACTTAGCCATACGCTCTTGCAGTTTTTCACGGTCGTAGTCAGATGACGTTTCCTCTATCTGTGCACGAACCTGATTCACCCGGCTCTCAATAGATGCATGTTCACCTGCACCATCTACGATAGTCGTGTTCTCTTTGGTCATGCTGATACGCTTAGCTGTACCCAAGTGCTCCAAGGTCGCTGACTCAAGGTCCATACCAATTTCTTCAGATATCACGGTACCACCAGTAAGAACAGCGATGTCTTCCAGCATGGCCTTGCGACGATCACCAAAACCAGGAGCTTTACAAGCAGCAACCTTAACAATGCCGCGCAAGTTATTAACAACCAAGGTTGCCAGTGCTTCACCTTCGACATCTTCAGCAATGATCATCAATGGACGGCCAGCTTTAGCGACACTTTCAAGCAACGGCAGCAAATCGCGGATATTAGAAATTTTCTTATCATAAAGCAGGATGTAAGGTGTCTCGTGTTCAACACTCATGGTTTCCTGATTATTGATAAAGTATGGGGAGAGGTAGCCACGATCAAACTGCATACCTTCAACAATATCCAGCTCATTCTCCAAGCCAGAGCCATCTTCTACAGTAATAACGCCTTCTTTACCCACTTTATCCATGGCCTCAGCGATAATATCACCGACCGGTGAATCACTGTTGGCAGAGATAGTGCCCACTTGGGCAATTTCTTTGGTGTCTGCACAAGGCTTTGCAATTTTAGCAATCTCTGCAACAGCAGCGGCTACCGCCTTGTCAATCCCACGCTTCAGATCCATGGGGTTCATACCCGCAGCGACAGATTTCAGCCCTTCATTAACAATCGATTGAGCCAGTACAGTCGCTGTAGTGGTGCCGTCACCCGCTTCATCAGATGACTTAGACGCGACCTCTCTTAGCATTTGGGCGCCCATGTTTTCGAACTTATCTTTCAGTTCGATTTCTTTCGCCACAGAAACACCATCTTTAGTAACGGTTGGCGCACCAAAAGATTTATCCAAAACGACGTTACGACCTTTTGGGCCTAGGGTTACCTTTACGGCATCTGCCAGAATATTTACGCCATCCAACATCGGGTTGCGGGCGCTATCTCCAAATCTCACATCTTTAGCGGACATAATTTACTTTCCTTAAATAATTCGTTCTTACTAGAGGGATTGAACTCACAACAATCAAGCTTCAACCACAGCCTTAATATCACTTTCACTAAGAATAACCAGCTCTTGGCCTTCAATCTCAATGGTGTCACTACCGGCATATTTACCGAAGACAACAGTGTCACCCACATTCACATCTACAGGGCGAACTTCACCATTATCCAGAACACGACCAGAACCTACGGCAACAACTTCGCCTTCATTGGTCTTTTCCTTCGCAGAGCCTGGTAGCAGAATACCACCAGCCGTTTTTTCTTCTTCTTC
Organism: Porticoccus sp.; assembly: GCA_018066715.1. Taxonomy (GTDB): domain Bacteria; phylum Pseudomonadota; class Gammaproteobacteria; order Pseudomonadales; family Porticoccaceae; genus Porticoccus. Next base: position 13,419 of record JAGPWA010000085.1, on the reverse strand, counting down.
CTTGCGACGAACTACAACACGATCGTGTAGGGGACGAATTTTCATTATTTTATTCTCCAACATTTATGTTCTATCTTATTAAGCTCAACCGTAATAAATACAACACTTGCAATACAAATGCATTTGGCTGGAACTGATTTGAGTGTTATTTGGTGGCATTTCAACGTATTTCAAGGGGAAGGCAATAAAATCACCCCAAGAGACATCAGACGTTACTTCTCACTGGAGTTATCGCCTTCTTCTCGCCAAGACTCTCCTTCCAAGGTTCGGGAGTCCACATTCGAGTAGTCGCCATGGTCGCGGCAGTGTACTTCATACTCACTGTAGTTCACCACATTCATTTGTGTTACCAACCGCGAAACAATCCCTCGCCTTAGGCTAGGCACAAGGCCCGCAAAGCCAATAACATCTGTGACAAACCCCGGGGTCATTAATAATGCGCCACATACAGCGAGAATAATGGCTTCCACCATTTCTATGGCGGGTAACTCACCCGCATCCATCTTCTGCCGAGCACGAAATAATGTAGCGAAGCCCTGCTGTCGCAGTAAGGAAAAACCGACTGCGGCGGTCAATAACACCAGCCCTATGGTGGGAAACGCGCCTATTTCACGCCCCACAGTAATCAGCAGCCACATTTCAGCAATGGGCATCACAATAAAAAGTAGTAGTAGGTATCTCAACTAAATCATCTCACAACAAGAGCTTCAAACAGGCGATAGACCTTACATTGGGCTGGAGTAGAGTGATTTCAAGGCTAACGCTGGACTCCGCCTACCGGCCAACAATATGATGACGTATGGAAAACGACGCTAAAGAGAGGATATACAGCGCTCTCAACGCCATTCCCAGAGGCTGTATCACCAGTTATGGCAAAGTGGCAGAGTACGCCCAGTTACCTCATGGCGCACGATTAGTCGGCCGCCTTCTTAGCCAACTTCCGAAAGACACAACTCTGCCCTGGCACCGTGTTCTCAAGGCCAATGGCCAGATTGCATTTCCACCTGATAGTGCTGCCTTCATCAGACAAAAAAAGCTCTTGGAACTAGAGGGTGTCACTATCTGTAATAGTAAAGTCAAACTATCGGACTTTCTTTGGCAACCCTAGCGCTGGCAACCCTAATACTGACAACCCTAACGAGCGAACCTCAAGAGCCTATGCGACTGGCATGCCGCCAGAGCAACCAAGACAAGAAAATAGCAGGTAGGCCCATTAGAGCCGCATACACAAAAAACACTTGGTAACTACTCACGTCCACTATCACGCCAGAAAAACCACTGAAAAACTTACCAGGCAATGTCATCAATGAACTGAACAGAGCATATTGCGTTGCCGTATAAGCTCGACTGGTCATACTGGAAAGATAAGCGATAAATGCAGCGTTGGAAAAACCACCGCTGAGGTTGTCAGCACTAATCACCAACGCCAACCAATTCAAGTTTGCCCCCACATTTGCCAGCTGAGCAAACAGCAGGGTGGTCAACGCCACCATAACGGCTCCGGCAAATAGCGGACGAAAGATGCCATAGCGCACAACCATCAAACCACCCAAGAACGACCCTGCGAGTGTCATAAAAAAGCCAAACACCTTGCCGACATTGGCGATCTCCGTTTTGGTGAAACCGAGATCCAGATAAAAGGGATTGGCCATGATGCCCATGGTGATATCACTAAGCCGGTACAGCGCAATAAAAGCCAGAATCAGCAGCGCCCAAGAACTATTACGCTTGAAAAATTCGACAAAGGGCGCCACTACAGCCCCCACAAACCAAGCCTCAAGGCGGTGCCACAGTCCCGGCTCATCTGCGTGGAGCCGATGCTTTAACCCTTCCTCCATGTTAACCGTAGCAGGTGGCACATATCGCTCTGGCTCTGGCACCAAAAGAACGGTAACCACCCCCACTAGCATCAACACTGCTATCGTAAGATAGGCTGCATCCCAGCCTGACCAATCGGCAATATATAAAGCGCCTGCCCCAGCCACCAACAACGCCACGCGGTAGCCAAAAATATAGCTTGCTGACATGGCCCCCTGATATTCATCTGCCGCTGACTCGATACGAAAAGCATCAATAGCGATATCCTGAGTGGAGGAAGAAAAGGCCACCAATACCGCACATACCGCAACGCTGGTCAAAGAAACTTGTGGGTCTGTCAAAACCATGGCAGCCAATCCCACCATGACACCGAACTGCCCCAGCAACATCCAACTGCGACGTTGACCAAGAGCCTTCGTCAGAAAAGGCAGTTTCAGCCGATCAACTACCGGTGCCCATAGGACTTTAATGGAATAGGTAATACCGACCCAGCCGAAAAACCCAATGGTGCTACGAGCAACATCTAAATCCCGCAACCAGGCCGTCAGCGTTGAGAAAACCATCAGCAATGGCAACCCTGCAGCAAAGCCTAGAAAAAGCATAGTGATCACCTGGGGGCGAGTGTAAACCCGTAGCGCCTCCCCCCAACTCACAGTGCCATTTTGTGGTGTCATAAACCCTCCCCAAGAAGGGCGATACCCTAACAGATAATCATATGGATGCTATACACTTAGGCTACATGACAACTATTCTTGAAGTACAAAATCTGACGAAATCATTCCGTTCACTGAAGGCGGTAGATGATGTCTCATTCTCCATTCCACAGGGTGCATGTTTTGGGCTGCTAGGCCCCAATGGAGCAGGCAAAACCACGACCATTGAAATTATTGAAGGTATCAAAAAGCCCTGTTCTGGAGAGATCTTATATAAAGGCAAACCGAGGGATCGGAAATTTTCAGAACAAACCGGCATCCAGTTTCAGTCTACCGCGCTGATGGATTACCTGAAAACTCATGAGGTTTTGACCCTGTTCGCCAAGCTTTACCCCCACAGCCAGCCCATTGATCGCCTGATAGAGCTGTGCCAACTCGAAGAATTTCTTGATACCTATGCCACGCGACTGTCCGGGGGACAACGACAGAGACTATTACTGGCTGTTGCTCTGATTAACGACCCAGAGGTGCTCTTTCTTGATGAACCCACCACTGGCCTCGACCCCCAATCACGGCGCAACTTCTGGTCATTGATCCGGGATATAAAATCTCAAGGTAAAACCGTATTACTAACGACGCACTATATGGAAGAAGCTGAACTGCTCTGTGACCAGTTAGTGATTATGGATAAAGGGAAAATCATCGCCGATGGTTCCCCAGAGACACTGCTTCGACAGTATTTTGACCATAGCTATGTGTGTATCGATCAGCGCGACTTCCATGGTGACATTAGCGCATTAACCAACCCCGCTGAAGAGCGAGAAGACTGCATTGCCATCGCGACCAATACAGTAGAGAAAACCCTTGCCGAGCTTGTCTCTCTCAATATCAACCTGCGCTCTCTTCGGGTCAAAAACCCTTCACTCGACGACCTGTTTCTGAAGTTAACGGGCCATAGGCTAAGGGAGTAACAACACTCTATGAAAAAAATACTTGCCTTGTGGATGGCCCGAAATCGTGAATATTACCGGGATAAGGGGTCGCTATTCTGGTCGTTCGTGGCAACTCCATTTATTGTTATTGTGTTAGCCGTTGCCTTTTCATCCGAAAGCCAAGCCGTTTTTCGTGCCGGACTACTGATTACCAGCAGCTCAACACAGATCAGTATTTTTACCGAAGAGCCGGCCATACAGCTGATTGAGTACACCGACGCTCAAGAAGCCCTTCGCCGGGTACGGTTTCACCAACTAGATATCCTTATCACCACTGAAACACCGCTGCGTTACTGGGTAAACCCAGAGTCAGCAAAAGGGCGTTTGTTAGAAAAGCTGTTGATATCTGACACGACTGGGCCCTGGCAACGTGAAGAAATCAAAGGCCAACCTATACGTTATATCGACTGGGTTATACCCGGGATTCTGGCCATGAACATGATGTTTAGCGGTTTGTGGGGAATCGGCTATGTGATTGTCCGCTACCGAAAAAACGGGGTTCTGAAGCGACTACAAGCGACGCCATTAAGGGCCTGGCAGTTTCTACTTTCTCAGGCATTTTCACGCCTGTTTATCATGCTCTCTGTCACCCTATTGGTATTTATTGTATGCGATGTCTTTCTTGATTTTATGATGGTAGGCAGCCACCTATTATTGTTACTGATAGCTATCGTTGGAAATTTAGCCATCATCAGCCTCTCACTATTGATGGCAGCACGAACCGCCAGTGAAGAATTAGCTAACGGACTACTTAACCTCATTAGCGTCCCTATGTTGCTGCTCTCGGAATTATGGTTTTCACTGGACGATGCCCCCCAGTGGCTTCAGGACTTCTCACTGATGCTGCCCCTCACTCATCTGGTTAAGGCTGCCCGACGCGTGATGCTGGAAGGTGCTGGCTTTACTGACATTATTCCCCAACTAGGGGTTCTGGTCATAATGACACTACTTTTTGTTACATTGGCAGGCATCATGTTTCGCTGGCACAACGATTAAGCCCGTCAGGTCAGAACGAAAGACCAATGCTTACAGCAATATCACCGACAATGCGATCATGCAAAGTGAGAACACTAATGTCCGTGAAAAGAGTGCACGAACCCCACTGACTTCCGTTTCCCTGACAAGAGGACTATCAGCCTCAACGCTGCCTGACTGTAGTGCAGCTGAAACGTAGTTTGTTACCACCTCAACAGTACTACCAGACATCGAAAAAAATGTGCTGCGTAAACGCTCAAGGCAAGCGGTAAAATTACCCACAAAGGCAAAAGATATACCGATCAATCTGGCGGGCAACCACTCCATTAATTGCAGCCAACGCTCAGCCGTGGATTTGTCTGCGGCATTATCCAAAGACATATCTGAATGCAATACGGATAGCCGGTAAAGAATAGCCCCAGGTGCACCGGCCAACATAAACCAAAACATGACCGCAAAATACCGCTCAAAATAGCGATAGGAAATGGCACCCAATGCCTCGTTATGTAACTGACTCCAGTTTTCTGCATCACCCTCTTGGTGGGCTGGATTGAAATCTGCTGCATCGTGGTAGGCCGCCTGTAAATCATCCCGTTTTAAGTCGTTCTGGTACCCTTCGACCTGCTCTTCAAGATCACCCCGACCCAAGGAATAAAGGAAGATACATAGGCTTAAGAAAAACTGTGGCAAGCCAAACCAATGGTCATCTACCACTACCAATAATAGCGCTACTAACAGCACTGGCAGCAACAAAGAAAAAATCAATCGTCCATGGGGGACAACCTTTAACCAATGCTGAGCACCCAGACGAGTCGTCCAACCCCGATACCAGGTATCCCGTTGCAAAGCAGGTAAGGAGCCAGCACGATGCAGAATGAACAAGCCAACAATGACGACAATAAATTCCATATCAGACTCCCATGACTAAAAAATAACGCTGCCAGTCAAACGTTGGGCCTGGATCCGTCTTCCGGCCAGGCGCTATATCACTGTGCCCAACAATCCGTTGTTTTGTCATTGTAGGGTATTGCTGTGATAACGACCGAGTTACCGCCGCCAAAACGTCATATTGATGATCACTGTAGGGAATGTCATCAGCTCCCTCCAGCTCGATTCCGATGGAATAATCATTACAATTATCCCTACCTTCATAGCAGGATTCACCCGCATGCCATGCACGGTCACCAAAAGAGACGAACTGGGTGAGATTGCCCTCACGATCTATCAGCAGGTGGGCCGATACCTGTAGGTCTGCTATTTCTTCAAAATAGGGGTGGCAGCTGACATCAAGAGAATTACTGAAGAAATCACAAATATAGCCCCCCCCAAATTGATCCGGCGGCAAGCTGATATTGTGAATGACTAACAAGGAGACTTCCGCCTGCTCAGGCCGACTATTAAAGTTTGGGGATGGCACCCTGCGAGCCTGCACCAGCCAGCCCTGGCGGTCTATTGTGAAATGCTTAATCGCCAATATCCTCTATGACTGAATAGCAACTTTTCATCAGGATACTAGGCAACCTAGGAGGTATTGTCTATTCGATAGGGAAAAACACTATTAATACGGGCAGTAATACTGACAATATCTAACGATGACAAAATGGCTTATGACTGCTCAGACCGGTAATGGCGCATCTCCTTCACCACCCCTTCAAGCGCCTTGTCAAAGAGTCGAGATTTCTCTAAAGGCTTGATTTTTTTATTCTGTAAATCCAGGGCGACGGAGTGGCGATGCCTTTCAGACACCTTAAAACCCTGGCGGTTGACGAATACAAACTTGCCGGAAGGAGAAATGATACCAGCCACCTTACCACGGCGTTTAGAGGGCTCTTCCCCTGCAAACTCAACCCAAGAACCAGACGTTAGACTGTCTACCCGACGCAAAAACTGATCATCAACATCCTCAGCTACGCCTTCATTCTCACCCAGCGACGGGGATTCACCAGGAATATCCGTTCTAAGAGATTCAACCAACACATCTTTCAACAGATTCTCAGAGGTTTCACCCAGAGGCGACTCTCCTCTCTTCTCAGATGGGTGTTTTTCACCCCTGAAGTCTTCTCCCTTAAAGTATTGCTCCATAGCACCCACAAGCCGACCCGAATCGTAAGGGTCATAGGAAATATCTTCAAGGTGCTCCCGAACCTGTTCAACTAAGTCGTCTATAGCTTTCCCGCCAACCACCTCATTAGCCTGTCCCTTCCTGACAGATGCAAGCAACTGATCTAATAGCTGGATTCGAGTATGCCAAGCATCCGAGTCTGCCCCATATCTCAGGTAGGCTAGAAACAACACTTTGCACCAGGCATCTTCAGCAAAACTCACAAGGAATCTAGGTAATGTTTTACCCTGTATTCTCTCAATCAATACCTTAACCACGGCCTGATGCGCCTGGTTAACCTTTTCAGTGGCAGCCACCTCTTCCATTAACCGCCGTTCCAGTGCGGCCACTCGTCTCCGTTCTTTCTCAACCAACTCAATGAAATTAAGCAGCAATTGAGTCAAAGTCGCGTTATCCAGCTGGTTCTCGCTATAAAGTGTCTCTGATAGCTGAGCAATCGCCTTAGCCACAGGGTCCTGGTTCACATCTACACCATCGGTATAACCTATTGAGGCCTCAGCAATCTCATTCAACAATCGTCTTGCCGGGTGCTTTTCTCGGTCAAAAAATGTGGCATCCTGGAGTGCAACCTGCAAAATGGGTAATTCAAGTTTGCGCAGTTCTTGAGATATTTCTTCTGCGGCAATTGCCTGCGTGTTCACCTTGGCAAACAGCTTATCCATCAGGTCGACCACACCTCGCTCGGTATCACCAAGCACTCCATCCCCCTGACGGCTGAGGCTCTCTTCAATCAGAGCCAGCAAACTTTTATCTGACTGTTGAGGGTCATTGACCTGTTGGCGCCACTCACTCTGAATATCGGCCACCATTGAAGCCAGCTGTGGCGAATCTAACACCGCCCTCGGCTCACTGCCTTCTGTCTGTCCTGAAGTAGCCTTACCGGTCTCCCACTGCATCATATTTTGCAATTGTGAAATAAATTGACCAAACTTGGGCCGCCCGGTTTGGCGAGATCCAGAAGCATTAGCTTCGGGGTGAGAACCCCCTCTTTCTGACGAATGACTAGCGCCAGATGACGGATGAGTTGCCCCACTTTCATTTGATGTTTGATGGGAAGGAGGCTTTTTCACTTTAGCTTTGCGCTTAAGCTCTAAGTCGGGGAGTACACCCATCTCCTTGAGATGCCGATTATTCTGTACCAAAAACTCCTTGATGGGCACCATGACATGTCGGTCAAACAGTTTAAAAAATACCAGTTTGGTAGGAAGGCTTAGCTCAAGATGAGCCACGGCTGAATTGAATGCCTCGCAGATCGAATCCGGCCCAACCGGATTGTTTTTCGCTGAAACCATAGCGGGCACCAGTGAATCAACACGAGCACTTAAGGGCTCCAGCTCTGCCTTACAAAGTTCTGAGGTCTTGGACACCATGGTATCCAGGGCGATAATCTCTTCCAGATCCTCATTCTCAACGAGTTCAAGACCCTGCCCGCCCCTTGAAGAAGAAGAATTGCCTCGGTACTTTTCATCGCCCAATCGCTGGAAGTTACTTGCCAATGTATTAAAGAAGTGGTGCTCTATCGCCTTCCGTTCAACTCGAATCAAACGCATGGCATCAAAATAAACAGTTTGATTCCGACTGTTCTCAGCTCGGTCGGCAAGATCAAAAAAGGTGTCATCTACATGATCAAACACAGAAGCTAATTGGGAGACAAGAAAGGTTTTGGCATTTTTCTGAAGAACAAGCAGGGGCTGCGGAAGCTTAAATGAACTCCGCTTGAGTTTTTCTGCATCGATAACGGTTAAATGATTATCCCTCATCCAACAGTGGCCCTGTTTTATTATGGCTGCTGGCAACCTGTTGACCCATCCAGCCCCAAAATTTCCGGATGATTCTTAATGATTTCAATTATATCCCTATTATCTAAGATAAACAGCTTTAACTATTCCGACTAACCCCCAAGAATTAATATTAAGTGTCGGCACCGGTTAAAAACATGAACCCTGTCTCAGCATTGCGCCATCACAAGAACCTATACGCGTCTTCACCAAAACACCACGACTGATATAATGCCGCCAACTCAGACGGAACACTTCTCCATGCTAAACGACCCACTCCTAATAAAAGATATAGAAACTGTTGTTAAACATGCCCTGGAAGAAGATATCCGTGATGGTGATATCACCGCCATGCTTATTCCAGAAAACAACCGAGCTGAAGCGAAGGTCATTACCCGTGAACACGCCATTGTCTGCGGACAACCATGGGTTGATGAAGTATTCCGGCAACTGGACCCTGAGGTTGAAATTGAATGGTTAGTAAAAGATGGCGATGAAGTTCAGCCAGAGCAAACCCTGTTTAAACTTAAGGGATCTGCCAGAAGCCTACTGACGGGTGAACGCACGGCCCTCAACTTTCTACAAACCCTCTCTGGGACCGCCACCATTTCCCGACAATATTCAAAATTGGTAGAAGGTACAGATATAAAAATACTCGATACAAGGAAAACCCTTCCTGGTCTCAGGCTCGCACAGAAATATGCTGTAACCGTTGGCGGTTGTCACAATCATCGTATTGGCCTCTACGATGCTTTTCTAATTAAAGAAAACCATATTGCCGCCTGCGGGGGAATCCCTGCAGCCGTCACTAAGGCAAGAGACGTTGCCCCAGGCAAACCGATTGAAGTAGAAGTTGAAAACCTTGAAGAACTCCAACAAGCAATTGATGCTGGAGCTGATATTGTGATGTTAGATAATTTTGATGTTGATGCTATTCAGGATGCTATAAGTATCAACCAAGGTAAAGCCAAACTGGAAGTTTCAGGGAATCTAGAAACCACAAATATTAACCATAAAATTATCTCAGGCATTAATTATCTCTCATCTGGCAGTCTGACGAAGCACTGCAGTGCTATTGATTTTTCGATGCGCCTATCAAATAGTTAAAGCCTGCTCAATCATTGTGTTTCTTTATCTGGGTTGCCAGTGCCTGTCTAAACTGTTCGACTTTAGCTTCTTCTAGCATTAGCTCCTCTTCAGCAAAGTGGGGATTCCGTAATTTCACATTAATAGCTGACAGAACATCTAGGCCCCTTTGGGCACGACCCGTTTCTTGCGCGAGGTATGTATAAAGAAGCACCATTTCTCCCTCATAAAAACGCTGCATAAACCCATCTGCAATCACAAATGCTTCTTCCAAGCGCTCTTTCTCTATATACAGCCCTACCAAACTTTTTACAAAACGAGCATCACCTGGCGCATATTTTACCGCTTGCAATAGCGCTTTCTCTTGACCATCTATATCACCTATGGCCTTTAACATACGTGCATTTAAATTATGAAGAAACCCCGCATAGGGCATAAATTGATAGGCTCTCTGAAACTGTTGTTTAGCCAAATTGGCATAAAATTCTTTATGCTTCAGATTCTCTTCGGATAACACAAGGTATGTATACAATGCTGCACGGTCAGCAGCCAATCGACTATTTAAAGGGTCATTCTGAATTGATCGCCCTAACCCTATTGCCAACTGCATTCGCTCTGGGGTTACGTCAGGGTACTTTTCTTTATCTGCGAACTCTGTTTCTATTTTCTTATGATAGGACGCTGCCACCCATAGGTGGTAATTACCCACGGCCATTCGGTAACCTAACCATGAACTAACACACCCAAAAACAATTAAAAATACACATATCGGAAATTTAGAGGCTGTAGACATCGACACAGTTTGGCGAATATCTTTTTTATCAAGAGCTGCAATTGCTCCCAGATATAAACCTAAATAGGCTGGCTGCAAAGTTCTGGAGAGAGGAAATGAGAAAAACATAACAACGGCAAGACCCATCAGCCCCCCACAAAAAAACCAAAAATAAAACTGAAAATCACTGTCTTTATATTGATAGACTCTACGTCCCTTCTGATAAATACCAACCAATATCATTAGGCCCGCTAGAATGACCAAAGGACTAAATTCAAATACAAGTTGAAGATAGTCATTATGTATATCTCCAGCGTATGTTTTTTTATGATTGATATAGTTTTTTTCTGATTCAGCATTATATTTTGGATAATGCACGGCCCAGTTATGAGCTCCAGCACCCATCAAAAAGTCTGGTATCATCTCTAATGAAACGTTCCACGTTTTAAGCCGACTCGTAGAGGTTCTATTAAAATCGGCACCATCCTCAAAATAAACAGCATTACGCTGCATCATTCGATTTATGGCTGTATTCTCCAAACTAAAAGAGCTCTGTACCGGAGGCATCAAAATCAACACTAAGAACAAGAACACAGAACCCACAAATGGCAAGTGATTATTACGTTGTTTTTTCTGATTTAATTTAAGCCCCAGCCCGAAAAAACGAATTGCCAAGAGAAAAAATACGCCTTCTACAATCACTGCTAGCCAGGCCTGTCTAGCTCGAGCATAAACAAGAAAGCCGAGCATAAGCGCTGACATTAATGAAAAAATCCAAACGGTGCTTCGACTACGACCACTCCAAGCCATACCAATGGATAAAGGTAGCGTCATCACCACAAACTGGGCCGCCTGATTTTTGTTTCCAGACGTTGCTGCTGGCCAAGGGTCTTCAAATAGAGGAGAAAGGTAAAAATCCCAACCAACCAAATATTGTAGTGCGCCGACTAACGCCATAAAACCACCGCCAACCGCAGCAGAGGCCATTAATATTCTTAAGGTTTGCTTGCTCTCAACTAGGTTATAAACCAGCAAGGCAAATAGTGCTGCAACTAACCATCGCAGTGTTCCGAATAATGCCTGATAAGTGCTGTACGCCCAAATACTGACCATTAAACTTAGAATAACAACTACGGCCAAAGCATATAAATGACACCCTCCGCGATAACATAGGTAACCTCGGAACCAGAATACAGCCGCTAATAGAATGGGTAGCGCAACTAATAATACCGACAATCTAAATACTACCGGCTCAATCAAGGCTACCTTCATTGGCCCTATAATAGGCAAGACCAATATTACCGCGATTAACCCGGCGAAGATGACAGATAATGCGGATAATTTTTCTTTTAACGCTACCGGTGTATTGTCAGACACTATTCTTTCACCCAAAAAAATAAGCCCCTGAAAACAGGGGCTTAAATAGAATCACATTATTATTAAAATAAACAAACTTATTTACATGAACCTGGCATCCACTGCTCAGTATTAGCACTACCTGTACAAACAAACTGAAAGACCTGAGTAGGAATATCTGCCACAGCCAATGTGGTACCTGTCGAATCTGTAGGTGTTAATACCACACTTCCTCCATCAAGAGTATCATTCCCCGTACCTTGAATCGCAATAGTAACAATACCAGTCGCAGACGTCGCAACACTCTCAACATATTGGCTTGAATTAGTACCTTCACCACAACCCCATTCGTTTGCATCAGGAGCACTCGAGGCTGTTGCTGTTTGATAGACTTCGGCTACCGCTGTACGACAACCACTCGCCGCTAGAATTGCCTCTGATACTTTTGATTTCAATATATAATCTTGATAGGCCGGCAATGCAATTGCTGCCAAAATACCGATGATCGCTACTACGATCATCAGCTCGATTAGAGTAAAGCCTTTTTGCACTTGTTTCTTCATTGTGTCTCTCCCTTGAATTGAATTATTTAGAAGACAGCTATTATCTAAGCAATGTACGTGCCATCCGATTAAAATACCGGGGCGTAGCTTGCCGTTTTATTATGGGCTGACACAATTTGTCATATTCATGTCGTAGTTTGTCCTATCAACCAAACTATGAGCCCTTCTATAGCAGGAAGACGCAGCATGTATTACCATCGCTATACTTGACATAAAAGCAGACAGGTAGTCAGCCTCCTATGAACACCGCAAACACCCTAAAAGGGCTCCCAAAACGCCTTGTTGCTGATGGCTTACTCGACGAAAACGTCGCGTTAGACGCCATAACTGAGAGTGAGAAGGACAAAACCAATTTTGTTCACTATCTCACTCACAATAATCTGTTACCAGCGCATTTGATTGCCTCTGTGGCGGCCAATGAATTTGGCATTCCACTCTATGATATTGAGGCTCACGATCTGAGCTCTTGCCCGAAAGACAAAATCAAAAAAAAACTCATTCAAAAACACCAAGTATTACCCCTTTATAGCCGTGGCAATCGACTATTCCTCGCGCAGAGCGACCCCACCAACCACCAAGCACTCACAGAAGTTCGCTTCCAAACAGGTGCTTCTGTGGAAACAGTGCTGGTTGAACACGACAAACTGGAAGCGGCCCTAGACAAGTTTCTTAACGCTCAAGAGGAAGATATTGGGGGCTCACTGGACACCATGGACGATGTCCATCTGGATGATCTGGATATAGAAGCCATTGATGATGACGATAAAGGCGGTGATGATGTATCGGATGCCGATGACGCCCCCATTGTACGATTTATCAACAAGCTGATGATTGATGCCATCAAACAGGGTTGTTCAGATATACACTTTGAGCCCTATGAAAAGACTTATCGGGTACGCTTTAGAACGGATGGCATCCTAAAAGAGGTTACCAAGCCGCCAGCTAATCTGGCACCTCGGCTAGCAGCTCGACTCAAGGTAATGTCACAGCTTGATATATCCGAACGGCGGGTACCTCAAGACGGTCGCATCAAGTTAAGAATCTCAAAAAATCGAGCCATTGATTTTCGGGTCAACACGCTACCCACCCAGTTTGGTGAAAAAATCGTCTTGCGTATTCTTGACCCAACCAGCGCGCAGGTAGGTATTGAATCACTGGGATATGAAGACGAACAGAAACAGGCCTACTTGGAGACTCTTCACCAGCCTCAGGGAATGATCCTCGTTACTGGCCCCACAGGTAGCGGTAAAACGGTCTCTCTTTACACAGGCTTGAATGTTCTCAATACCGTTGAACGCAATATT
>JAGPWA010000016.1 GCA_018066715.1 Porticoccus sp. | reverse complement strand
TCTCCGCCGTAGCGATTGATGGATGCTTGGGTTAAAAACAGTCCAAGCCCCATGCCATCAGGTTTCTCTGAATGAAACGGTTTGCCCAGTGTTTCCTGTTGTTTTTGGGCAATACCCTCACCGTAATCTCGAATACTGAGTTCGACAGTTTTTATATCCCAGGATAGTGCCACATCTACCTGTTCCGGGCTGGCATCTGCTGCATTATTGAGTAGGCTGGTGAGCGATTGAGCCACTGTGGGATGAAAGCTGGTTTTACACTCTGGGAGGTTGTCAGCGTAGTGAATATTGGCTTGGGTTTTTGGGCGCATTACCTGCCAGCGCTCCAGTAACTTGTGGAAATATTCACGTATCGGTTTGACTTCAAGGCTATCTGTAGCAGTTTCTGCGGTGATAACCAGCTGCTTCAGTGTGGTACGACACTGCTCAATTTGTTGTTGCAGAATGGACAGGTCGTCATCGAGATCTGGTTTTTCGTCCCTAGTCTCATCTCTTACTTCACTCTTCATTTCATCCACCAGAATTTTCATGGTGTTGAGCGGTGTACCCAGTTCATGTGCGGTACCAGCCGCCAGTGTGCCAATACCGATAACTTGCTCATCCCGGAGCTGATCTTCCCGCTGTTGGGCCAGTTTTATCTCTTGCTGTTTGAGTGTGTTGGCCATGCGGGTGACAAAGTAAGTGATCAACAGAGCGCTCACCAAAAAATTGCACCACATACCCAAAATGTGCAAATTATTACTGCTGTCATGGTGATTCCCTTGTTCCATTGCAGGCGATAGTGCTGGGATAGGGAGGTAAGTCACTAATAGCCAGCTGTAGGCACCCAGTGAAAGCAGGGCAATGCTCCATGTATAGCGTAAGGGGAGCGTGGTTGCCGCAATGCTGATGGGAACGAGGTAGTACGAGACAAAGGGATTAGAGGCCCCGCCACTAAAATACAGTAGGGCAGTAAAGAATAGGATATCTATCAATAAGTGACTGAAAAATTCAGGTTCGGTAATGGCCGGGCTTTGAAAGGAGCGCCACCAGGTGGCTGCAATGACGACACCGTACAAGGCCAGTACGATACTCAGGGTGATGATCGGTAAACCAATATCTTGAATCTGACTAAAAAAAAGGAGGGCCAATAATTGGCCCCCAAGAGCGATGTTCCTGATGATGCTCAGTTGGCGAAGGTTTTGCCTTGCCGCTGAGATAGTTAATGTGTCATGTATGGCGATCTTTTTATTTTGTAGCATAGGGTCATGGTATCAGATGAACCTATTATCAATTAAGTCCACTACCACTTAAGTGACAGCGCGACATAAACATTTCTTCCTGATCCAGCCAGTCTGTCGCCAACGGCAATATCGCTATCACTGTTTCGGTTATAACCAGCCAAGTGGTCTTCATAGCGGTTATCAAATAGGTTTTCTACGCCAGAGGAAAGGGAGAGTTGTTCGGTTAATTGATAACTACCTGACAAGTTTACGATCCCGTAACCAGAGGTTTCTTCTTCTTCGTTGAACTCCGAGACCTTGTTCTGTTTGGCGTATAGGGCGGACTCTATTTTTAACTTCAGTTCATTCTTTTTATACAAAAGAGCAAGACGATTGTTAAGTGGCGCAATACGGTAGAGATCGTCATTACTATCATCCCGTTTGCCGCGAACATAACTCAAGTTGCCCTCTAGGCTAAAACTGTCAGTCAGTGCATAACCGTAGCCCATATCAAGGCCATACATTTTGGCATCGATGTTATCGAACATCAGAGCAGGTTTGCCATTCATCATCATGCTGACCATATTGGCGGTCATATCTGAGGCCGGGACACCTTGAATGTAGTCGTCGATATAGCGATAGAAAACTTGGGGGGTTGCCCAAGTTCGACTGGACTCCCAGTCAACACCGAGGGTAATTTCATTGGACGTTTCTTTGTTGAGTCGAAGGTTACCAATGTAGCTCCGACCATCGGCCAAGCCACCGGTAGAGGGAAGAGGTAGCCACAGGTAACGCTCTTGATAGGAGGGTGCACGATTTTTACGGCCCAGGCCTACATTGAGCGTAGTACTACTGCTGAGTGCCCGGCTGGCGTTAAATACCAAATCAACGTTGTGGTAATCCTTATCGAGATTGCCATTATTGAACTTGTCGGCCAGATAATCGGCGTTCATTCCCATCATTCCCATCATGCCGGTGGCATAAACTGAATCACTATCCATGCTGACTCGGGTGTAGCGAACCCCCGTTTCTACTTGCCAGGCTCCCAAGTTACCTTCCCACTCAGTGAAGAGACCGTAACCATCGCGCTCAACATCTGAAAAGTTCTTAACTTCGAATAGGGAGTTGTTGGGGTTGGTGATGGTGGAGTCGTGTACGGTTTCATTGCCATCGGCCCCCACGGTGAGGAAGCCTTCGGATGAACCAGTCCCGAATAAGCTAAGGGATAGTGGCCATTTGGCTTGCAGTGACCAGGCAGTATTATGAGCCGAGGCATTATTTTGACGAAATAGGGGAGCCATGGGCTCTGGACGTTGGGAGAAGTTGTCCATGCCGTGGTCTACATGATTGTAGGATAGGTTTCCTGATACGACGACTTCACCGAAGGTTTTACTCAGGTTGGCGCCCACCATATCACTATCGATATGACTGATATCCATGGGTAGGGCGGGTGTGCCGGTATCTCTGGTGTCTAACTGGCCTGCGTAGATTTCAAGCACAGTGTCATCATTTTTCCAGCCATAGCTAATGTCGTAACGGCTACGACGATACTGAGTACCACCAAGCTTGTCGTCGTCACCAATTCGAGTGTCATCACCTTCATCGTGGCTGGCTAGCAGAGCCACCTTATGATTCTTGTTGGCCAAGACGGATTTAACCCCATTACTGAACCCATCACTACTGCTATTAAAGCGGTTTGAGAGTGCGCCAGAGAACGTTAAATCTTCCTGGTCAGTAAACTCACCACGATCAAGCTTGGCCGTGATATGGCCGCCGATACTCTCTTGTGCGACGCTGACCGGGGCAATCCCTCGGTGAACCTCAAGAGATTTGAGCAGCATAGGGGGAGTGTAGGAAAGCGGTGTATCCATTGCATTGGGGCCACCGGTTAGAGTGGGGCTATGATCAATATGGATACTTACTCTGTCACTGTATAAACCTCTATATTGCGCAATGCCCGTGAGTGCCCCGTTACTATTGATATTGGCGCCTGGCATTCTTTGCAACAAGGCTGCTGCATCAATGACGGGCACCTCGGCAGGAGAGATCTCCATGGGGGTGGGCTTGGAGGGTTTTTGGCCCGTGATGTTGATCTCTTCCATATGGCTATGGTCGGCAAAAGCCATGGGAGCAAGAGAGGTGATTAATAGTGAAGCCAATGCAGTAATACGTTTCAAGGGGTCTATTTCCAGTAGGGTATTGAGAAAACGCAATTCTACTGTTCTAGGCTGGCTTTGAGGATGCGACAAAATGTCGCACCCCTTAATCAATTAGGGGCTGGTAGTTTTAGGGCTTGGGTGCTCAATACTAACGTTTAGGCCGTATGCCTAACCTTGGTCAATACTGTTTCATCGTTTGCCAAAACTTGAAGAATATTCGAGGTGGAAATGACGCCTGAAATACAGTTGTCACAGGTGACGAACACCCGGTGAATGTTTTGTTCTAACATTAGCGTGGCAACGTCTGATAGCGACGAGTTTTCGGTCACACTGATGACATGGGGTGCCATAATTTGGTGGACCGTGCAGTGGTACTGGGCACTTTTACTCCAGCTTTCAAGATCAATGACATTGGGTTCAGTATTGGTTGCGTCGCGGTAACAGGTTTGTAGAGCAGACTTCCGTTGTTCTTCATCCATATTCTCAAAATGGAAGATATCTGAAACGCTGACGACACCTACCAACTCATGATCAGCTGCGATAACCGGGGCTCCAGAGATTTTGTGTTTCATGAAAAAGTCAGCCAGACGCTGTATAGACCAGCCTTCATACACACTGAGCACGTCTCTATGCATGATGTCTTTTGCTTGTATCAGACTTGGGTTGTTCATTGGTCGGTATTCTCCAAAATGTATGTTATCGATTTAGCTAAGTGGCTCTGGTTAAGCCCCTTGATTACGTGAGCTCGAGTCACTTTATAAGGCGGCCTGAAGCACAACAATGACTAGAAGCAAGGCCGAAATTATTTTCCATAGTCGTACGGGGTCTCGTTCTAGTAATGGCGCATGTTCTCGTTTGTTGACCATGATTTGGTTCGGTGTGCAGAGGTCAGTGTAGAACTCTGAGAGCGCAGAATACCGTTTCGTTGGACTGGGGCTGGTTGCTTTTTCCAGAGAAAGGTCAAGCCATAGGGGTAAGTCGGAACGGTATTCCTGCGCTGAGCGATATTGCCATGCACCAAAATTTTTAGGTGTTTGTCGATGGGTATTTGATAGTTTGAACGGCAGCTTTCCTGTCGACATCTCATAGACGATAACACCCAGTGAAAAGAGGTCAGAGCGATAGGTTCCCTTTTGATTCATTAGGTACTCTGGTGCGATATAGTCGACGGACCCCACGGGACATTCTTCGTGGAGCGGGCTGGTTATCTCATTGAGCCCGCTTACCTGCACGGTGCCAAAATCGATGAGCTTGACCTGTTCGTTTTCATCAATAATGACATTTTCGGGTTTCAGGTCACGGTGAACCATGCCGAGTCGTTGAAATGCCCGCAACGACTGAATAATACCTTGAGTGATGGTTCTGACCTTTTCCAGCGAAGGTTGTGGATTGTCATACATCCACTGTCTCAGGGTTTGCCCTTCAATATATTCACAAAGGTGATAGAGAAATTTACTGTTCTCATTCTTTGGTAAGATTTTCATCACACCTTTGTTATCGATACGCCTTCCCGCCCACTCTTCACGCATGAATCCTTCGAGGTATTGAACATCCTCTGCAAAGTTGGCGGATGGGGCTTTTAATACAAATCGATCGTTATGGTCTGGGTGTGTGACCAGATACAGATGACTGCGCGTACCACTGTACAGAACCTGTTGGACTTGATAACCGTCGATGGACATCCCTGGTTTCATGACGGGGGGAATTGTTTGCTGGGTTAATTTTCGATGGAGATCATTAATGTCCTCTATCGGTAACTGTTCAATATGAACCAGCAGGCAACTTAGATTGTCTTCACTGCCTTGTGATAGTGCCTGGCTGACAATAGTTGTGGCCACGGTTTCCAGTACGTTTTCTGAATGCGGGTCTTTGGGTGGCTGAGATTCTGGGGAGAGTGTTTTGGTGGCTTGAATTAATTCGTCTCGGGCCAGTACATCGTGGACCCCGTCGGTGGTGAGTAAAAACAGATCACCCTGTTCCAGTTCTGCACGGATATAGTCCACTTCCAAGTGGCTATCCATACCCAGTGCTCGACTTAGGTAAGTCTGACCTCCGGAACCATTGGTGCTGTGGTCAGTGGTGAGCTGCTCCAGTCCACCATCCCGAAGCCGGTATATTCTGCTGTCTCCAGCGTGAAACAGGTGGGCTGTTCTGGATTTAAAAATGGCTGCACTGAAGGTAGTTACTGCGCCGTTTTGGGGCTGATAATCCTGCTTACCATGATGATAAAGCCATGAATTGAGAGAGGACAGCACTCGGGCAGCCGATGTCTGGACTGTCCAGCTATCCGGTGTGCTGTAGTAATCATCAATGAAATGGGTGACGGCTGTTTGGCTAGCCAGTTGAGCATTCTCGCTACAACTGACACCGTCAGCGATACAGGTGGTGATACCCTTAAGCTGGTTTGTACCTTCAGATGATGGCAGGTACATAGCAAAAGCATCTTCATTTCTATTTTTAACGCCAGCAATGGAGTGCCCGCCAAAGGTCACCCTCAGTCCAGAGGGCAACGTTTGGTGTTGAGAATCAACCGGTGCTGAGTCGATAGATTTCATGGCGCTAGTTACAGTCAAAGGGTCTCCAAGAGTCTATCTGTTAAGTTATGGGGATTAATTCAATAGAGCCGTCTTCGTGGACTTCGGCCATATTGCCTTTGGGTTCTTCCATTAGCAGTAGAGTGACAAAACCTAATACGGCTGTTCCTGCAATCACCATAAAGAAAGTTTGGTACTCGACGAAGGAAAGAACAGTCAGGTAAACCACCGCGCCAACATTACCGTAGGCACCCGTCATCCCGGCGATTTGCCCTGTCAAACGACGTTTGATCAAAGGTACTGTGGCGAATACCGCGCCTTCACCAGATTGCACGAAGAAAGAGCAAGTCATAGCGGCAAGTACTGCGAGCCAAACTGGCCATTGGCTATCGACCATGGCCATCAGTAAATAGCCTACAGCCAGACCTGCCGTCAAAATCAATAGCGTGGGTTTGCGACCAAATCGATCAGACAGCCAGCCACCACCTGGTCTAGACATCAGATTCATAAAAGCATAGGCAGAAGCCACCATGCCGGCCACCACCGGGGTGAGCTCAAAGGTGTCGGCAAAAAAGAGCGGTAGCATGGAAATCACTGCCAGTTCAGAGCCAAATGTTGCGAAGTAGAGTATGTTTAGTACGGCTACTTGCTTAAATTTATACTGGTGTAATTCCGGTACAGGATTGATAAAAACATCCCGGTTTACCTTCCATGTCATAAAGACTTCATAGATATAAAGCAGTACTAAACCTACATAGATGGTGATGCAAACCGTTTCAGATATCAGGCTAACCCCCGCTGGGGACAGCTTCCAACTTAATAGCGCCAGCGCTGCATACATGGGCACTTTCATCGCGAGCAGGAAGAAGAAATCACCTTTGCTCGTGACTTCCATAGCCCCAATATTTTTGGGTTTGAAGTAAGTGGAACCCTTAGGCGTATCTGAAACATTTATGTAGAACACCACGCTGAACAACAGGCTGATCAAACCAGTCAGGCCGACGGCATAACGCCAGCCGTCATCACCACCAAAGACCAGAGCCAAGACGGGCAAACAAAAGGCAGCTGCGGCAGAACCGAAGTTGCCCCAGCCACCATAAATACCTTCGGCGGTGCCCAGTTCATTGGCGGGAAACCATTCACTCACCAAGCGGATGCCGACGACAAACCCTGCACCGATAAAGCCGAGTAGGAAACGAGCCAGCGCAGCTTGGGTGAAGGTGTCAGCCATAGCGAACATAAAGCAGGGGATGGAGCAAAGGGCTAATAAGCCGGAATAGACAATCTTCGGTCCAAACCGGTCTGTCATCATACCGATGATTACCCTGGCAGGAATGGTCAGCGCCACGTTAAGAATCAGCAGTGTTTTTATCTCAGAACCAGATAGCCCGAGTGAATGGGCAATGGCTTGCAACATGGGTGCGTGGTTAAACCACACGAAAAAGGTGATAAAAAAAGCAATCCAACTCATGTGGAGTGTTTTCATCTTCCCTTTGAAGGAAAATATGTTGAAGGATTCAGTGGTCATAATAGCTCCGGTTTTTACTTGGCAGTTCTTTGCTCGAGAGTCGCAGGTGGATAATCATTGTTCAGGTACTCGACATGACCTGTTACTGGGCGCTTTTTTTCAATTGAATCTCGTTATTGATGCGTCGTACTTGGTACGTTTTTACCCGGTGTTCGGGATCTTCAAGGCATTCACCTGAGATCAGGTCAAAATGTTGTTTGTAGAGCGGTGAAGCTACCACCAGGTGGTCGCCAATATTTCCCAAAATACCTCGAGAGAGCACATTGGCTTTGCCAATGGGGTCATAGTTGGAGATGGCATATAAATCCTGGCTGTATTCTGCACAGGGGTTGATTTTGTAAATGGCCACTTGCTCGCCATCGTGCAGGGCGCAAAGTCCCGTATTGGTTAAGAGGTCTTCATCCTGACAAATACGGACCCATTCAGTGCTGATTGCAGTACTCATAAATTACTCCACAACTTCGATGGCAGTGATTTTTTCTTGCTCGGTAGCCGGACGACGCTGTCCCCGTGTTTTCACAAAAGCGAGATTACTGTCGGGCGCATTGGCATTGATAAAGTGACTAAAGCGTTTGAGCTTTTCTGGATCTTCAATGGTGGTTTTCCACTCACATTGATAGGTTCCAACGACCTTGGTCATTTCATTTTCTAGTTCCCCGCAGATACCCAACTTGTCATCAATGATGACTTCTTTTAGGTAATCGAGACCGCCTTCAAGATTTTCCAGCCATACGGAGGTGCGTTGTAGGCGGTCTGCGGTACGGATATAAAACATAAAGAACCGGTCGATATACTTGATTAAAGTTTCATCATCGAGATCGGTGGCAAAGAGATCAGCGTGACGAGGACGCATACCACCATTGCCACACACATAGAGGTTCCAGCCATTTTCAGTGGCAATAATACCGACATCCTTGCTTTGGGCTTCCGCGCACTCGCGGGTACAGCCGGATACGGCCATCTTGAGTTTATGGGGGGAGCGGAGCCCTTTGTAGCGATCCTCGATAGCGATAGCCATGGAGGCGCTATCCTGAACACCAAAGCGGCACCAGGTACTACCCACACAGGATTTAACCGTGCGCAAGGATTTACCGTAGGCGTGGCCGGTTTCGAAGCCTGCATCAATCAGTTTTCGCCATATGGTCGGTAGTTCGTGAAGCTGCGCACCAAACAAGTCGATGCGTTGGCCCCCGGTTACCTTGGTGTATAGGTCATATTCCTTAGCCACTTCACCCAGCACAATTAATTTTTCAGGGCTGATTTCACCACCGGGTACACGAGGTACCACGGAGTAGGTGCCATCTTTTTGCATGTTGCCGAGGTAGACATCATTGGTGTCTTGCAGCCCAATGTGCTCCTCCTTCAGGATATATTCATTGTTGTAGGAGGCGAGAATAGAGCCCGCAGTAGGCTTACAGATTTCACAGCCCAGCCCCGTGCCGTATTTATTCAATAATTCATCGAAGGTGGCGATGCCTTTAATTCTGACAATGTCGGCCAGTTCACGACGGGAGTAGCCAAAGTGCTCACAGAGATTGTTATTGACTTCAATCCCCAAGCTGGCCAGCTCGCTGTCTACCACCTGTTTAACCATGGCGGCACAGCCACCACAGCCTGTGGCGGCGGAAGTTTCTGCCTTGACGGCCCCCACATCGGTGCAGCCATTTTGCACGGCGCTACATATAGAGCCCTTGGATACGTCATAACAAGAGCAGATTTGAGCAGTGTCTGGTAAGGCTCCCATTCCCATTGCCGGTGCGTCGCCAATAGAGGGTGCAATCAGTGCTTCCGGGCTATCCGGTAGTGCCATATCGTTGAGTTTAAATTGCAGTAAGTTGCCGTAGGCTTCTACATCACCGACCAATACGGCACCCAACAAACGGGTGTTATCTTCAGAAACCACCAGTCGTTTATAGACTTCATTGATTTCATCAGTGTAAACATAGCTCTGTGCGCCGGGGGTATTACCATGGGCATCGCCGATACTGGCGACATCGACGCCGAGTAGTTTGAGCTTGGTGCTCATATCGGCACCGGTGAACGTCTCAGTGCCACCTGTAATATGCGATACAGCTACTTTGGCCATGGTATAACCAGGGGCTACCAAGCCAAAAATTCGACCATCCCAAAGGGCACATTCGCCGATGGCGTAGATGTTTTCATCAGAGGTTTGGCACTGATTGTTAATAACAATGCCGCCACGTTCACCTATTTCCAAGTCGAATTCTCGAGCTAGTTCATCCTGCGGGCGAATCCCTGCGGAGAACAACACCATATCGGTTTCAAGAAAGGAACCATCGGCAAAATTCATGCGATAACGACAGGTTTCGCCGGCGACAATTTCCTGAGTGTTTTTCTCTGTGTGTACAGTTACCCCTGTATCCTCAATCTTGCGACGCAACAGTTTGCCGCCACCTTCATCCAGCTGAACCGCCATCAATCGGGGAGCAAACTCAACCACATGAGTTTCCAGTCCAAGGTTTGTTAGGGCGCTGGCAGCCTCAAGTCCCAGTAGGCCTCCGCCGACAACAACATTTACTTTGCTGGTCTTAGCTGAGTCGGTGATCGCTTCCAGGTCTTCGATGGTGCGGTAAACCAGACAATGATCCTGATCTTTTCCGGGAATGGGCGGTACAAATGG